>JAIXVI010000133.1 GCA_027483065.1 Planctomycetaceae bacterium
CGCGCATCGCGCGTCGCAGCGCGGCGGCACCGGGTTGGCCGATGTGGGCGATGTCGGCACTCCTTGGACTTCTGATCCTCCGAGTTGATTTCAGCCCGGGGCGTAGTTTCGGAGACGGAATCGTTGCGCTTCTCGCAGGATTGGTTTTCGTCGCGCTCTACATCGTCCGCATCTTCTTCGCCTTCGCCGCGCACAAGGCGCTGCCGAAGCGACGCCCGCGCGTCGTGCCGATTGCGTTGTGGCGTTGGCTGCTTCCGATCGGCATCGTGCTCGCGGCGCAGGGTATCGGTGCGCTCCGTGGGCCGCGCATGGTTGCGTTTTGGCTCGACCGATCCGCGCTCGAAGCAGTCGCGCAGGGACCAGCGATCGAGCCAAGCGCGTGGGTTCCGATCTCAGCATGGAGCGGTCGGGTCGACCGCGGCGCGATCTGGACCGACTTCGAGGTTGTTGCGTTCGATCCGGCGACCGAACTCGGTCGGGCGGAGAACCCGTTTGATCTTGGCTACGCATGGGAACTGGCGGGGAACGAGATCGAGTTCGTTCGAAAGTCGCGAGGATCGCCGACAGCGCAGGGCGCGCCCGCCTCGGAGCGGATACAGCGACTCAGTCTTGCGAGGCTCGCGGTGTTTCCGATTGCCGGGAAGGGCTACGGCGGCTTCAGCGAGCCGGCGTGGGTCTACGCGCCGGGCGCGCCGGACATCTTCATCCTGCCGCCACATGATGAGGAGGAGGAGATCCCATACCCGTTGGCGTGGTTCCGTCGGTACAGCGGCGACTGGTTCGTATCGCTCTATTGGATCCAAGAGCTCGAGGATCGACCGAGAGATTCGGATGGAGTTGGAGAGCCACCGTCCGTTCCCTCGAGATAGTGGAAAGGCCGTGCGCGGGGGTTCACCGAGTGGTTTACTCAAGAAATCGCGCGCGTTGCTCAGGCGTTGGAATCATGCACGCGTCGTGACGACCGAACCAGCGGTAGCGGTTGCGGGCGACGATGCCATACGCCCAATCGCGTAGCCCGCGCGGAACGACGCGCAACACCGCAAACATCGGCCACGGGAAGGGGAGGCGCGCGGCAATCGCGAGTGCGGCATCAGAGCGCTCGAGCGCACGGCCATCCGCGATCACGATGATGCTGTCGGGCTCGACGGCCTGTGGCACGGGCGCGCCGATACGGGCGCATGCGCGCGCGGCTGCAGCGCTTTCAAGCGGCGCGAAGCGGAACCTCGCGTCGCGGTCGCGCTTCAGAATGAACTGCACCGAACGCGTACAGAGTCCGCAGCGACCGTCGAAGAGGACGATGGTTGGTTCCGCCTCCATCGATCACATTTCGGGCGCGGTCGTCTTCCAACTCTTCGGATCTGCCCCGAGTCGTTCGCCAATGTCGGCAAGTTCGCTCATGGTTTCCTTCTTGAAGACACCTTCGACCTTCGGGCGCCAATCGTCTGGAATCGCGAGCCAACGTACCTCGATCGATCCATCTCCGCGACGCGTCACCGCCTCGGCGTGCGAATAGAGATGTCGCAGTCCCGTCATCGTCGACGAGCGGATCGCAACTTCGATGCTTCGGCCGAGCACGTCGAGCCACGTGCGTTGCACGGTGCGCGCCGGTGAAACCGCTTGATTGTTGAAGATCACCCAATAGCGCACCTTGATCGGGCCTGCGTTTGGGAACGCCTTGCGGAAGCGATATGCGAGCGAATCCTCGTAGTGGACGGGCGCGCCGTAGAGGATGTTCGAAGTGACGCCACCGTCGGCGTAGAGCGTGCCGTCGATCTCGCGCGGCGGGAAAACCCCTGGAATTCCAGCGCTTGCGAGCATGATGAGATGGAGGCGTTCGATGTTGTCCTGCTCAAGCGCGCGTGTCGCTTCGGAGCCAAGTTCAAACATTTGCGCACGACCTTGATCGAGATCGGTCGCATTCACAACGAGCAATCGTCCCTTCGCGCTCTCGGCCGCCATGCGCTGTGCGAAGTCGCGATCGACCGCGGTGCGCAACTCACGCTCAAGGCCCGGCACTTCCGCAAGGCTCGCGTTGTCGGGGAGGAGCGCCAAGATGCCGCGCGTGCGCACCCAATCGGGCTTCGGATTGCGATAGAGATTTTCGCAGGCCTTGAGATCAGCCTCGGTGCCGAGGAACGCGAACGGCGCGATGAGCGCACCCGTGCTGACGCCGGTGACGACGTCGAATTCCGGCATCGCGTCGGGCCCTTCGATCGACTTCCAACTGCGGAGCACGGCCGCTCCGAACGCGCCGTAGTCGCCGCCGCCCGAGAGAACGAGTACATCGACCGTGTGGTCTGCCTTTGGGCCGAGTGCTGCACGCATCATCAGCGGAGCAGATTTCTCCATGAGGTCCGCGCGCAGCGCGGCGCGGCGCTCGACGCCTTGTGCCGTCAGTTGGTCGGGCGGCACGATGGGGCGCTTCGTCGCGCACGCAACGGGGCCGAGCATGAGCAACGCCAAAGCGGTCGCCGCGGTGCATGCAAACGATGGTGCGCGAAGGCGGGGCGGCAGTGTCGAGCGGAGTGTCTGGAAGACGCGGAAAATCGGCGTTCGTTGCATGCGCGGAAGATATCCGCCGGAGCGCTCGCGCACCGAGAAATTGTCCACGGTAAGTCAGGAACGCTGGAACTCGTAGATCGATCCAAGATCAAGGAGGCGCGTGAGTTCATCGAGCGCGTCGCGAGACTCTCGGAGTAATGCAGGATCTGCGAGGTCTTCGGCGGAAAGTTCTTCGCGATAGTGCCGTTCCACCCATGCCCGAAGTTGCGCGAGTTTCGAAGCGTCGAGGATCGCGCTTTGGTTGACTCCCGCGAAACTGTCGGTCGTCAACGGTACGCGCAATCGCAAGCATGCAGGGCCGCCACCGTTTCGCATGCTCTCACGCACATCGAGATACATCGCGCGCACAAGTGGGTTTGCAGGATCAGCGATCACGCGATCGATTGCAGCCTTGACGCGCGGATTCTCCTCGCACTCGATCGGGCACACGAGTGCCATCGTCTTGTTCGGCAGCGTCAGCAATTGACTGTTGAAGAGATAACTCTTGACGGCTTCTTCCAACGTCACCTCATCGCGCGAAATCTCCGCAACGACGAACGCTTCTCCAACGGCGTGGCGCAACGCGTCGAGCGCGCCCCGCCGATCTTCAAACGCGCTTTCATGGCAGAAGAGCATGTTGCCGTTTCCAACGGCGATCACGTCGTTGTGAAAGACGCCAGCGTCAATCGCATCCGCATTTTGCTGCGCAAAAACGCAGCGCTTCGAGTCGACGCCGCTGAGCTTGGCGACCTGTGCGCTTGCGGCGCGGGTTTGTCGTGCAGGAAACTTCGATGGAATACGTGCAGATTCGCGCGCGGCGCCGTAGACGAAGAAGTGAACTCCAGCGACGCCACCGCCATTGGCTGTCGAAGCAGTGAAACGCGTGTGATTCGCCGCGCCTTCATCGCCGAAGTCGTTCCCAGAGTTTTCGGCCGTGCTCGAGGGAAGAGCTTCGTGGACTTCGAACCGCGCGTGATCGCGGAAAATGGCGCGAAGTGCGCGCGCAGTCGTTGGCGGCTCAATCGCGCGATGAAACATCGCACGCAGATTTGCAGTGACAAAGTGCGTGCGCCCGTCCTGCGTATCGGCGCTCGGAAGGACGGTCGCGGCGTTCGCGGTCCACATCGCACTCGCGCTGGAAACGCGCGCGAGAAGCACCGGGTCTTCCTTGGCAACCTTTGACAACACCTCCGCGTCGCTTCCGGTGAAACCGTGTGCACGCAGCGTCGGCAGATGCGGTCGTTCGTGGGGTGGAAGGACACCCTGCACAAGTCCAAGCGCGGCGACTGTCTCCATCTTCGTGATGCCTTGCAGCGCGGCGCGTCGCGGAGAACTCTTCGCGCCCTGATTGCGCGCACTCGCAACGTTTCCGTACGAGAGTCCCGCGTAACTGTGCGTCGGTCCGACGAGTCCGTCGAAGTTTGCTTCGAACCCGATGTTGGCGGAAGCCTCGCTCGACATCACCAGCGCTCCGAAGGATTCTGCGGCGCGAGTGGCCACGGTTGCGTGTGACGGCCGTTGATCGAGGTTCCGGCCTGAATCGTGTTTGGAATCAGATTCGACAGGAATTCGTGCGGGAAACACGATGGCGGTTCGGTCAGCGTGTCGAGGCGCTTCGTTTCTTCAGCGGTGAGATGCAGTGAGCATGCCGCGAGGTTGTCGTCGAGTTGTTGCATCGTGCGTGCGCCGATGATGGTGCTCGTCACTCCCGCGCGATCCATCACCCAACGTAGTGCGACTTGCGCGATGGTCGCGCGGCGCTCGGTGTTCGAGTGCGCTTCTGCGATTTCGGTGAGTGCGTCGAGGAGGACGTACGTCGACTCCGTGAGATACTTCGAATCGCTGCGGACGCGCGTGGTTCCGTCGTCCTGCGGGCGATTCGCGCGCGTGAACTTCCCAGTCAACACGCCGCCACGCAGAGGGCTCCATGGCGTGACACCGAGGCCAAGCGCGCGCGCCATGGGCATCAGGTCATACTCAACGGTGCGTTGCAACAGCGAATACTCGATTTGCAGTGCGATCAGCGGCGTCCAACCGCGGAACATCGCTTCATACTGCGCTTGAACGCAAACCCACGCGGGGTGATCGCTGAAACCGACGTAACGCACTTTGCCTTGCTTTACGAGCATGTCGAGCGAATGCATGGTCTCGTCGATCGGCGTGTGAATGTCTTGGAAGTGGCACCACAAGAGGTCGATGTAGTCGGTCTTCAAACGGCGCAACGAGTGATCAACTGCGTTGAACATCGACTTCCGCGAACTTCCTCCGCCGTTCGGATCGCCGGGCCACATGTTGCCGCCGAACTTCGTTGCGATCACAGCACGATCGCGGTTTCCGCGGCCTGGTCCAGTCGCGAAGTACTCGCCGAGAATCGCTTCGTTGTGGCCCTTCGTATAGATGTTGGCAGCGTCGAAGAAGTTGCCGCCCATCTCGAGGTAGCGCGAGATCATCGAGATACTGACATCTTCGGGCGCGCCGAATCCCCATTCGAGTCCGAACGTCATCGTGCCGAAGCAGAGCGGCGAGACGCGAAGGCCGGATCGTCCGAGCGTGATGTAGTGGTTGAGTGCGGTGGCTTGGGCCGAGTGCATGGTGGCAGGGTAGCGGGGCGGGGACCTCCCGCGCTGCCGCGGCTACCTCGCGCTGCGGCGGATATGTTGCGCGGATGACTCTTGCCGCGAGCGCTGCAAACCCATCGACGTGGACCGACGCGCATCTGCATGTGTGGGATTCGGCAGTGCTCTCGCCGCCGTGGCTTGCGCAGGCGCCGCAGTTCGCAGGGAAGTTTGATCTCGCGCGCTATCACGCGGAGGGCGGCACGCGCGGCGGACTTGTGTTTGTCGAGGCCGACATGGCGCAAGCGGATCGGCGACGCGAGGCGGAATTGTTCGCGCAGTGGGGCGACGCGAGCGGCCTTCCGTGGGCGAGTGTCGCGGGTATCGAGCCAGGACTTGGAATCAACGACGAAGCGTGCCTCGCGCAAATCGCGATGGTGGGTCGAGTTCGCGGCGTGACGGGCGCGCGTCGCGTCCTTCACGGTGCCGACATTCCGTTCTCAACGGAACGCTTCATCGTCGATTTGCATCGACTCGGAAGTCATCGGCTCGCGTTTGATTTCTGCATTCGTTGGACTGATCTTGCGGTGCTTGAAGGCGTGCTTGAGAGAGTCGAGGGTGCGAAGTTCGTCCTTGATCATCTCGGCAATCCACCGATGCACGCGGGTTGGGCGAGCGCCGAGTGTGTCGAGTGGCAGAGGCTCCTCGCACGCATCGCGCGACATGCTCACATCGCAGTGAAGTGGTCGGCGATGTTTGAGAACGCGGGACGTGCACTGACAGTGGATGAAGTGCGTCCGTGGTTCGAATGGTGCCTCACATGTTTCGGCCCGTCGCGCATGATCTGGGGCTCGAACTGGCCGGTGTGCTTTTCAAATGCACGCCTGACCGACTGGATCGACGTGTGCGCGAAACTCGGTGGTGAACTCACGCCCGACGAACAGGCCGCGATTTTCAGCGAAAACGCGCGGGTGGTCTATCGCGTCGGTTCATCAGGTTTCATTGGTTAGCCGAAGCGCGCCTGCGCACTCACGCCGTCCAGCCGCCGTCGATCACATGAATCGCGCCTGTCGTGTAGCTCGACTCGTCGCTTGCGAGATACACGGCGAGCAACGCG
>JAIXVI010000303.1 GCA_027483065.1 Planctomycetaceae bacterium
AATCCAATCAACGACTGAGACACGCATGCTCGCATCGCTCAAATCACTCCCGATTCTGCATGGCATTCAATGCATGATGCGTTCATGCGCCGTTGCCACGATCTGCATCACTGCCGCCTGCGATGGCCCGGCGGAAACGCCACGAACAGCGAGCAATGCCTCGACGCAAGAATCGACGCAAGAATCGTCGCAAGAACCGAGGCAAGAATCGTCGCAAGTTTCGACCGAGCCTCCGCAGAAGCCGGAAGCGAAGCCCGCGACAACGCCTCCAACCACTCCTGTAACAGCACCCACAACAACGGCGAATGCCGCGACAACGCCTCCAGCAACGGCCCCCGCTTCATCGCCTCCTTCGCCGCCATCCAACTCCTCGGCGGAGAAGGACGTCGGCCCCATTTTCGTTGTCTTCACGAGCAAATCCGGACGCATGAAGTTCGAGTTGTTTCATCAGGAAGCGCCGCGCGCTTGTGCGAACTTTCTCAATCTCATCCGTCGCGGCTACTACCTCGGAAAGCAATGGGACGACTTTTCACCGGTCGTTCGGCAACTTGGTACCGCGGTTGATTTGAAAGAGTTGCCCTATCAATTGCCGCGAGAATTCTCGCCAAAGCGCCTCTTCAATGAAGGCGGCCTTCTCTGCCTCGCCAATACGACGGAGGACTCCCGCGCACGCGGCCATCCCTGTCGCATCTTCATCACAGTGAAGCCGCAGGAGCGATGGAATCTCAATTACGTCGTGTTCGGAAGAATCACCGACGGCATCGAAGTCGCGCAGGCAATGCTCTATGGCGAACCAGTCACGTCGATCGAAGTCGAAGGCGATGCGGATCGACTTCTCACGAAGTATGCAACGCAAGTCGCAGAATGGAACGCGATTCTCGAGAAGTCACCGATGCCGTAACTCGAGAGCCGCGCGCACGCCACCACGAAGTCGTTCCGTTAGTTCACAGTGATTCCGCGCAAAACCGACGGCTCCGTGCGCTCTGCTGCGTGCTTGAGAAGATCGGAGAGATGACTCAACTCGCTGAGTGCATTTCGGGCACGCAGCCGACCACTCGGCTCTGCGAGCATTCGGTATCGCACTTCATCGCGGCGCGAGAGAAAGTCATTCAGTTGTTCGACGAGTACATCGGTCGGCACATTGCCCTGTCGAATCCAGCCGCGTATCTGCTCAAATCTCTGCATTCGCGCGAGTTCTCCTCCATGAACAAGGCGCGCGATCGCGGCTTCCAGTGCTGGAAGTCTCCGCGGACCACCAACCCGCGTGTCAATGGGGCGCAGCCGCGCAAGGCGATACAAGCGACGGCCATCTGGTTCGGCGATCGAATCGATGGCTGCACGCGCGATGCCGTGAATGAGTATCTGATGACGTCCGTCTGTCAGCGGTCGATGATCGACGATTTTGACAACGCAGACTGCCGGACGAAGCGCGGGCTCACCAACTCGCTCGCCATTCCACTGTCGCGTCGCATAGGTTGCCATCGCGAACGGCGCAGCGGTCAAAATCTTCCCATCGGTCCGCGCGCGAAGACAATCTTCGACGAGCTGGCGATACCGAGCCTCAAACGCGACGAGCCACTCCGCTGTGTGTGGAAACACGATCACCGCCGGCAACGGGAAGAGCGCGATCGGTCGTGAAAAATCGATACGAATAGCCGGAGGCATGGCGCGATGATACGCCGTTCGCCGTGCGCGTCACGTGATCGTTGCGTTGCTGGGCATTTATACCGCGAGCGTCGCCGTTGCCTCATCAAGCGCGACCGCGAGTTGCGATCGCACTGACTCAAGTGCGTCAACGCCGATACCAAGCGCGTCGAGCGCGTCGCGCGGAATTCCGCGGTCCGCCAAATCCGCCCGGAAACCATCGCTTTCGCTCGCAAGTCGGTCCGCGACATACACAAGCCACGGAATCTGTCGGCTCTCGGCGGGCGCATTCATCGGATCGTGGTGATGGCCACAAGCGAGCGCGAGCGAGCGCGGGAACTTCCATTGTTCGCAAAGTGCTTCGCCGAAGTGGCCGTGGTCTGCGCCGAAGACCGCACGCTCAACCATACGGAAATCAATCTGTGGGCGACCGTCGCCATCAAACTGCATGTCGGCGAACACCTGCACAAGCTTCGCGCGATCGGTTTGGAGTTCAACCATGATGCCGATGTCATGCATCAAGCCGGCCAGGAATGCCTCGTCGTGCAATCCCATGCGCGCTTCCTTTGCGAGCAGTTTCGCGGCAGTCGCGACGGCGATCGAGTGCGTCCAAAGTTCCTTCGCATCGAAACGGTCACAAAGCGCGCCGCCACGGAAGAGCTTCGCAAGGCTTGCCGCGATCGCGATGTTCTTGACGGCATTCAGGCCGAGCAACGCAATCGCGCGGTCGATCGATCCAATTTGCCGCGGAAGCCCGTAGAAGGCGCTGTTCACCACCTTGAGGATGCGCGCCGAAAGCGCAGGATCGCGGCCGATCAGCGCGTTCAAATCACGCGCGCTCGACTGCGGATTCTCAACGAGTTCAATGATGCCAAGCGTCACCTCAGGCAACGTCGCAATATGACTCAGTTGCTTCACGGCAAGATGTGCGACTTGCATCGAAGCATTGCTCGACGAACCCGGATTGACCACTTGCTCCATCGGGAATCCCCTCCTGCGCGTGCCGCGCGGCGAAGCGGGAATCGGCGGTTTTCGCGCGGTGGTTGACGTTCGTTGATGAACCACGCACGAAGTGGGTGGAAACTTCACGGAAGCAAGGCGCCTTCCCACCGAGTAACCGGACCTGCCTGCGCAGCTCCACCTTTGTCCGCTGTCGGACCACGGTCATCGTCCATGCATGACGTCAATAGGTGCAGCGCTTCGCAAGTGCATGCGCCGACAGATTGCACGTCGCGAGAGTCTTAGCGATACGCATGGAAGCGCCCCCCGCGAGATAGGGATGCGCGCCCGACGGGCGCCACGAGCCAAGCGCGTCGAGTTCGCGCGCAAGTCCTACGAGATCACCCGAGGCGACATCGCGAACATTGTCGGCACGCTCGCGACCTCGTTGCCGGTCGCCGATGTTGATCGCACGCATGCCAAGCGCCGCACACTCAATCAGCGCAGCACTTGAATTACCGACAATCGCTTGCACGGAAGCATGCTTCAGAATCGCGACAAATCGCTCGCGCTGCAAATGATGGAACGCGTGAACATGCTCGCGCCGACGACCCGCAACGATCTCAATCGCCCGCGCGATTCCTTCACGCCCTGGATCAGAATTCGGTTGCAGCGCGAGTACGCGACCACGCGTGGCGAGCATTTCGAGCACGGCATAGGCATCGCGCTCTTCCATCTCATCGGTACGCCCAATGGGATGCATGAGGAAGATGAAATCTGGCGCACCGACTTCTGCATGCTGACGATCCGTCGCCGGCGCGATTGCAGCAAGACCATCGACGGCTGGTGAACCGACCAGATGAATGCGCGCAGCCTCCTCGCCGAGACGCTCGATGCGGGCAGCACTCTCTGCACTCGCTGGAAAATGGATGTGCGCAAGCTTCGTAATCGCGTGGCGCATCGCTTCATCCGCAACACCTTCTGCGCGATCGCCGCCGTGGATGTGGGCAACGCGAATGCCGCCAATCGACGCCGCACTCGCTGCCGCAAACGCTTCAATTCGATCACCAAGAACAACCACAAAGTCAGGCAATAGTCGCGCAAACAGCGCAGTCAGCGCAGTCACGCCGCGACCAACTGCCGCTGCATCGGCGAGACGCCCCGTTTCACCAGCTTGCTGCATGGAGAATGCATGCACGCGATGTCCGCTCGACTCGACCCATCGAATTGTTGGTTCGTCGTGCGAATTTGCCGGAGTGAGCAGATGCGCGCCGCCCGCGCAAACATCGAGTGTCAAGTCGGTGCGTGCGACAATCGCCTCGCAGACTGGTTCGAGCAGCCCCCACTCTGCGCGCGTGCCGGTCACGACCACGATGCGCCGCGGAGTGCTCACGCTCACAACTCGCTCTCCGCAGCAACTGGCCAGAGCACGTCGGCCTCTGCGAGCACATGGTCTGCTTCAACTCGACGTGCAAGGCGTCGCCCAATCACATCATCGAGACGACTCGCGCAAAGACCTGTGCCTGGGCGCTTCACGCAAACGTCGTGTGGCGTAATCACATCGCCAACCGCCAGATCTCGTGTCGCAACAATCGACTGTCGGCTCACCATGCGCACGTCTCTTTCGACCGCTTGGAGTTCTTTGGTGAAGCCACCGATCATGCGAGCAGCGCGACGCGCAAGCGCGACATATCCCGCGAACTGTGCAGGATCAAGACTCGCCGCGTGATCCGGTCCCGCTGCGCTTCGGTCGTATGTCAAGTGCTTCTCAAGAATCGCGCCACCTGCAGCAATCGCAAGCGCACCGGTATCGAGTGAAGTCGTGTGATCGCTGTAACCAACGATGCGACCTGTCATCGAGCGAATTTCGTGCATGGCACCAATCGCGGCCATGTCGTCACGCGCTGGATAACTCGATGTGCATTGGAGGAAGGCAAGTTGCCGCACGTCATGGAGCCACTGTGCTGCGCACGCGACTTCTTCGCGTGTCGCCGCACCGGTCGAAACAATGAGTGGCTTTCCGAGGGAAGCCGCCGCGCGCAAAAGCGGAAGATTGACAAGGTCAGGCGACGCCGTTTTGAACGCATGCCATGCGTGTTCACGCGCGTTTGCGAAGAGAGGCAGCGAAAAAACAGTCACAATCGGAACCACACCGCACTTCACACACTCTTCAGCGAGACTTCCGAGTTGATCTGGAGAGAGTGCCAACGCCGCGAGCATCTCGCGCGGATCGCGTGCGCCGCTTTCCTTCTGATACGCCGCGAGCACGGCGTCGCGCGACATCAGCATGGCCGCGTCAAACATCTGAAACTTGGCGGCGTCTGCCCCTGCGTCACGCGCGGCGTGCACGAGATCACGCGCACGCTCGAACGAGCCATCATGATTGACGCCGATTTCCGCAATGATGAACGGCGCTCGGCCAGGCCCAATCTCACGACCACCAAGAAAGAATGGCTCGCCGTGCAGATCCGCGTCACTCCAACAAGGGTTCATACGTGTACCTCCTCGCGACTTCGAAGAATCGCTTCCGCCACCGAAAGATCGAGCGCAGAGTCCACGTCGATGACATCACCTTCGCGCGTCTCGATACCGCGTCGATCTCGGCCGAAGAACGCATGCGGCTCACCTTCGCGAACATCGAAAAGGCTTTCGCGCCGGACTGCGATCACGCCGCCATCGGGCATGTAGAGCGGCGGCAATTCTTGTCGCCGATAGATCTTGTTCTCGATGAACTGTGCGACGCGGCCTTCGCTGTCCAGACGTGACATCCAAAAGGGATGTGTCTTCCCAACGCGGTAGTAGCTCTGCACGCTGTCTGCGCCACTCTCATCAAGCAGTGCGACTGCACGGCTCGCGAGATCTGCGGGGCGTACCGGGACATTGGCGTAGAGCACAACGATGACACTCGCGCGCGATCCGCTTGCGAGCACTGCGTGGCGTACGGCCGCATCCACGGTCGCAGTGTCATTGGAAACGTCGTCTGGCCGGAGGAACACATCGACGCCTTCGTGCCGTGCAATTTCCGCGATCTCATTTCCATCCGTCGAAACAATCGTTCGGTCGATCGCCTGTGATTGCAACGCGAATCGAATCGTCCGCGCGATCATGGGAACACCCGCAACGGGAAGTGCATTCTTCCGCGGCAAACCCTTGCTTCCCGCGCGACCGATGATGACGGCGAGCACACGCTCATTTTCGGAGTTCGCGCTTCCTCGTGAGGCACATCGCGGTGGAGTTTCTTCGCTCATGGAGTTCGCGTCCAAAGATCAGGGTGAGCTTCGCCACCATCGCGCCGAATCTGCTTTCGACGTGCGACCAGATCGCGCCAGATTCCAAGCAACGGACCACGATCGACATGCGCGAAGATGCGTTCTCCACGGAAATCAACTTCGCTGAACGGCACAGAACCGTCAGAAAGTACAAGCATGCGACGCAGCATCTCGCGCCACATCGCGGCGAAAGGCGCTCGTGCACTCGCGAGCGGCGGACGCGCATCGCTCGCCTCTGGTGGCGCGCCATCTTCACGCGGCGGCGCACCTTCGAGTACTGGTGTTCCAAGGAGATGCTGCCATCGATCGAAGAATCCATCGATGTCTTCGTAGCTCTCGTGTCGGCGCTGAAGGCGCGGCACAATCCACGGCGAAGCGAGCGCAGCCGCCCCACTCGAGGAAAGTTCGACACGGCGCGCGAAAACACGTTCAATTCCCGCGAGCGCGTCGCGGAATCGATCGACGCCATGCATGCGGCGATACGTCTCGGCGCTGTCCGCATTGATCTCAACACTGACAACATCAACGCCTGCTTCAAGTACGGCATCGATTGATTTGTGCGATGCAAGAAGCTCTGTTCGAATGTGCACGCCGCGAACACCACCAGATTTCGCGATCTGCACGAAGCGCGCAACATCTGGATGGAGCAGCGGATCGCCTGCACCTGCAAACGTCATCACGCAGTCACGACTCTCAGCGACTTGCTCAACAAGCCGCGCAAATCGACGTTCCGTCATCACGGTTCGCTGCACACTTCCGAATCGATGCGGACTTGCCGCACCCGATCCTTGGCGCCCCGTATTGAGCTCGATCATGAGGTGCTGGGGCGTGAAGTAGGGAACCGTGTCGAACAACTGATGTTCGAGCAGCGCAACCGCCGCGCGCGCGTCGATGTCGGCAACACTCATGCGACCTTCGCCAACCCCTGGCTCAATCGCGCGACGCATGCGAATCATGTTGCGTGGCGTATCGAAGACGCCTCGCACGAGGGAGCGTCGAATGACGTGATCGACTTGGATACATACGTCTTTCGAGATCGGATCTTGCTGCGGTCGTGTTGGTTCATACGACAATAGCCAGCCGATCGATGCGCGACGTCCACCTTGCGCGAGCTCCTGCATGAGTGATCGCTCGACGAGGACACCGCAGAGTCCTGGCGGCGACTGCGTGAACACCACGCGAAGGAGATCCGGGCGCGTTCGATGTCGACGAATCAGTGCGTCACAGCCTTCTTCGCCGGTCACGGTGACAAGCGGCCAATCTGGTCCGACCGCGATAGCCGCGGTGATACCGAAGCGCTGCATCGCTTCGAGCATCGCCTTCGGAGCAAGCACTTCGTCGTACACCGTGAGGCCCGCAATACCACCACGCCATGAGCTGTCGCTCCACAGTCGCGCGCTTGCGATGGCGGCGCGCTCAGGACCAAACGGTGATCCGTTCGTGCGATGGATTTCGATAGGCAAACCAATGCGGCGGCGATCGATCAGGCCGCCGATGTCGTAACCCTCAGGGACGAGTAGCACGATGGAAGCGGCTTCCTTCGAACGACCGAGTCGTTCGAGGGTCCATTGCAAAACTGGTCTTCCTGCGAGTGTTTCCGCAAGACTGCGCGGTGTACCAAGACCGCCATGCCAGGGATCGACGGGCACGATGAATGCTGCACGAACCTCAACTGGACCGGCGGATTCACCGAGCGCGCGTTCGAGGGCGCCGTCCGATTTCGCAGCGACTGTTGCCTCATCTTCAAGCGGCATCGCGCGCGCCGCGTCGTCGCTCACTTCCAGTCGTTCGATCGTCGTTTCAAGAAGGCCGACATACTCCTCAGACGCTTCTTCAATCCAACGGACGTTCGCAATGTCGCGCTTGAACTGCAATTGCTGTCGTTCGACTTCGGTGATACCACGTGATTGCAAGATCCGACGATCGGCTTTTGCTCGCTTCAGAACACCGAGTTGGCTGAATTCGTCGAGTAGCCGCAGCGTCGCGAGGCGATCGCCAACCTTAGACCGCTCCGTTTCGACGGTCTTCCACAATCGATCTTCGCGATCGCTCATCGCCGATTCACCGGTCAACTGCGATAACGCGGACCCCGTGCGATGCGCAGCTGCGCGAATCACGCGCACATCTTCTGCGACTTTCCGTAGTTCTTTCGCCGCGAGCTTGAGGCGATTCGCATCGAGTGTTCGCGTCGGAAGCGGCAGTTCAGGAACGCGATCCTGCGCGAATTCCGCAAGCGCTTCGGAGAGTGTTCGGATCTCGGTTCCTGCCTTGCGCACACCGCCTTCGGTCGCGTCGATCGTGCGTAATCCGCGCCGCTCATCTTGCAAGAAGAAGTACTCGAAGCGCTGGAGATACGTCTCCATTTGCGCATCGGTGTACATCGACTTCCCATGCACATCCGTGCGCTTCACGAGGTGAGAACGATGGCGGACAATGCGCGTCCACTCAAGGTTCTCCATCGTGTTGAACGGATTCAGTTCAGGTGCCCAGACCTCGTCGATCGCTGTACCGCGCGCGTAGTACACGCCATCGGTGAATCCGAGATCTTGACCGATGAGTGCAACCGGATCGCAGCCGAGAAATCGCGCAATTTGATAGCAAAGGTGCGCAACCGTCGCGCCAGGCGGAAGCCGTCCCATGTCGCGTGCAAGTGGCCCGAGCAGCGCATCGAGATGCGGCGCAGCGATCGCGCGCACGGGCCCTGGGTAACTCGCCGCGATCACCGGATTCGCTTGCGGATCGATGATGAGCGTGGTGCGCTCGACGTCCTTTGCACGAAGGCCTTCGTAGAAACGTCGAGAGATTTGATGCCAGTCGAGGGCGGCAACAAAGTGTGGACGAATGCCTTCCGCAAGCAACGGCTTCAACACCGTTTGCGTCGCGACAATCACCGTGCGCTCTTGGACGGCTGGATCCTTCAACAAGTGCAGATTGCGCCGCAAACTCGGGCCTGCGCTCACCACGATGCCAAGATGTCCGCGCGCGGCGCCCGCGAGCGGCGCGAGCCCTTCACCACCGACGTATTGACGCGCATTTGCAAGCACCGCGCGAATTGTCTGCGCACTCCGCGCGAGACCCGTCGCGGCAGTCACGCGCGCGGCACGCACGGTTTCGGTGATGGAACGCGCGAAGTCTTTGACGCACGGCGCAACACGCTCGCGACTCGCGGGATGTTCAATGAACTGAACGCCCTGAATGAGGACACCTTCCGCGCCTGCGAATCGCTCGGCGTAACGCCCGAGTTCTTCACGACCTTCGAAGATGAGAATGTTCGCGTCGTTGAATTCGCTCGACCAATCCAAGCGCGAGAGAACCGCGCGAAGAAGCGCGACATCCGGCTCAAGCACCACGACAAGCCCTGTACGACCGAGTCGGCGACAGAGCTCCGCGACGTGATATCCAAGTCCGAAGCCAAGAATCACCGCGACGGCGCGATCGCGAAGATCAATCGCGTCGGCGAACGTCGTGGCCTCCGCGCGCGGTTGATGCTTCGACGCGAGCGCTTTGCCGAGATAGCTCGCGACGGCCGCGCCATCGGCGGCGGTAGACCACTGAAGCGCAGCGCTCGCCGATGTTGCGGCGTCCCCACTCGCAGCCGCACCCGCAGTTGGGGTCGGCGCCGCTCGCAGCGCACGCGCAAGATCAAGATTCCGCTCACCGAGGGCGGCCAGGTTTCTTTCAAGCAACGCCTCCGACGCACTTTGGCCGCCCGAGACGCAGGCAACCAACGCGGCGTCGGTGCTCGACGCGGCGTTCGTCGCAGAAGGAGTAGGGAGCGGGGTCGTTGCCATCATCCGTGACGGGCGCGCGACCTCCTCGCCGATCCATCGGCGTCCTTGGGCGCGGCTCCGCCGCATCGGCCGAGATCGACCGAGACGACGAGAAGCATGCAGAAAATGCGATTCCGACGGTTCGCCATTCGCCTTCTGGGGTGAACGCCTGCGAGAATTCGGTTCCGACGGCCTCTCCTGCACAGGCGAAGCCGGCGTTGCAGCCGCGTCCGGGGCTTCGTTCTGTCGGGGGTTCGTTCTGTCGGGGGTTCGTTCTGTCGGAGCTTCGTTGTGTCGGAGTTCGTCGGCGCGTCCCGCTCCCCCTCGCCCCCAACCCGCCACTCACCCATGTACGCCTGGATCTTTGAAAGCCCCCTCCCACTCACGATCGCGCTCGCGACGGTTGGCCTTGCCTTGCTCGTCCGAGGTCGCATGCAGCAATCTCGCGCGCTCGCGATCGCTGGTGGAGTAAGCGTCTTGCTCGCGACCGCAGTGTTTTTCGCGGGCCGCTTGGTGACAAGCCCTGGCGAGCACGCTGCGCGCACGACGGAAGCACTCGTCGACCGCGCGGTCGCCGGTGACGTTGAGGGTGCGATGGCGTTGTTCACCGACGACGCGGTTCTCAACTACGGCACACGCGAAGCGCCCAGCGTGTCGATCCGCGACATCCGCGCCGCGCTCGAGTCATTGCGCGGACGCAATCGCATCGAGTCGAATCGCATCACCGACCTCGACTTTGTGACCCTCGACGAACGTACCGGCGAAGTCGAACTCTCCTGCTCGACGGCGGTCGCACGTGGCGATTCTGCGGTTCCTACGCGTTGGATTCTGCGTGTACGGCAAGTCGGCGATGCGTGGCGCATCGATCGATTGACGTTTCGCGCGCTCTTTGGACGCGCGCCATCGCCTGGCATTTGGCGGTGAGACCACTCGCTGCGAACGCGGACGCGAAGCACCGCGCCTCCCAATCTCAGCGACCTTCGGACGATTCCGGCGCAGCGACAACACTCTCACGTGGCGGCAAAAGCGGCGGAATCGCGATCTTTCGCAGCGTGCGCGCGTCGCCATCTTCATCGTGGACGCCCGCGCGAATGTCGCGGCCTGAAAGTCGTCGCACGCCATCTGCAAACGGGAAGACGCGCACCGCGGTTTCGCCTGGCGCCAGTGCAGTGATCGGTTTCTTGTTCTGTGTGTAACCGTCCGCGACCGCGAACGCCTCAACGTCGATCGGCTCGTCCGAAACGTTCGTCACGCGGAGTGTCAAAATGAGGTCAATCGCACCCGACTCGATCGAACGCGCGAGGCGCCACGAATGCTCCATGGAAACTTCGCGGAAGCCAACCTCGAGTGGCGCGTCGAGTACGGCGCGGAACGGTTCTTCTGCGGTTCCTTCGACGAGGGCGCGCACGCGCGTTTCACCCGAGAAAAACGTGCGCGGCACGCTGAATTGCACCGGGAGTTTCGCCTCACCATTGGGCGGCACGGTGAATGCATGCGCTTTCGGCGACATACCGAGTGCATCGGGCGCGAGAATCGTGAGCGTGCCCGACATCGC
>JAIXVI010000264.1 GCA_027483065.1 Planctomycetaceae bacterium
GCGCACTTCGCGATTTTCGTACCCGCCGTGAGTCCGCCCCAGCGGGCGGCGGCCGCGAGACCGTTACTCGCGCGATCACCATCGAGCGCGCTGCCGTACGCGGTGAGTACTTCGGCGCACTTGCTAGGCATGATCGGTGTGAGCAACACGGCTGCAACGCGCACGCCTTCCGCGCACGCCGCGAGAATCTCGGCAACGCGCGGCAAATTCGCCGGGTCCTTCGCGAGTTTGAACGGCGCCGTCTCGTTGATGAGGAGGTCGACCGCGCGCACGATCGAGAGCGCTGCGTCGGCAGCCTCGGCGAGTTCGAATGCTTCGTAATGGCGCGCGACTTTCGCGGCGGTTGCTTCCGTGAACGCGCTCCACGTCGGCGCACCTGCGGCTGCTGAGATCGGCATCGACGCCGTCTCGGCGGCAGGCATCGCACCACCGAAGTACTTCTCGATCATCGAACTCGTACGGCTCGCGCAGTTCGCAAACGTGTTGACGAGATGCGCGGTGTAAATCTCGTGGAAATGCTTGTCGCTGAAGTCCGCGTCTTGCGTACCGATCGGACCTTGCGTCGTCATGTACCAACGCCACGCATCGACACCGTACTTCGCGAAGAAACCATCGATCGTCTCGAGGTCGACGAAGTTTCCGAGCGACTTCGACATCTTCTGTCCGTTGCGAATCCAGAATGAGTGCGCGTACACGCACTTCGGCATCGGGAGATCGAGCGCCATCAACATCGCAGGCCAAATCACCGCGTGGAACCAAAGAATCTCCTTGCCGATCACGTGGTACGCAGGCGGCCAGTACTTCGCACGCTCCTGCGCGAGCGCGCCCTGCGGCTCGCCGAGTCCGAGCGCGGTTGCGTAGTTGAAGAGCGCGTCAATCCACACGTAGATCACGTGCTCGCTCGCGCCTGGCATCGGGATACCCCACGTGAAATTCGTGCGGGTGACGGGAACGTCTTGGAGCCCATCGCGCAAGCGTCCGAGCACTTCGTTGAAGCGGCCTTCGGGGCGAACGAAGCCGGGGTTTGCTTTGAAGAACTCTTCGAGCCGCGACTGAAACGCGCTCAAGCGGAAGTAGTAGTTCTTCTCGGTTGCGCGCACGAGCGGTCGGCCCGAGATCGGCGACTTGTATTCGAGTTCCTTCGCGCGCGTTTCGGTGATGTACTCCTCTTGGCCTTCGTCGTACCAACCGATGAATTCGCCGAGGTAGATGTCGCCCGACTTGAGGAGGCGCTCGACGAACAGTTTCACCTGCGACTCGTGGCGCGGCTCGGTCGTGCGGATGAAGTCGTCGTTCGAGAGGCAAAACGGCCCGAGGAGTTTGCGGAACTCGGCGGAGTTCTCATCGGCGAGCGCCTGCGGCGTGATCCCGCGGTCCTTCGCGCTCTTCTCGACCTTGCCGCCGTGCTCATCGGTGCCGGTGAGGAAGAAGACGTCGCGGCCGTCGAGCCGCATGGCGCGCGCCCAGACATCGCAAAGGGTCGTCGTGTACGCGCTCCCGATGTGGGGGCGGTCGTTCACGTAATAGATGGGGGTCGTGATGTACGCGGGCGCACGGCTTGGCATCACGAGATCGTACAGATTGCGCGCGCGGCGCTCGGTGCTTGGCGCGGTCGCCGTAGGATGCGCCCGTGCACGACGTGAGCGATTCATCGCAGGGACCATCGCAGGGGCCTTCGCCCGAACTCCCTGAAGTTGGGATGTCGGACGCGGTCGGCCCCGCTTCGCACGAGGTTGTCGAGCACGCTCATGAGCCGTCGCAACCAGAATCCGAAGCGTCGCCGTTGGTTCGAACGACCTTCGCGACGCGTCAAACAAGCGCCCCCGCAATCGCGGCGACGGTGGCGTTGGTGCTCTTTTCGGTGTTCATCGGGCTCTACGGCCCTCGTCTTGGCAACCGTCAGCAACTGCCGGGCGGGACGACGCTCGTTGAACTCGCGACCGCGATCGAGCCGCGTCATGCCCAGCGCGTGATTACGAGTTTCCATTCCGGCTCGAGCGACGTCGCATTGCTGCGTCGGGCGCGCGGGCGCGACGAACTCGCCGAGGATGCTCGCGAGAAACTCGCAAGTGCGCGCCAAACCGCAGAAGAAGAGGTCGCCCGCATGACGGGCCTACCGATTGTTCTTCCGCAACCCGCGAACGCGCACGTTCTCTGGAGTGAACCGGAGCGCGTGCGGCTGCCCGGCGCCGCTGGCGTGTTGGCGTACTGCGTGTTGCTCGAAAGCGCCCGATGGGCCACGATCGAAGAGCACGCGACGATCTTGCTCTTGAGGGATGAAGATCGTTACACCGTCTTCGATGCCTACGGCCGCCCGCGACCGATGCCTGAGGGCGAAGTATTCTCGGTCCCTACACAGTCGAGCAGCGGCGAGTCGACCGATCAGCCCAACGCGATTCGCTTCTTCCGCATCGGTGCGGTCGTGGTGGCGGTGCAGGCCTCCACGCCAACGCTGACGGAGGAGATCGTCCGGCTCCTCGAAAAGTCGCTCGCGGAATCGCTGGCGGATGCCCACGCGGAACCACTCCGTGGGATCGATCCCGCCGGATCGGTCGAACCCGGAAACGCAACGGCTCCGCCGAGTGGCGGTTCGTAAACGCCGCGAACTCTGCCCGAACTCGGGCGAGGTCGCACCAAATCTCTTGCCTGAAACATCTTGCCTGAAACATCTTGCGTGAAGTCTCTTGCCTGAAGTCTCTTGCCTTCCGTAAGACCGAGCCGATACTTGCGGAGCTCGCTTCCAACTCCACTGCGTCGCGCCGCGACGTTGGGGAATCCCACTCCGCTGAAGTTCCATCACGTTTGCGATTTGGGGCGTGCGTCAGCCGGACCCGCCCGCCAGTCGCCAGCCAGTCAACCTCACGCGAGACCCGTGTCACACGTCGTCCGCCTCAAATCTCGCCCACGCTCAATCTCGTAAACCCCTGTGAACGAACGAGTTGCCCGATGAACCGACTTCCCAGCAACCCCGCGCCGCGTTCTCCCGCTTCTCATCGCCTCCTCCCGGCAGGCGTGTTGGCGTGCACGGTCGCGAGCGCTGTCCTCTGTGCGATTGGTCCGATCGAAACCGCGCTCGCGCAGCAGCAGATTCAGCCGCAGCGGATCGGTGGACCCGCGATTCAAGGTTCGAATCAAGGGTCCCGCATCCAGGGCGGCGTGAACAATGTGCCGTCAGGCAGCGGAAATCGCTTGGGTGACGGGTCGGGCATGGGCGGACAGACCTTCGATTGGTCGCGCGGTGCCGGGTCGGGTCGTGCGATGGGCAGTGGCAACGCACTCGATCGCAACAACCAAGTCGGCAGCGGCGGCTCGAACAACGCCGCGACGCCCGTCGATTACAACGCGCGCAACTTAGTCGTAACGAACAGCGTCCCCGGCGGTCGCGGTTTCCGTGGTTCCGTTGGCTACACCGCGGACACCGACTTCCGCGCGCCGACCGGTTCTGACGCGCTGTATCGCTTCCGTGCGGATAGTGCGATGTCGAACCCCGCGTTCGTCAACTCGACGCTCGCGAAGGATCGCTTCCAAGTCGCGC
Source organism: Planctomycetaceae bacterium (assembly GCA_027483065.1). Lineage (GTDB taxonomy): Bacteria > Planctomycetota > Phycisphaerae > Phycisphaerales > SM1A02 > QWPT01. The sequence goes on from JAIXVI010000264.1 coordinate 3,536, forward strand.
AAGGCTTGGGCGTCTTTGAGTTCCGCCGCGCGTCGACACCGCTCAGCCTGAGTGACCAGGCGAACGCCGGTCGACTGCCCGACAGCCGCGTTCGTCTCGACCGCGCCAACGCGCAGATGGCGTTCGGCCGCATGAACTGGGATCTCGGCGAAGACCGCATGATTGCCCGCGGGCAGGCTGCGAACGGTGATGCCATTCGATACATCGTGTCGCCGCTGCGTGGTTTGCAGGCCGAAAGCCTCGCCGACCCGATCGTGCGCTCCGGACTCGGCGTGTATGAGCAAGCGCGCGCGCGCGCGGATATTCGCTCTGGCCTGACCACCGCGGAGGACTATCTCAAGTCGATGGGCGCGAACTACGGCGGTGCGATGCGCATTGAAGGGCAGATCGCATCGAAGCCGCTCGGTGACGACCTGCGCGTCCAGAACGCGCGGATGATGCCGAAGACCTACTTTGATCTCGTGGAAGATCTCGAGAAGCGCGCCGCGGAGAAGACGGGCGCGACGGGCGGTGGGCTCGAAGCCGTGCGCGAACGCATTGGCGAGTTCGGTTCGAAGCCTGCCGCGGGTGAGGGAATCCTGCCGGGACGACCTGGCACAGAGGTTCCGGGGAGCGAAGCGCCCGGCGCGACGAAGCCGGCCACTGACCCAGCCACTGACCCATCCACGGACCCGTCTAGGAGCGAAGGTCTCAAGAACCCCGAAGGCACCGAAGGTGATCGCGAGAAGAAGCTCGTCGAGCAACGCGGCAAGTTGCTGCCTGTTCCGGACGTGGCGGAAATTCTGCGCCATGGACGCAAGTTCTCGCAGTTGGGTACCGACGAGAAACGTCGCGTCGATGAGCTCGTTCGTCAGGGTGAAGATGCTCTTCGCGCCGGTGAGTACTTCCAAGCAGAGCGACGTTTCCAACAGGCGCAAGCGATCGCGTCTGACAATCCACTCGTGGAAGTCGGCGTCGCGCATGCGCAGTTGGGCGCAGGCCTCTATCTCTCGGCAGGCCTCACGCTCCGCAACCTGTTCACTGCAAATCCTGAGTTGATCGACGCAACGTACGACGCGAAGCTTCTGCCGACTGGCGAACGCCTCGGCGATGCGGTGCGACTCATGCGGGAGCGCATCAATCGCGGCGATGACGCACCTGGCTACGGCCTCGTGCTCGCGTACATCGGCCATCAAACCGGCGATCGCGCGTTGGTCGAAGAGGGCCTCGCGGCAATCACGGGGAACGCGGAGCTTGACGCACAGGGCGAATTGCTGAAGGGCGTTTGGCTCGGAACCAAATGAGAACTCACGCGAAAGCTCGCGTGAACGCGCCCGTGCCTGCTCCCCCACACTCGACTGCGCACGCGTCTACGCATGCCGGCGCGAGTCGCGAGCTCCAAGCGACGCGCGCACGCGACGCGCTCGTGCGTGCATTCGAACGTGTGATCGCGCGTCCACACGACATCGTGATTGGGTGCGCGCATGGCCGCGTCAATCTCATCGGTGATCACGTTGATTACGCGGGCGGATTGGTGCTGCCGATCGCAACACCTGAAACGACGTCGGTTGCGCTTACCGCGGTGCGCGGCCACGAAGATCACTTCACGAGTGATTTTGCAGGTGATCTTTCGTGGGATCGTTACGCGCGTGGTGTCGTCGCCGAACTTCGTGCGTGCGGCATCGACGTACCGCCGATCGCGCTTGCGGTCGCGAGTGACGTGCCTGTCGGCGCGGGGCTTTCCTCGAGTGCCGCGCTCGAGATTGCGGTTGCACGCGCTGCGCTCACGCTCGTCGGTCGAACGATGTCACCGCCGGAACTCGCGCTCCTTGCGCAGCGCGCCGAGCATGTGTACGCCGGTGTGCCGTGCGGCATCATGGATCAGTGGTGCGTTGCGCACGCGGATCCCAACGCCGCGCGTCACGATGCGATCTTGCTCGACTGTGCACGCAAGCAGCATGAAGTGGTTGCGCTTCCCGCGACACTGCGGATCGAAGTCATCGACTCAGGAATTCGTCACGCGCTTCGTGATGGCGGTTACGCCGCGCGTCGGCGAGATGTCTTTGAAGCGGCAGAGCGATTGTCGCGGCCTGTCGAAGAACTCGCGTGCGCGAGCGAAAGAGAGGTCGCGAGCCTTCCTGCGCAACTCGCGCGCCGAGCGCGGCATGTTGTGACGGAGGTTGCGCGCGTCCGCGCGGCGGTCGACGCGTTGCGCGGCGGCGACCTCGTGCGCTTCGGACAACTGCTCCAAGAGAGCCACGCTTCGCTTCGCGATGATTTCGATGTCTCGACACCCGAGGTCGATCGGGTGGTCGAACTGGCAATGGCCCGCGGGGCACTCGGCGCACGCATGACGGGCGGCGGTTTCGGCGGATGCGTGGTCGTCGCAACGGCGACATGACGCGCGTTCGCGCCGGTGAAGCCGCGCCGATTTTCCACAATTTTCACCGCAGTTCTGAGAGAAGCACCTTCGCTCAACGGACTCCTTTCGAAGCCGCACCCGTCCGCGGCTCCCAAACTTGATTCCGGGTTTCGACCTCGAAAGGAACTCCCATGCGCAATCTCACTTCGATCCTCGCCGCCGCTGCCACCCTCGCTGCCTCGACCGTCGCGTCAGCCGCCGTCTTCGGTGGTCTCACCGCCTCCGCAGGCTTGCTCCGCTGCACGACCGGTGTTTCGCAAGCGACCAACGCCGCCGTCATCGCAACCAACTGGGTTGAGATCGACTACTGCTCGGGCTACACCGAGTACCTCACTTTCACGGCGACCAGCGCGACAGCCGTCCAAGCGATCGGCGCAAACGCTGCGGTCTACGGCGTCGTCGCGAGCACCACCACGACCAACTACAAGCTCATCGTGCATACCCCGGGCGACGACGTGATCGCGGTCCGCATCATGGGTAGCCCGAACACGAAGATGGGCTTCGATCGCACCGCACCAAATCCAGGCACTGCTGGTTCGCTCTCGGGTCAAGACTTCGCGCCGGTTTCGATGAGCGGTGCGTGGATTGTCTACGCGCATCTCACCGATGAAATCGCGATCTGCCCCGCGATCCCGCGCAAGGACCTCTTCGCGTCGCTTCACATTCGCTTCTCGGATTGCTTCAAGTACGGCGACTACCTCAGCTTCAAGATCGATACCGATCGCGTGAACTGAGCGAACGAACATCACGTCAAAAAGCACAGCGCGCCACTCGTGACCACGGGTGGCGCGCTGTGTTCTTTTTCGCGGCGACGAATCTCAGATGAGCTCGTGCAAGATGTGTTCGAGCATCTCTTGTCGACCGCTTTCAAGCGGCCACTCGATGCGATGGAGCGCGATCTTCTCGAGTTCTTCGAGCGTGGCGTCGCCCGACTCGATACGTCGACCAAGTTCCGAGTTCCAACTCGCGTAGCGCTGGCGCACGAACTCCGCGATACGCCCATCAGCGCGAATCGCCGCAGCCGCCTTGAGTCCACGCGCAAACGCGTCCATGCCAGCGACGTGCGCGTAGAAAAGGTCGCGCGGCTCGAAACTCTCGCGTCGACGCTTCGCATCGAAATTGAGCCCACCTTGCGTGAAACCTCCGGCGGCGAGAATCTCAAGCATCATCTTCGTGGTGAGGCGAGGATCGGTCGGGAACTCGTCGGTATCCCATCCGCAATGATCGGTGCCCGAGTTTGCGTCGACCGAACCGAGCACGCCCGCCGCGCGGCACGCCGCGAGTTCATGCTCGACCGAGTGTCCCGCGAGCGTCGCGTGGTTCGTTTCGATGTTGAGTTTGAAGTGCGGCAAGAGGCCGAATTCGCGCAAGAACGCGAGGCACGCCGCGGTGTCAGAGTCGTACTGGTGCACACTTGGCTCGCGTGGCTTCGGCTCGATGAAGAACTGTCCTTTGAAGCCAATCGAACGCTTGAACTCCACGGCCATGTGCAGGAAATGCGCCAAATGCTCGCGTTCGCGCTTCATGTCGGTGTTGAGCAGCGTTGTGTAACCCTCGCGGCCGCCCCAGAAAACGTATCCATCGCCGCCGAGTCGATGCGTCACTTCGATCGCCTTCTTCACCTGTGCGGCAGCGTGCGTGAAGACTTCGATGCGCGGACTCGTCGCAGCGCCCGAGACATATCGCGGATGCGCGAACAAACACGCGGTGCCCCAGAGCAACTTCTTGCCCGTCACTTGCGAGAGTGCTGCGAAGTGATCGACGACGCGATCAAGATCGGCGTTCGATTCCGCGAGCGTCGAGCGCTCGGGTGCGATGTCGCGATCGTGGAAGCAGTAGAAATCGATGCGGCATTTCCGCAGGAATTCGAAGAACGCGTCGGCGCGACGAAGGCAGTTGTCGACGTTGTCGCTGCCGTCATCCCACGGCATCTGCGCGGTCGGTGCGCCGAATGGATCGGCAAGACCGTTGCGCATCGTGTGCCAGTAGCAGGAGGCGAAGCGCAAGGAATCGCGCATCGACTTTCCTTCGACGATTTCATCGGGGCGGTAATGGCGGAAGCCGAGTGGCTCTTTCGAACTGCGGTCGACGAAGGGAACGATGTCGATCTCGGGGAATGCGTCGGTTGGCATAGGTGGAAAGGTAGCGTTTGCGGAACGACATAGCGGTTATCCGCCGCGCCCGCAGGATCACTCCTTCCATGAAGGTGCGCCGCGCGCTCTGAGGGGCTGACTCCGTCCGCCGCCAAAGGTCGCACCCCGACTCGGCCGATAGCATCGCACCATGGCCCCAGCTCAAGCGATGTCCGACGGTCAAACTAGCGCCGCGAGTCCGCTTCGCGTTCTCCTCGTCACCGAAAATGACCCGCTGTACGTCCGGCAGTTTTTCGATGTCTTCTTCGAAGAACTCCCGCGCAACGAAGTTGACCTCGTCGGTGTGACGGTTTCGCGCGCGTTTCACGAGCCACTGACCAAAACGGCGCGTCGCATTCACCGCTTCTACGGAACCGTCGACTTTTGTCGCCTGCTTCCGCGGTATCTCTTCGCGAAGCTGGCGGGAAAATCGATCGGCGACCTTGCGAAGGCGAAGGGTTTCCCGCTGCTCGAAGCCGCGAGCGTGAACAGCCAGGAATACATCGATGCGGTCACGCTGCTCAAGCCCGAGATGATCGTGTCTGTTGCAGCGCCTGAGATCTTCAAATCAGTGCTGCTCAAAGTTCCAACGATCGGCTGCCTCAATATTCACTCAGGCAAGATTCCTGAGTACCGCGGCATGATGCCAACCTTCTGGCAAATGCTCGAAGGCAAACCTGCGATCACAGTCACGGTGCACGAGATGGTGCCGAAACTCGACGCAGGAGGCGTGATCGCGACATTCGAGTTCCCGCTCCAGAAGAGCGACTCGCTTGATCGCGTGATTTCCGGCACGAAGCAGGAGGGTGCGCGCTTGATGATCCGCGTGTTGCGTGAAATCGCGCGCACGCGACGATTGCCCGAGCCCACGCCGCTTGACATGTCGAAAGCGCGACTCTTCAAATTCCCGCAGCCTGACGACGTGCGCAAGTTCCGTGCACTCGGGCATCGGATGCTCTGATGAGTGCTTCGTCTGCAACATCATCACACGCGACTCCGCCTGCAGCAACGCATGCTCCTCTGCATGCACTGAGTTTCGATATCGAGGATTGGTTTCACATCGTTGATATTCCGGGCCTCGATGACCCAGCGAAATGGGACGGACTCGAGCGCGAGCACGGAACGCTCGTCGCGCGTCGCACCGATGAGATCCTCGATTGTCTCGCGAAACACCACGTGCGCGCGACGTTTTTCATGCTCGGCTGGATTGCTGATCGCCATCCGAACCTCGTGCGTCGTATCGCGGAAGCTGGCCACGAACTCGGCTCGCACTCGTATTGGCATCGTCGTGTCTACACGCTTTCGCCGGAAGAATTCCGCGACGACACGCTGCGATCACTCGACGCGATTGAACGCGCATCGGGCGTGCGTCCAACCGGCTATCGCGCTCCGAGCTTTTCGATTCTGAAAGGTACCGAGTGGGCGTTCGATGTCTTGCTCGATGCGGGAATCACATGGGATGCGAGTCTCTTCCCTGCACCACGCGGCCATGGTGGCTACCCGTGCGATGACGCGCCGCATCTCTTTCGCGCGACGCCATCAGGCCGCGTGATGCCTGAACTCCCGCTTGGCGTCATGCGCGTTGCGGGTCGCGGACTTTGCTTCTCTGGTGGCGGGTACATGCGCGTACTTCCGCTTTGGCTGATTGAGCGCGGATTTGCGCAGTTCAACCAACGCGATTTGCCCGTCGTGATGTATCTCCATCCGCGCGACTTCGCGCCGGATTGCCCGCGCGTTCCGATGCCGATACATCGGAGATTCAAGTGTTTCACTGGCATGGCGACAACGTTCCCGAAACTCGAAGCGTTGCTGACGCGCCATCGATTCGGAACGTGCAGTGATGTGCTGCGCGCGCGCGGTGTGCTTTCCGCGTGATCACTCGCAAAGCGCATCCAATCGCGCCCGACTGAGAAGTTCGGATTTTCGAAAAAGCTCACCCCGCGCACGCATGATCAGCGTGCACGGGGCGAAATGGGGTTCTCTGTGTTGTTTGGTGCAGCGTTGCGATCACTGCACTTCGTCGGTGTCGAACTCAACATAGAGCGAGTTGTTCGACACGAAGCACATGTTGAAATCGAACGTCAGTTTGTTGTAGACGTCGCCGCGGGCGGGCATGGTTCCGATTTGGATCGGGCTTGTCCAGCGCGCGTTGACGGTCCACGGACCTGCGCCGCCGAGTACAGCGACATCGCGCCCAGTCCCGGAGAAACCGGTGCCAGGATTTGGATTGCGTCGATCGAAGACGACCTTCTGCGCGAAACCACCGAGTTCAACACGACTGATGCCACCTGGCGCGCCGGTGTGCGTGATGAGGAGCCGCGTTTGATCGGGTGACGCGATCGTGATCGACATGCGATAGCACGATCCTGCAAGGACTGCAGTTGTTGGACCAGTCACGACAAACGCGGGCGCTTCGACCGCACCGGTGCAAAGCGTGACGCGCACGGGGAGCGCGGGAAGATTCGCGCTCGACATGTTTTGGACGACGTTCGTCGCAATGATGCGATTGAGGCCTGGAACGAAGAAGTTTCCGCCAAAGACAAGCGCCGAGGCCGTGGAAGAAATGAACCCAGCGGTTGCGAATGCGAGCAACGAAGGAACGAAATGGCGAGCGTTGAAGAGTGACATAGTGGTTCTCCAGAGACGAAAGAGTGCGATGACGAAACAGCGGTTGTTGGCGAGGGAAATTGCGCGTCCGATCGGCGCGGTTTTCCTTTCCGGCGTGTGACGTGCTGTCATGAAGAGAGACAGCGTGACGCGCGCGAACCCTCAGGTAAGTTCCGCAATTTTCAGAGAACAGCGTGTCTCACGCAAAAGAACACCGCGCCGGAACTCAAGTGGTCGCTTGAGTTCCGGCGCGGGCGAGGAGTTGATGTTGCCGAGTTGATCTCTCGATGTCGTCGCTGGCGACTCAGTTCGCCTTGTCGAGATCGAGTTCGATGTGGCAGAAGTCACCAACGTCGAAGCATGAGGAGAAACTCAGCGCGAGGTATCCGTAGACGTCGCCAACAGGTGGCGTCATGCCGAGACCAAGCGGTTGGCTGTACGACGCGCGCAGCGTCCATCCGCCGATCGACGGAAAGAAGCTCACGTCGCGACCGGTGCTCGAACCCGCGGTGCCTGGGTTCGGATTCGTGCGGTCGAATCCGATGACCGAACCCGCGCCGCCGAACTTCACACTCGAGATGCCGTTGCCGCCACCGGTGTGGTTCATTTCGAGGCGAACGTTGTTCGCGGAGAGAACCGTGGCGCGGATCGTGTAGCAACTGCCGACCGCTTCCGCGACCGTTGCAGAGCGCACGACAAACCACGGGAACTCGTTTGCGCCACTGCACAGCGTGACGGCGATCGGCATGGACACGATGTCAGAGGCGTTGACCGACTGGGTCACGGTCGCGACCGATCGCGGAAGCGAAACAACGGGGATGAATCCACCGAATGTTGCGGCGCTGGCGGCGGGGGCTGCAGTCAGCGCGGTGCTTGAGGCGAGAAGGGCGAGAGCGAGGGTGTTTCCGAGTTTCATGACGTTGCTCCTCTTTGGAGATTTGTGCGTTGGAGGCCGGACGAGTGGCTCCGGAAGTCTTCCGCGCACCGGAAAGCGATCTCTCAGAAGAAGCAAAAAAACAAACCGCCCGGGACGCGGGCGGCTTGGAGGAGGGTTGTTGTGAGGATGGTGGTCTGCTGCGAGCAGCGCAACCGCGCTGATCGAAACCGCCGCGTTGTAGCGCGAAGGGCGCGTACTTACGCCGCGCTGCGCGAGCGGCGGGTCGACTTCACCCAGCGTTCGTTGCGCGAAGTCGCTTCGCTGACGAGCTTCTCAAGCAGGTCTTGTGGCGAGTTCGCCGAGACGTCTGCACCGATTTCCTCTGCGAGGCCCGGTGCACGGTTGAAGACGCCGCCGCCCACCACGATCTGCAAGTTGTCGAACGCGCCACTGCCACGCACTTCATCGATGAGTTCGCGAATGAATGGCGCGTCTTTCGCGCTCGATGCGAAGATGAGAAGCGTGTCAGACTCGCGCTGGCCGAGTTCTTCGCGGATTTCGTCGTTCGCAACGCCGCCACCAGCGAAGGTGATGTCGTAGCCGTCTGCTTCAAGAAGGTCCGCCACGAGTTGGCCGGCGAGTTCTTCCGTTTCGTTCGGCCCGCAGAACATCGAGATGCGGCGACCACGCGGAGCCTTCATTTCGAATCGTGCCTGCGCCTGATCAACGAGCGAGCGGAGAAGGCGCGTTGCGTAGTGATGCGAAAGCGTGGTGATCTGGTCCTTGCGGTACATCGCGGCGATCGACTCGAGGAGCGGCCAGTAAATGTCCTTTGCGATCGTTTCCGCAGGAATGCCCGCTGCGTAGACCGCGTCGACGATTTCGCGCGTGCCGCGACGGTCACCAGAGACGAGGGTCGTGAAGAGTTGCTCGAGGACGCGGTCGAAGTTTGGAGTCGAATTCGGAGCGAAGGAAGTCATGGCGAGAGGGGTTCTTCATGTGCGACGCACGCATCCACACGCGCGTCGCTTTTGAGCCTGTTGCTCGGATCCTCCAAGCGTTTGCCGCTGCACCTTGCGTTGGCAAGCACTCTTTCGGCGCAAGGGAGATGTCCCCCCGCAGGAAGTTTGCGGTGTGCGATAACCCCGAAAAGATGGGTCGAGAATGCCTGAACACCCCTCGCAGCGCGTCCATAACATGCCAACCTCTATGCAAAAGCCCCTTCGCAACCTCACGTGCGCGGTTCTTGGAACGGTTTTGGGAGCGGCGGTTCCTGTCGCCGCACACGCATCGCTCGATCCCCTGATGTCTCCGACGCGTCAGGACGACGGTGTGAAGACGACAACGGTGCATCGTGAGGCGGAGTTTGCGTTGCCTGAGTCGCACAAAGCAGGCGAACCCGTGCGTGAGCGCATTCTCGCGGAGATTACGAATGGCGAGTTGGAGCTCGTCGTGGATTCAAAACTCGACGAGACGACGGCGGTTGCGGAGTTCACCGTCGATGGCACTGATGCGAAGGATGTGGAGCGCCGCGAGAAGAACACGCGGCTCTTCGCGACACGCTCGGCAGACGGCACGATTGTTTTCCAACCACTCTTCTCAGGGAAGGTGATGGATCGCGATCGCGTGAAACTCATCATTCGAACGCCCGGAACCGGCGACTCGATGGTGAAGAGCGCGAACGGCACGATTGTTGTGCGCGGAACATCGGGCGCACTGCGCGCCATCACGAAGAATGGATCGATCAAAATCGCGCAACACACGGGTGGCATCGAGGCGACTGCGCAGAATGGCGGGATTGAGATCGCGCTGGCAACGGATGGCGTCCGCGCCACGACGGCGAATGGTGCGATCCGGGTTTCACTCGCCGACGGAAACGATCATCCGTTTGAGATCGAGTCGAAAGCCGGCACGGTCGACTTTGAACTGTCTGCGCATTTTGATGGCATGGTGCGCGTGACGACCGTCTCCGGCGCGATCACGCTTGATGATCCTGCAAAGAGGGTGCGAACGCCAGAGATCGGCGATCACAGCGTGACGGCGGAGTACGGCGCAGCTGCGGGCGAATCCCGCATCGAAACGACGTCGGGCGCAGTCGTGCTTCGTTCGCGCGCGCAGTGAGGTTTCCGCGTCATCTCGGCTGCGGGTCCGCGGCAATCTCGCGGGCACTTTCGGCAGCAATCGAACTGTTGCGATCACCGTGAAGGTCGTCTTGCGATCCACCTTGCGATCCACCTTGCGATCCACCTTGCGATCCATTTCGTGAGTCGCTCTTCGGCCACTGCGACACAACCACGCCTGCAAGCATCAACGCTGCGCCGATGTATTGCTGCGTTGTGGGGCGTTCGCCGAGAAATGCGATGCCAGCGATCATGCCGAACACACTTTCAAGCGAGAGAATGAGCGCGGTGTGTGTCGGCGGCGCGTGTCGCTGCGCGATGACTTGCAGCGTGAACGCCGTAGCGACCGGCAAAACCGCGGCATAAAGAAGCGGCCACTTCGCAGCTTCAATCGCGGCGAGTGCAACGCCCTCGTGCGCGAACATCGTGGCGAGACTGCCGACGCCGGTCATCCCGAGTTGAATCAACGAAAACCGAATCGGCTCCGCATCGCGCGAGAAGATGCCGACGACGACAACGTGCACTGCCCAGAGCACCGCGCAGAGAAGCACCCACGGGTCGCCCGCGTTCACCGAAAAATCCGGCTGAAGTCCGAGGAGGACAAGCCCGATCGCCGCGAGCGCGACGCCGAACCACACAGGGCTTCCGATGCGCTGTCGATGAAACGCGATCGCGAGAAACGGCACGAAGACGACATACAAACTCGTGATGAACGCGCCGTTCGACGCGGTCGTTGATGCGAGCCCGTGTTGCTGCGCGTTGGCGGCGAGCATCATCACGATTCCGGCGATGAAGCCGCCGCGCCACGTTGCGCGCGTCGCACTCGTGCGCGCGACGTGCGTTGGCCATGGCGCGAATGCCAAAATCGGAAGCAACAACAGCGTGCCGAACGTGAATCGCAGCCCGTTGAACGCGAACGCGTCGAGGTGTTCACTCGCGAGGCGCTGCGCGACAAATCCCGAGCCCCAAATCATGGCCGCGAAAAGCAGCAGCAAGTCCGCGCGCAGCGTGGTTGATCGCATCGCGTCAGTTCTTCCACGCCGTTGCCGGAACAACGACCTTCTTGGTACTGCCAGGGGTCATCCACGACACGCGCAACAAATCCTGACCCGCCGCTTCAAACATGCGAATCTCAATCGGATGCATGCCCTTCTCGAGGGCAACCGCCCCTGATTTCTCCGTCGCGCTGTGCGGTCCGTCGTTGTCGACGGCGACGTTTCCATGCAACAGCATCACGGAGCCGTCGTCTGAATCCACGAAGAAGCGATAGACGCCAGTCTCAGGTACGTCGATGAATCCTTGGAAGACGAGCCCGAAGTTCTCTTCGCGCGGCTTGACGGCGACGGACGGCTCTGGCGCGACGCCTTCGCCAACCTTCTTCGCTTTCATGATCTCGGCGCAGGTCTTGATCGACTCGGGCACTTCGTAGGCGTTGAAGCGCAAACCAGGATCCGCTTTCAGCGTTTGCACGGCGGTGATCGGATCGAGGTGTTCGAATCGCCGAGAAACCGTGCGCGTCACCGGGCGATCACCAAGGAAACCGCGGGCCTTCACCGTGGTGCTCTTCGAGAGCGTGATTGGTGTACCTGCAGGCGTGCTCGACGCGACAGGTTCGCTGCCGTCGGTGGTGTAGCGATAGGTGACTTTCGACGCGGGCTGTTTGACATCGACGTCGAGCGAGCCCGTGAAGCGATCATCGGCTGCGTTGATTTCTGGGAGCGCCGCAAACGCAAGCGGTTCCGCAAGATCAACCGCCACGACGGTCGCGATTGGATCAAGCGGCTCTGTCGGCAACTTGAAGACGACCGCGTCGCCATCGCGTTCGGAAGGCCAAAGATTGCGCGTGCGTTGCCCGAGGATTTGCGCGGATCGCACGTCACTCAAGAGCCCCGACAAACGAAGCGCTCCATCCTTCGGCCACTCGAACACATGCAGATACAGGCGATCGCTGCCATCGTCGTTTTTCGCGCGCGTGATGCGGCCCCACGATGGCGGCTCGGGGAACGGATTCGCCTGCGTTCCGTAGATCGCGCGCGCGTTCGTCTTCATCCACGCGCCCATCGCGGCGAGGCGCTCGACACTCGGCGCGGGAATCTCACCTTCACCGGTTGGCCCGACGTTGAGCAAGAAATTGCCGCCCTTCGACGCGATATCGATGAGCTTATGGACGAGGTCTTGCGTCGACTTCCAGTTCTGGTCGTACTTCTTGTAGCCCCACGTGTCGTTCATCGTCATGCACGTTTCCCAATCAACGCCCGCGGGCAAACCGGTCGCGGGGATTTGTTGTTCAGGCGTGCCGTAATCGCCGCGATAATCGCCTTCGCGCGTGATGCCTTCCATCCCCGAGCGTCCCGTGTCGACGCGGTTGTTGATGATGATGTCCTTGTCGAGCGCGCGGCAATAGTCGTAGAGATCCTTGCCCATCTCGTGCGTCCATGTGCCTTCCCATTCGCCGTCGAACCACAGAATGCCGACGTCGCCATACTTGCCCGACGTGAGTTCCTTGAGCTGCCCCTTCATGTACGCGATGTAGCGCTGGTAGTCGGCGCCTTCCGTCGGGCGCGTGTCCCACGTGCGGCGCGGGAGGTAGTCGGGGTGGTGCCAGTCCATGATCGAGTGGTAGAAGCACAACCGAATACCGGCGGCCGTGCACGCGTCGGCGAGTTCCTTCAACGGATCGCGCGGCGCGAATGGCGAGTTTGCGACGTCCCACTCGGTGAGCGCCGAATCCCACAAGCAGAAACCATCGTGGTGCTTCGACGTGATGACGATGTATTTCATCCCAGCGTTCTTCGCGATGTCGACCCACGCCTTCGCGTCGAACTTCACGGGGTTGAACTGCTTCTGCAAGACCGCGTAGTCCTCGGGCTTGATTTGCGCGTTCGAGAGGAGCCACTCGCCGATGCCCGGCACGCGTTTGCCGTTCCATTCACCGGCCGCGGTTGAGTACGCGCCCCAGTGGATGAACATGCCGAACTTCGCATCGCGGAACCACTTCATGCGTGCGTCGTGTTGTTCCGGCGTTTCGTTGACCAAGTTGACGCCGCCGTAGCGGGGGAGTTCCTGCTGTGCGCAGAGCGTTGTCGCGAAGAACGTGTGCGTCGAGGCGAGCGTGGCAAGAACGGCAAGATTGGCGAGCGTGCGCATGGCGCGCATGGTACGGCTCGGGCACGGCGGCGACCTTCGGCGGATGCGGATACCTCTCGCGGATGCGGCTACCTCTCGCGGATGCGGCTACCTCGCGCGGATGCGGCTACCTTGCGCGGATGTCGACCGCGAAGGAACTCGTCAAGACCGAGCGCCGCATTTTCGTGACGGCGGACACGCACTTTCGCCACGCGGA
>JAIXVI010000245.1 GCA_027483065.1 Planctomycetaceae bacterium
AAGCCTCTCAGAAGGGCTCTGATCTGAGCCACGTCAGCCGAGTTTGAAACGAATCCAATCAAACAACTATGAAGCACCACGGCCCAGCTCGCGCTGGGCCGTGGTGCTTTTCCGTGGTGCTCTTTGTGTGGTGGTTACGTGCGCTCGTCATTCTCGCGTTCGCCGCTGCGGCGGCTCACTTTGGTGTGGCAAACGAGAAAGCGAGCGAAAGCCACACACCTCGGCCCCCGAGGATTCACTCCGAGGGGCGCCGACGAAAGCGAGCGAAAGCGGGCACGTGAAGCGCAGCTTCACCAGCCCGCCAGTCGCGAGCGCTCAAACAACGTCGCGCTCAAGAACCGCTCGCGTGATGCTGGAAGTACACCTCTTCCTTCGGCTGAACCACAACGAAGCCTTGTCCCTCAAACTTCAGTTGAATCGATTCGCCGCTGCCGCGACCGAGGAACGTCTTGAAACTCATATCCGTGTGGATCGATGGCGCGAGCGAACCGCTCCACGCGACCGTCGCATTCGGATCGGTGAACACCGGTTGACCGGGCCGAACCTCAAGGGCAAGCGGATCGAAGTGCGTCGTGATCGCAAGCATGCCCGTGCCCGTGAATCGCATGTTGAAGAGACCACCCGCGAACATCCCCGCCATCTTCCGCATCATCTGTACATCCCACTTCAGCGTTGGCTCAAACGCGAGTACATCGTTGCCGTTCACGAAGATGTCATCACCCTGCATCGCAAGAATCGTGACCTTCTTCGCATCGTCCGCCAGATACAGGCGACCGGTTCCCTCAACCTTCGTCAATTGCGTGCCTTCGCCGCTCACGGCTCGCTTGAGGAAGCGACCAATCCCGTGTTCCAACACGCCTTCACGAGTGAACTTCATCGCGCCAAGGTAGGCGACCATCGATCCCGTCTTGGTCCAGACGTTGCCTTGCAGGTTGATCTCGAGCAAGCGTTCGCTCTCGAGTTCAAAGAGGCCTTGGCCACGATCACGTTGCGAGCGGGTTTCAACGAAATCCGAAATGCTGTAGCGTCCCATGGGGCGGGAGAATAGCCCGCACGGCAACGTTGCAAAAGCCAGATTTTGAACTCAGCACCGCGTTGGAATCGCGCGCCGAACGCAGACGCCTCACGCCCCGCCGCTCAAACCAATCGTGATTTCCACGAACGGCCGCACCGGTCCGTTGCCCATGCCTGGGCACGGCGTGCGCCGCTTTGTGTCTTCCCATGTCTCCGGGCTCTCGACGACTTCCGGCCACCATGGCCACGTGCGGCATTGGGTGGGGCGCGCCTTGTAGATCCCACAGACCGCCTTGCCAGGTCGCGAGTCGCGGTCGAGGAACACGCAGTCGTGTTTCCCGTCGCGTACAAGTTCTTTGAGCGAACGTCGCGCACCGATGCGCCGCGTGTACTGCTCGAGAAACCGCTCGGTTGAGAGGCCCACCGCACGGGCCATGGCGTCGGCCTCGTCTGGCGTGAACCAGACGGCGCCTGGGCCACCGGAACAACAGTTCCCGCATTGCGAGCACTCAAAGCGCAAACCACCCGCGTACCACGGCGCATCGTCACCGGAGTGCGCATGCGAATCAGTTGTTGGCACTGTCGCCCTCTGGTGGCGCACCACCGTTTGCGCCCCCGTTTGTGCCCCCGTTTGAACCCCCATTTGAACCCCCATTTGAACCCCACGGTTCAATATCGAGTTCGTGCACCGCAGCGCGGCGCCGCGTTGGGGGGATATTCGAGAGTGACGCAGGTCGATCGTCGTACGCCACGCGATCCATCGTGTAGATCGATTCAAAGACCCACTCCGGATGATCGAGCAGCGCGTCCTCGAGCAACTCCTCTGCTTGCGCAAGGCTGCCCGCGGTCATCCAAACCGTGATGTAAGCGCCGCGATCCGGTTCGCCCTCGGCACTCTGCGCGAGCACGATCGCATGCCAAAGCGTCATGCCCAAGTGACGCCCCGCTTCATCGACGTTCGTTTCACGATCGACGTTGAGCTCAAGCAGCCACTTCTCGCGCATCACGAGCAGCAACTCGTCCATGTCGGGCGAGTGATCGTCGACCATCTCAAGGACGTCGCGCGTCACGAGGCCTTCGTCGCCGTGCGTGTCGGGCATCTCTTCATCCCACGTTGCCAAAACCTCCTGCAGACCGTGTTCGGCAAGCATGCTCTCGACGGTTTCGCGCATCTCGACCGGCACCGAGATGAGAAGCCCCTTCCAGCTGTCGACGAAAATGTCGACCCACGGGTCTTCTGCGTTCGCGCCAACACCGATGCTCACGTCTTCGAGCAAAACCTCTTCGTACT
The DNA here is from genome assembly GCA_027483065.1 of Planctomycetaceae bacterium. Lineage (GTDB taxonomy): Bacteria > Planctomycetota > Phycisphaerae > Phycisphaerales > SM1A02 > QWPT01. Next base: position 2,306 of record JAIXVI010000245.1, read on the forward strand.
CGTACCACGTGCGGAGAAACTCAACGAGCGGCATGGGCTCTTCGCCAAGATACGTGTCGATCGTGCGGTAGGCATCGCGCGAACCGATCTCGACGACTGGCGTCACTTCTTTCGGCAAGAGGTTGAACGCGGCGTCTACGAGCGGACGAAGGCGTTCGTGGCTCACGACCGCGTGAAAGACGTAGGTGTCCGGTTCTTCTTCCGTGCCTTCCTGAAAGCGCGTGGTGTAGCCCTGGACGGGCTCCTTCAGGCTCGTCTCCGCAACCCCAAGTGGGAGTTGATACGAGCCGAGCGCACGTCGCTCAAGCGTTCCAGAGAGGCGGAAATCACGCATGGGGCCATCCTAGCGGATCGGCCTCGCGGGACGAACGCGAACAGCTGCAATCTGCGGGTTCGTGCGCATTCGTGCGCATTCGTGCGCATTCGTGCGCACTCATTCGCCAAGATACGACGCGAGCACGCGCGGATCGACAAGGAGTTTCTGCGCATCGTCCGAAAGCGTGATGCGCCCCGTCTCAAGGACGTAGCCGCGGTGCGCCAAACGCAACGCAGCGCGCGCATTCTGTTCGACGAGCAAGATCGTCAAGCCGCTGCGATTGAGTTCTTTCACCGCCTCGAAGATGCGCGCGACGAGCAGCGGCGCAATACCCATCGACGGCTCGTCCATCATCAAGAGTCGCGGCTTCGAAAGAATCGCGCGACCGATCGCAAGCATCTGCTGTTCACCGCCCGAGAGCGTGCCGCCCAGTTGCGACGAGCGCTTCTTGAGGATGTCGAAGAGTTCGTAGACGTGCGCGAGATCCTTTTGAACACCCGCTGGGTCGTTGCGGGTGTACGCGCCCATCATGAGGTTCTCGAGCACGGTCATGCGCGGGAAGATGCGGCGTCCTTCGGGAACCTGGACGAGGCCGCGTGGCACAAGCAAGTCCGCGCGAACACCCCCGCCCACCTGCGCGATGCGCTCGCCTGCGAACGAAATCTCACCTGCACGCAGCGGCACCACGCCCGACGCACACATCAACGTTGTCGATTTGCCCGCGCCGTTGCCACCGATCAGCGTGACGATTTCGCCCTCACGGACTTCGAGCGAAACTTCGTGCAACACTTCGACCGAGCCGTAGCCCGCGACGATTCCTTTGATTTCTAAGAGCGGCGCACCCGAACTCATCCGAGTTCCTCCTTGCCGAGATACGCCTCGATACAGCGCGGATCGTTGCGGATTTCCTCGGGTGTGCCTTCTGCGATCTTCTCGCCGTACTGCAGCACGTGAATGCGGTCAGAGATCCCCATCACGACGCGCATGTGGTGTTCGATGAGGACAACCGTGGTGCCTGCTTCGCGGATCGCGCGAATCAGTCGCATGAGATCGACGGTCTCCGTCGGGTTCATGCCCGCGGCGGGCTCATCGAGCAGAATGACCGCTGGCTTCGAAGCGAGCGCACGCGCGATTTCGAGTCGACGCTGATGTCCGTACGGCAAATTCGCGGCCGCCGTCTCGGCGCGATCAGCGAGGCCGACGAACTTCAGCAAACCAAGCGCATCTTGGCGAGCTTTGCCTCGCTCGCGCAGAGCCGAAGGCAGCGCGAAGAGCGCACCGAGGAATCCCGTCGAGAGACGGCGATCCATGCCGACGACCACATTTTCAACAAGCGAAAGCTCGGGGAAGAGACGGATGTTTTGGAACGTTCGCGCAACGCCTGCGCTGGCGATCACGTCCGGCGTACGACGCGTGCGCGACCAAATGACGAAGCGCCCTGCACCGCCAAGAAGCGCGCCGACAAGGAGCGGCAGCCAAGTTCCGAAGAAGCCGCCGCCAAAGAACGTGCTGAAGAAGTCAGCGATCGCCTTCATCCAAGGGAATGGCTTCTGGAAGACGTAGTTGTCGATGATCGCACTTTGCCAAAGCGTTTCGACGCGCACGAGGACCGCGAGGAAAATCGCGGTTGACAGCGCCGTCGCCCCAACGCCGAACATGACGCGCGGTGTCCACGCGCGCTGCGGATCGCGCCCCGCCACGAGCACGCGGCCCTCCGTTGGTTCATAGACGCCCGTGATCGCGTTGAAGAGCGTCGTTTTTCCTGCACCGTTCGGCCCGATGACCGCGGTGATCGAACCCGACTTCACTTCGACAGAGACGTCCTTGACGGCCGTCAGCCCGCCGAAGCGCATGGTGACGCTCTCGACCGAAATCAACGACGGCGCGGCAGATGTCGCAGTGGCAGAAGCAGAAGCGGCGCTCACTTCTTCACCGCCTTTCGAGTGTGCACGATGCCGTCTGGTCGGAAGCGCATCATCAAGACGAGCGCGAGGCCGAAGATGAGGTACTTGTAGTTGTCGGGCGACGAGAGCACGTTCTCCGTCGAACCGATTCCGGCGCGCTGCATCGCTTGCGTGAGCGCGGGGAGCACCACGTTGCTCAGGCCGACCATCACGATCGCGCCGAGCACCACACCCGTGATCGAGCCGATGCCACCAACGATCACGATGCAGAGCGCCAAGATCGACACTTGGAAGTCGTAGTTCGCGGGTTCGCCGGTCGAAGCGAGGTGGCTTGCAAACAGTGCGCCCGCAATCGCGGCGAGCGCGGCGCCCGCGGCGAATGCCTTCAACTTCGCCTTGTCTGGTTCGATCGCCATACAACGCGCGGCGAGTTCATCTTCACGGACGGCAAACCACTGTCGACCAAGGCGGCTGAACTCAAGGTTGCGGCAGAAGAAAATCACCACCGCGAGCAAGATGAGATAGAGATAGAACCAACGCGCAGGCGTTGCGCTCGAGATCTCGAACCAGTTCGATGAAGCTGCGACAACACCCTCGGCTGCTTTGGTCGCGGCCGGCGCTGAAGCGATGCCAACAATCTCAAGCCCGCTTTGAATCGCCGCGCCAAAAGGCACCGTTGGCTTCGGAAGCGGATTGATGCCTTCCGTTCCCTTTGTAATCGCCTGCAGGTTCTTGAGGCCATCCTGCACGATCTCGCCGAAGCCGAGCGTCACAATCGCGAGGTAGTCGCCGCGCAAACGCAGCGTCGGTGCGCCAAGCAGCCAACCGGCGAACGCGCCGATCGCGCCGGAGAGCAAGAGCGCCCACCAGAAGCCGACTTGGAAGGGATAGACCTCTGCGGTGAGGATGCCGAACGCGTACGCGCCGATCGCCATGAACGCCGCGATGCCGAGGTTCAAGAGCCCCGTCCAACCGACCACAACGTTGAGCCCAAGCGCGAGGATCGCGTAGACGACGACCGTACGCATCGGACCGCTGAGTTGGATCGACGGGAACGCGAGGTCGAGCAACGGCGTCGCCGCGAGCAACGCCAGCACGATGCACTGTCCGCGGGTGAAGAAGCTGAATCGGCGCTCGGCCATCAGACCTTCTCCCGTTGCTTGAGTCCGAGGAGTCCGCTTGGACGGAAGACGAGAATGAGAATCAAGACACCGAAGACGACGACGTTCGTCCAACGCGTTTCGATGTACTGGTCGCTCATCGCGCGAATCAAGCCGATCAGAACGCCACCGATCATCGCGCCGGGAAGACTGCCGATTCCACCGAGCACGGCCGCGGTAAACGCATCCATACCCGCGCGGAAACCCATCTGAAACGAGATCGTGTTGTTGTAGATCGCCCACATCACACTCGCCGCGCCGCCAAGGAACCCGCCGATGAGGAAGGTCGCCGCGATAACGCGATCGGTGTTGATACCCATCAGACGCGCAGCAATCGGATTCTGCGCGGTCGCGCGCATACCGCGGCCGAGTCGCGTGCGGTTCACAAAGAGCGTCAGGCCGATCATCAACGGAATCGTGATGACGAAGATCGCGAGGTCTTCGAGTCGCAAGACGACGTTGGAATCCTCGCCGAGAAGATTCGAACCCTCGAGAATCTCGGGGAAGTCCTTACTCGCCGCCGCCGCGTTGCCGCCGCCGAAGACTTCCATCGGCGCGCCGCCCCAGAAGAGCGCGATGTTCACGAGAATGAAACTGACGCCGATCGCGGCGACGAGTTGGGTGAGTTTCGGCGCGCGTCGCAGTGGTTTGTAGACAACCTTGTCGATCGCGACGTTGAGGAATCCGCAGAAGAGACCCGCAGTGACCACGAGTCCGACCAAGAGCAGCCAATGTGAGCTGTCGCTCAGTGTGTTCGGGTCAAGAATTGCTGCCGCGCCGAGCGCGCCAACAACCGTCAGCGCGAGAAAACCACCGAGCGTAAAGACGTCACCGTGCGCGAAGTTGATCAACTCCACGATGCCGTACACCATCGTGTAGCCAAGCGCCACGAGGGCGATGATCATGCCGTTCGACAGGCCGTAGATGACTTGCTGAAGGAAAACTTCGGTCTCAGTCATCCGCGAAGAACCTCAATACTCAGAACGAAACTCGTGGTGTAAGCCGTGGCGTAAGCCGTGGCGAACACCGTCTTGAAGTCTGCGCTCGACTGCGCGCAAGCGTGCGCGCGACGGTCACTCACTGCACAACCTTCACGGTTGAGAACTCGCCGTTCTTCACGGTGTTGACGCTGAAGGTGCGATTCGTCGTGTCGCCGTTCTCGTCGAAGCTCCAGGTACCGAGCGCGCCTTGGAAGTCCTTGGTCTTGCCGACTTCCGCGAGCACGGTCGCGCGGTCGATCTTGCCACCAGCCTTGTGGATGCGCTCCATCGCCGCGAGGATCGCCTTCGCGCACTCGTAGCCGTACACCGCGTAACCCTCAGGTTCCGTCTTGTAGGTCTTCTTGTAGTTCTCGTAGAACTCGGCGCCCTTGCCCTTGAGGAGCTTCGGGTCAACGCCGCCGAACGTGATGAAGCAGCGATCTTGCAGCGCCTTCGCGCCTGCGGCCTCAATGAACGCGTTCTCGTAGCAACCGTCAGGAACGATCAACTTCGCCTTCAGGCCACCCGAAACGATGTCCTTCGCGAGCTGGCCAGCGTTCGTTTGCGTCGTGCCACCGAAGTAGACGAGGTCTGCGCCGGCTTGCTTGATCTTCGTGACGAGGCTCTTGTAATTCGAGGCCTTCGCGTCGAGTCCGTCGGTGCCGACGATCTCGAGGCCGATTTCCTTCGCGCGCGCTTCGAACGCACCCGCGACACCCTTGCCGTACACCTCGCGGTCGTTGAGGATGAAGACCTTCTTCAGGCCGATTTCCTTCGCGTAATCGGCAGCGACGGCGCCTTGCACATCGTCGGTCGGGACGACGCGGAAGTAGTTGATCTTGCCGCTTGGGCGATAGACCGCGGGCTCGTTCGCTTCGCCGAGGCCAGCCTTCGTCAGACCGGACGCGGTGTTCGCCGGGCTCACCATCACAATGCCAGCCGTGTTCAATTTCGGCATCGAGATCTTGGCCGCGCCCGAGTTGTACGTACCGATGTACGCGACGACCGAGGTGTCGGCGATCGCCTTATCGGCGTTCTGCGCTTCGACCGCGGGGTCCCAGTTGCCGCGCTGTGGGCTCGCGTCGTCCCAGTCTTCGTAAAGAATGGTCGTGTCGCCGATCTTGCCGCCGACCTCCGCGATTGCCATCTTGATGCCATTGACCATCGAGGTCGTCTGCGCATTGGCGCTGCCCGTACGTGGGAGGCTCGAGACGATTTTCACGCTGTTCGCGAGGGCGTCCGCTGCGAGGGCGGCGGTTCCAAGGACGGCTGGTGCCGCAAGAGCGAGAAGAGTGGCGGCGGTACGAGCGATGCGGTGTTTCATGGATGGATTCCTCGGTCAGGTTCCGGGGCGCGGAGTCTACAGGAAACATCCCCATCAGGCATCGCGCGCGGCGGCCGAAGGACAGACCGAACTTAGGTTTGATTCCCGCCCGAATGCAAACGCAAACGTTCGTGCGCGATCACTCCGCGCGCATGGCGTGGGCGACGATCTGGTCGAGCGCGGCATTGTCGAGCCGCTTCCCCGCGACCGACTGCGCTAAGACCTCCGCGGCGATCGGAGCTGGATCGCGCGCCATGAATTGCGCGACCACGTGGTCGAGATCCGCCACAGTGCGCGACCGCACTGCCGCATCGTCGATCAATCGAAGGACCTCGCGCGCGATCGGCTCGGGGCCGCCTGCGTAGGGCACAAACTCAGGAACAATGCGACGGCCCGCGACAATGTTTGGAAGCAGGCGGTTCGGGCTCCGCAAAACCAAACCCGCCAACGTCGCCTCGATCCAACTCGTGCGATAGACGCCAACGACAGGCCGCGATTGGCGCGTGCAGTCGAGACTCACCGTTCCCGAGACCGCAATCGCCACGTCGGCCCAACGAATCGCGCCTTCGATCGTTCCGTCGCGGCCCGCGACCATGACGCGCACGCCATCAGGCAGCACACCTCCGCACGCGGCGAGAAAACGCTCGGCATTGGAGCTGTTTGAAGCGAAAACGATCGCGGCGGCTTGCGGGTGTCGAGCGCGCACAAGCGCGAAGGTCTTCGCGATCAGCAGACCGTTCGCGCGCACTTCAGACGAGCGGGAACCCGGCAGCAGCACGATTTTCGGGGCACCTGCGGGGAGTGCTGCCGCTTCGGCGTCGGCGCGCGCCACATCAATCGGTTTCGAAAGAAGCGGATGGCCAATGAACTTCGCCACCACGCCGCGCGAGCGGAACCACTCCTCTTCGAACGGCAAGAGACAGAGCAAAATGTCAGAGAGCCGACGCACCTTGCCGATCCGCCACGGCGCCCACGCCCACAGCTGCGGCGCCACCAGGTTCACAACCTTGATACCCATCGGCTTTAAGCGCGCACACAGCGGGTAGTTCGCGCTCGGGCTGTCGACCGGCATATGGACCGCGACCGGATTTTTGCTTGCCCACCCCACGATTTCGTCGTGGAGCCGTTTCACCTCAACGACCTTTGAGATGCCCGCGAGCCCCATCACGCCATCGTCGGCGGTGCGACCAAGCATCGTCGCACCGGCGGCCTCCATCTTGGGCCCGCCCCACGCAACGGGCTCGATCTCGGGGTAACGCTCGCGCAATCGCGCGATGACGGGAGCGGCGTGGGCATCGCCCGACGGCTCCTGCGCGGTGAAGAGGACAATGCGGCGCTCGTTTGCCACGCGCGGCAAGGTAGCGGCTTCGATCTCAACGCGGAGATGGCCTCGCGGCAGCAGCACGTGATCGCCATCGCGATGGCGATTCGCCCCCGCTCTTCAAAGTTCTTCATCGTTCTTCATCGTTCTTCATCGTTCTTCACCGCTCTTCATCGCCTCCGCGTGTGGCGGGAATCGGTACCATCCCGCCCCCATGCTCAAGCGCACCCACATGTGCGGCTCGCTTCGTTCGAGCCACGTCGGACAGACCGTCACCGTTTCCGGTTGGATCAACACCTACCGCGACCAAGGTCGAGGGCTTCTCTTCACCGACGTTCGCGATCGCGAAGGCCTCTGCCAGGTCGTGTTCGACCTCGAGCAGTCGCCCGCCGAACTCGTGACGCTCGCGCGCACGCTGCGTCGCGAGTACGTGATCGCAGTCACAGGCAAGGTGCGTGTGCGCGCGGGTGGAGCCAACCCGAAACTCGCGAGTGGCGAGGTAGAAATCGTCGCCGAGAAACTCGAGCTGCTCAACTCGGCCGAACCCCCGCCGATTCTCCCTGACGACCACGATGCCGACAAGATCGGCGAAGAAACGCGCCTCAAGTACCGCTACATCGATCTGCGTCGTCCGCGCATGCAGCACATTCTGCGCACGCGTTCGCGCATCACGAAGTTTGCGCGCGACTACTTCAGCCAAAACGGCTTCCTCGAAATCGAGACGCCGCTTCTCATCAAGACGACGCCTGAAGGCGCACGCGACTTCATCGTGCCTGCGCGTCTTCACCCCGGCAAGTGGTACGCGCTGCCGCAAAGCCCGCAACTCTTCAAGCAGATTCTGATGGTCGCGGGTTGCGATCGTTACTTGCAGATTTGCAAGTGTCTCCGCGACGAAGATCCGCGCGCCGATCGTCAAGCGGAGTTCACGCAGATCGACCTTGAGATGAGTTTCGTCGAACGCGAAGACGTCATGGACATGATGACGGGTTTCGCGCGCGGCCTCTGGAAAGAACTCTTCAATTACGACATCGGCGAAGTGCCACGGATGTCGTATTGGGAAGCGATGGAGCGCTTCGGTATCGATCGCCCCGACACGCGTTACGGCCTTGAAATTCGCGACGTCTCCGAGATTGCCGCGAAGACTGAGTTTGGCGTCTTCAAGGATGCGCTCGCGAAGGTCAAGGCTGGCCGCAAGGGCGTCGTTAAGGCGATCCGTGTGCCCACGCCGAACGAGAAACTCACACGCAAGGTGCTCGATGGTTACAGCGATTTCGCGAAGACCTTCAAGGCAGGCGGCATTCCCTACACGAAGCTCGGCGCCAACGGCTTCGAGACGGGCGTCGCGAAGTTCTGTGAGCCGGTGAAGGCCGAACTCATCGAGAAACTCGGGCTTGTTCCGGGTGACGTCGTCGTCTTCGCCGCCGATCACTACGACATTGCGACCAAGACGCTCGGCGAACTTCGACAGAAGATCGCGCGCGACCTTGAGATCGTGCCTGAAGGTAAGTGGAACTTCCTGTGGGTTGTCGACTTCCCGATGTTTGATTGGGACGACGACGGCAAGCGTTGGGTTGCGCTTCACCACCCGTTCACGAGTCCGAATCCCGACCAGTTCGGAATCCTCGGCACCGATCCGGGTGGCTGCCTCTCGGCGGGCTACGACCTCGTCCTCAACGGCAGCGAAATCGCCGGCGGCTCGATTCGTATCCACGACCAAAGCGTCCAAGCGAAGGTCTTCGAACTGATCGGCCTGACGCAAGAAGATGCGAAGGTGAAGTTCGGCTTCCTCCTCGATGCGCTCAAGTACGGCGCGCCTCCACACGGCGGCATCGCGTTCGGTCTCGACCGTCTCGTCATGCACATCGTGGGCACCGACAACATCCGCGACGTGATCGCATTCCCGAAGACGCAATCGGGCGGCGACCTCATGACCGAAGCTCCGGGCCCAGTGGACCCAGAGCAACTGGTCGAGACGCACGTGCGAAGTGTGGTGCCGTGATTTAAGCGCTCGCAACTGGTGGGCTGCTGAAGCTGCGCTTCAGGTGCCCGCTCTTGCTCGCTCCGGTCAGCCTCGCGGCGAGTGAATCGCCGCGGGCTGAGATGGTGTCGTACCTAAGCGCTC
>JAIXVI010000026.1 GCA_027483065.1 Planctomycetaceae bacterium
AATGATCCGACGCTCTACCAATTCGAAGCAGCTTGCGCAGCGGGGAATGCCGCGTTCAGTCAGGGGTTAAGCGATGCCGAACAAGCGCTCGCCGAGTGGAACGCGGTCTGCGCCAAGGGCGATCCACAGTTGCCGGATGGATCGTGGCGCCCTGACGCAGTGCAGGCGTTGATGAAACTCTCGGCACAACTCCTGACGGTCGACGTTGATCAGGCCCGCGCGCTCGGCGTTCGTCCGATCGGAATTCCGCCAGACCTCGAGCAGCGATACCCACTGCCGAAGTAGTGGACGCGCATCTCGCGACCTCAAGCGACTTCGAAGATCTCTCATTTCGGCTCTCAACCCATGTCCACTCGCTCACTCGTCTCTTCCGTGACATGCCCGCACTGTTGGGCGGAGTTTCCGCCGGCACAGGTGCGTTACGTTGCCGAACACGCAGCGCTCATGGGTGATCCGGTGCTCGGCGACAGCGCCGCGATGCGATTCCTCCCGAGCCGTTTCGATGCCCGCGGTCGCGCAATCGATCCGTTCGGCGCGAGCGCATCGCGCATGGCGTGCATGCGCTGTCACTTGGAATTGCCGCCAGCCGCGCTCGAACTGCCGCAGGCAATCGTTTCGATTGTCGGCGCACCTGCGTCGGGTAAGTCCGTCATGCTCGCGGCCGCGAGTTTCAGTTTGCGCAGCGGCCTCGTGGTCGATGGCCTTGAGTTCGTCGATGCGGATCCATCGTTGAATGACCTCACGCTCGAACTCGAGAGTTCTCTCTTTCGCTCTTCAACGCCTGACAGCCCTGCGATGATCGCGAAGACGGATCTCGCGGGCAGGCTCTATCGGTCGTTTCGCGTCGGGGATGCGAATTGGACCGCGCCGAAGCCGCAGTTGTTCGTCGTGGGGCGCAAAGGGAAGCGTCATCTGCTGTGTCTCTACGACAACGCGGGCGAACACTTCCTTCCCGGGGCCGATGCGCCGCACGAACCCGTGACACGACACCTCGGAGTTTCGCGCGCGCTGGTCTTCGTCGTTGATCCAACACAGGACCAACGCGTCATCGAGCGACTTGGTGGTCGCGAGGCGGTGCAAGCGGTGGGTGGCGCAGGCAGCATCGATCAGCGGCAGGATCTCATCCTCATCGAAGTTGCGAATCGCGTTCGCCGTTTGCGCGGACTTTCGGCATACGACCCGCTTCCATTCCGAATTGTGTTGGCGTTGTCGAAGGCGGATATCTGGGGTTCGGTCACAGATCCGCCGATCGCAGCTGACTTCGGTGGTTTCCGCTCAGGGCAATCGATCGCGGTGCCGCCGATGGAAGTCCTTCAACGCGCAGACGCCACTTGTCGAGAATTCCTCGCGCGCTACATGCCTGAGCTTCTCGCGACCGCGCGCGCACTCGACCCAAATCTCCGCATCGTTCCCTTCAGCGGTCTTGGTAACCCTCCGAGCTCCGCAACGCTCGGCACGCGCTTGGCGATTCGTCCACGTGATGTCAAACCGGTGTGGCCCGCTGCGCCGCTTGTTGTTGCACTCTCCGAGGCTGAGCCCGCACTCTTTCCGGAGCACGCGGTCGGATGAGTTTCGAAGTCGTTCATACTTCGGTGGTGCGCGGGCTTCGAGGCGAGTCGGGCTTCGCAACCGCAATCATGACGCGCGGGCTTCCCGCTGGCCTTGAGTCGGGCCTGCAAGATGTGAGCGGTTACGACCACGACAGCGCGCGTGCAGTTGGTGTCGACACGGTCGAATGGGCACATCGCATCGTGACGGTTCGCGGCCGGCCGTACACGGTCCTGTCGCGCGTTGCGCCGAACGGTGTCGATGCGAGTCGCCGCCCGAATCGCATCGCACATCACCTGGTACTTGAACCGCATGAGCGGGCGCTCGGCGGCCCCGCGTGGATGCTCGGGCAATTCGGCGCGTTTGAAACGGGAACGCCTGAAGTGACTGAGCGCACAACGCCTCCGGTGCTTCCGACGGGTGACCTCCCAGTTCGCGCAGCGCATGCGTGGAGCGCGGCGGGTTTCGATGCGGGTTGGGCTGGAGTCGTCGCGCAATCGCTTGTCGATCATCCGCAAGCGGTTGTCTACGTCGTTCTCCCCGAAGCGCTCGACGCACTGCCACTCGTCATCGATGTACTCGCGCTGATGCCAAACGATCGGCGTTGGCACGTGACATTTTCAACGCGCCCCCTCGTGGTGTTGCCGCATGTCCGATGTCAGTTGCGGTTCGTGCGCGCGGAAGCGCCCGGCCTCGCGCGCATGCTCGCGGAACCAGGTGCACGGGTTGTGCGCGTTGAACGCGATGAGGATGCAGGTGAAAGCGATGCCGCGAACGCTGCGCGACGTGGTCAGACGGTCGAGCCAACCTCGCGCCCCGTGAACACGCGGGTCAATCCTGTGGTGCAGTCGGCGCTTGGAAGTTCGGCAGCGGGCGTGCGCGAGCAAGATGCGTTCGCTGCGTCGACACGGGCGGGAGCGCAGGTGCCTGCCGCGCCAGTCGCCCAAGCCGAGCGATCGTCGTTCGATGATTCGATTGGTGCAGCCTCTCAAGCGTCGCCCGGCCGAACGGGCACGGACTTGGTGGATTCGTTTGGGAGCGCTCGCGATCCTCGTGCCGTGCAGGACGTCGCGCGTGCATCGATCTACAGCCGTTCGAATCTGCAATGGCCACCGATTGCCATCGCGCTCATTCTCTACTCAGGACTCGCCGTACTCGGCGCAGTGATTCTTTTCTTGCTTGCGGCGTTTGCCCGCTGATCGATTTCAGAAGTGTGGTTGGAGCATCGCATGAGTCAGAACCCAAGCGCCCGCACGATTCGTGAATCACTTCTTGGCGTCAGTCGCACGACGACGGTCGATCCTGTTGCGGTGGAAGCGCTGCGCGCAGACATCATTGCGCGCGTTGAAGAGATGCGTCGCGCGATCGACCGCGCCTTTGAATTCTCGGCGAAGGGACTCGTGAGTGAAGCAGCGTCGGTCGTCACAGATTTCCCAGATCTTGCGCAAGAAGCTGATGCGCTCGTTGAACTCGCCAACAACGATCCGCAAGTTTCTGCGAGTTGGAATGTCGTCGTCGGAAGCGCGATGCGCGGCGACCAACTTCCACGTCGCGAGGAAATCGATCGACTCGCTGGCATCGCGATGCGTGCCGATGAACTTCGGCCGCAACTCGATGCGCTTCGCCTGAGTGCGATGCGTCGCGAGCCGCTTCTTGCGCGCATGCGCATTCTTCGAAAGTTGCGCGCAGAGGACTCGCGCAATCGCATGTGGCTCGATCAGATTGAAGCGCTTGAGAACGAGTGGCTCCGCTCGATGGCGGAGTTGCGGAATCGTGCGGCAACGCGTGAGGAACTCGACGAAGCGCTCGTCGCGCTCGAAACGCATGAATGGGTGGCGAGCGTTCCGCGCGGCTTGCGCGATGAATTGTTCGCGAAGGTGAAGCCGCTGCGAGCGGTCGAGGCGGGCGCGCGATACCAACAACTCGCTGAGGAGATTCACGCCGCGGCATCGCGGATGGATCGCGGCGACATTCTTCGACTTGAGGGCGAGTGGGCTGCGGTCCACCAAGAAACAGGACGCATGCCCTCGGAAGAGTTGACACAACTCGTCGCGCCTGCGTTCGCGTGGTTGACGCGCGTCGAGCAAGAAGAGGCGGAACAGCGCGCATTTGAAGGCGAAGTTGAGCGGCTTGAAGTGCTGCTGAATGAGCGTCGCGGCGTGGCGGAAATTGAAGCGCAGGTTGCGGCGCTTCGCGACGTTGGCCGCGCTGCGCCTGACGGATTGATTGAGCGCGCGCTGCAGTTTGTGGACGCGGAGCGCGAGCGTGTTCGTCGCCGGCATCGCTTGGTACTGGCAGGCTCGGTCCTTGGTGCGTTCGTCTTGGTTGTTGTTGGAGCGATCGCGCTTTCACTCCACGCCGCGCAACGAGAGCGTGAAGCGCTCGTCAAGTCGCTGCGCGACGCGGTTGCGGCGAAAGACGCGGCGCGACTGAGGCCGCTTGTTGAAGAGATTCGCGCGTCAGTCGGCGAGCCAGGCACCGAACTCTCGTCGGCGCTCGTCGAAGCAGATGCAGTTCTCGCTGCGCGAGCAAATCGCACGGCCGAGATTCAAACCTTGGTCGCGAATGCCGAGCGCGAATTGGCCGCGAATCCATCGCGTGCGCGCCTTGCGGCACTCAAGCAGGCACTCGCTGCGGCACTGGCGGATGCCGAGGACACAGAGAAACCTGCGGTCCAACGCGTTGATACGCAGCGTGCCGCAGCGCTCGATGCACTTGACGCAGCCGCAACCGAACTGGCAACGAAAATGCTTGCGGAAGTCGATCGCGCACTCCTCACATGGCCGCTGCCCGACGCGTGGCGTGACGCGGAGATTCTCGACGCTTCGCGCTGGACGAACTACATCGCAGCGCTTGAAACGATGCAGCGACAACTCGACGAAGCGACGTCGCGCGCGGATGGACACGAGGCGAGCGTGTCACGTATCGATATCAAGCGAAACGCCGTTGGACAGCGCATGACGGAGGCAAAGAGTCGGAGCGATGCGTTGCGTGTCGCCGAGCGAGATCTCTCGGAAGACAAACTACTTGCGCCCGTCACGTCAGAGAAGCAGTTCATTGAGCGCGTGGAGAGTGCGCTGAAATCGCATGGCCCCGTACTCGTGCGTCGCGCGCAGCTCAACGCGTTTGAGCAGGCGCTCGCCTGCCAAGACGCGTATCGCGCGATGGATGCATGGCGCGTTGAGGTGCGTCCCAAACTCGCCGCGGCACTCGGCCCGATGCTTTCCGATCGACCAAGCCCTGAAGTTGCGGCGCGAGCGGTGGGTGAGATCCGCACGTTTGTCGACGCCAATCCTGCGGCACCGATGCGCGAAACTCTGACGCGTCTCGCCGACGCGCTTGACCCAAACGCGGGCGCACTGTTGTGGTCGCCGCAACGAGTTGAAGTTGGACTCGCAACCGAGCGCCTTGCGGGGATCGAGGAAGTCCCCGTCAAAGATGGACGCCGTTTCTATCGGCGGCCACCGACCACTCCAGGCGCACCTGCGGCGCAAAAGGACGCCGTGAAGCGCGCGCTGAAAGACATCTCGGATCTTTCACTCGATCCTGAGAAACTGAGCTCGATTCTCGCGGTGCCAGCGGTGGATATCACGGGGAAGCCGTTTCCGAACCCGATTTCGCTCGCATGGGGGCGTGCTGAGAGCTCGCTCGCGACGGGGCAGTCACATCAAGTGCTACCAATCATGCTTCTCCTCTTCACCGACATCGTGAACGCGAAGAGTTGCGACCCACTTCTTCAATTCCGCTCCCTGCGCGATGCAGCGGGAATTCTTGTGCAGTCCGAACATGCGTCGGGCAAACTGCGCGATGCGCTCGAAGCATGGCAAACGCGTTGTCGGAGTGAAGCAGCAAATGCGCTGATCGCTGACTGGGTTGCTGCCGGCTACGACCCTGAAACCGTCAATTGGCGCAAGGCGCGGACGGAGGCTTCGAACGCGATTGCGAGTTTCCCCGACGTTGCTGCGATGCGCGCAGACGTTGAGCGCGAGAGTCGCCGACTCGGCGACGCACTTTCGGCACTTGTTCCTGTTGGCGTGCTCGCTCCGAAGAGCGAGTCTGGGCCGCGCGTCGCACGCGTCTCTGGCGCAAGCGAAGATCTCTTCGTACTCGCGCGAAGCGCCGCGACGTGGTCCGTCATGCCGATCACGGTCGAGCGAGGACAGGCAACAAAAGTGCCTGACGGAACTCCCGCGGGTCCAGTCTTGATCTATCGGAGGAACCCGTCATGAGTGCCATCGAAAAGGACAAACAGTTCCGCGCGATTCGTTTCAATCGTGTCGACCCTGAAGCGCGCGTTGGTTTGCCGATTGGCGCAGCGACGACGCCAAGTACGGTGACATGTCTCCTGCTGACGGTTCTCGTGTCAGGAGCGCTTTATGGCCTCGCGTACGCGATCAAGGATCGTGAAGCAGGCGCTGTCATTTGGGAGTACATGACGGGCTTCGGCCGCATCCCGATTCCTGTGATTGTGCTGTCGGTGTGGTGTCTCGTGTTTCTCGCGTTGAAGTCGCTGAAGATTCGCACGCAACGGCTGGCGTTGCGCATCGGATTCGTGCCTGAAGACAGTGGATTTGTGCTCAACGACACAACGGCTGATGCGATCGTGGACGCGAT
>JAIXVI010000027.1 GCA_027483065.1 Planctomycetaceae bacterium
CATAGCGAGCGGCTCATTGCGGCGACCGAGCGCATCGTCGTCGGCGGTGCTGGCGAGTTTCTCGCAACGTGCGCGGCGTGCTTTCAGCCGTCGCAGCGAAGTGCGCGCCGCTGATCCAACGGGCGACCGCCGCCGAGAAACCTGCGCAAATCACGCTGCTTTCCTTGCGGGACAACTCTCGAAGTTGAAGTTTTGACTCGATTGGGCCCGCAAAACCCAGAAATCGCGCTGGTCGACTGCACTTTCATCGCGACATCACGATTGAAAACTGGACATCTCACCGAAGAACAAAAATCTTCGTCGTCGTTCGTTCATGTCGCACAACTGAGTGACAGAGTACTTTTGAAACTCGCCTAAACTCGAACCCATGAAGCCTCCACGAGGGATCAGTCACTCCCGGAAGAACGGCCGTTCAAGACACTCATCAGACGCGCCGCTCTCTATCGCGACCGCTGGCGTTCTTGAGGCCGTGTCACATCCGATCAATCTGCAAGTGTGGGAGTCGATCCGTCGATTTCGACGCGCGGCCAGCGCTTCCGAAGTACAGGTGAGTTCGCGCATTCCGCTCGCGCAGGTGCAGGCCGCGATCGATGCGCTCCATCAAGCGCAATTGGTAGAACTTGTGCCGGCAACCCGCGAAAACCGCACGATTCGATGGAAAACCATACAGGAAGATCTGCGCATCACGTATCGGCGCGACCTTCCAGAAGAGGAACTTCTGCAGCAGAAAATGCAGCAACTCTTCGATCAAACCCATCGCGATCTCCGTGCCAAAGTCAAGCCTCGCACAAAACGTACGCGCGGTGACTTTCACTGGAACTCCATCGACGCCGCGCAGCTCACCGTGCCCGAAGTCAACGAGGTGTACGAACTCTTGCAGAAGATCGTCAAGGTGGTCCGCGGCGCCAAAGCGCGCGTCGCGGGTCTCGGCCCAGAAGCGCCGGTCGACTCAAACTACATGCTCGCGATCGACGTCGAGCCGCTCGCAGAAGGCGTCCTCCCGCTTCCAATCATGCAGTGCATCGGAAGCACCGCCGAAACCGCGCCCGCGTTGTCGCGGAACTCCGACTCAGAAGTCGCACTCACCGCACGTGAACGCGACGTCGCCTTGCGACTCGCCGCCGGGTCGTCACGGACCGATGTCTCGCGGCAACTTGGCATCTCGCCTCACACGGTGACGGAGTTCACTCGGCGAATCTATCGGAAACTCGGCGTGAACAACCGGGCTCGGTTGGCGGCGAAACTCGCGAGTGGCACGTAAACGCCGTGAAGCAACGCGGCCGCGAGTCGCCGCGAGTCGCCGCGAGGTCCTTGCGAGATCACGCGCGGCGATGCGCTCCCATGCACTCTGTCGGCTTGTCGTTCCGAGTTCACGCGTTGCGCACAACCCAGTGTGCGCTGTCGCGGTACTGCGCCGCCGAACGTTGATACGTCGGCTCCGCGACATGTTCGAAGAAGTGCGCGAGATACTCGATCGGCCAAGGTCGATCCCCCGCTCGCTCTCGTTCCACCGCGCGCTCCCATCGCACCTCGCGCGGAGCCTCGAGAAACACCGCGACATCCACGTGGGCGCGCGGTCGTTCGTGCAACGCATGCAGCCCCTCGACCACGACAAGATCCGCCGGCTCGACATCGATCTCACCAGTGCGTGCGTGCGTTTCGAAACTCCACTGTGGCACACGCGCCGCGCGACCGGCGCGAAGCTCGCTCAAGTCATGGGCGAGACGAATGAGGTCTGAGGATTCGGGGAGATCGCGCAGATGTTCAGGCGTCCGGTCGTAATCGGGCAGGTAGTGATCGGTTGAGAGGACGACCACGCGGCGACTTGGGAGTACGGGTGTGCATGCAGCATCGGACGTTGCGTCGATCGCCGCGTCCATTGCGATGTCGACTGTTCGCGCGTGCCCACCCATCTCGCCTCCCACGCGCTGCGCGAGACGCTGAGCGAGACGTTGCGCGAAGGTCGATTTTCCTGCCGCCACCGCGCCCGTGATACCGACCACCGCACGGCGCTCGAGTGCCAAAGTCTCTACGGCGATCGCATGGATCGCTTCTTCAAGGCCAAGGACACGGGGCTTCGGCGCTGCCATGGACGCGAGCATACGGTCACCCCGGGGCGTCTGCTGTATCTTGCGACGCTGGAGACCCCATGGACCCTACAGGACTGCTCGGCGTCGGAGCCATCCTCGCGATCGGCTACATGCTTTCGACCAATCGTCGCGCGATCAACCGCCGGACGGTGCTCGGCGGGCTTGCGCTGCAGTTCGCACTCGCGTTCCTCTTTCTTCGATTCACGCCAGTCGTTGCGATCTTCAACGTCCTCGCCGCGGCGGTGACAAAGGTCGTCTCCTTTGCCGACGAAGGAACGCGATTCATCTTTGGCAACGCGGCCGATGCAGGCGGCGCGTGGGGCTTCATCTTCGCCATCAAGGTCTTGCCGATCATCATCTTCTTCGGCTCGCTCATGTCGATCCTGTACTACCTCGGGATCATGCAGCGGGTGATCGCCGTGTTCGCGGGCGTCCTGCGCCGAACGCTCGGCATTACCGGCGTTGAGGCGATGTCGACCTCTGCCAACATCTTCGTCGGGCAGACGGAAGCGCCCCTGACAGTCAAACCTTTTATCGCGCGCATGACGCAGTCGCAGATCATGTGCGTCATGGTCGGCGGTTTCGCGACCATCGCGGGCAGTGTGATGGGCGCGTACATCGTGATGGTCGGAGGCGACAGCGAAGCGTCACGCATCGAAGTTGCGAAGCACTTTATGGCCGCGAGTGTGATCGCCTCCGCCGGCGCGATTGTCATGGCGAAACTCATGTGCCCCGAAACTGAAACGCCCGCCGACGAGTCGATCGACGCGATGCGCGATCTTCCGCGCACCTCGACCAATGTGATGGACGCTGCGGCCGAAGGCGCAACCGATGGCCTGAAACTCGCCCTGAACGTTGCCGCGATGCTCATTGCCTTCGTGTCGCTGCTCGCGCTTCTGAATTGGCCTTTGTCGGCGCTCAGCGAGGTGAATGAGAGTTGGCTCCCGATCGCGACTTGGCGAGCAGAATTGGGGCTGCCCATCCTCAGTCTGCAGAACATCCTCGGCATCTGTCTCCAGCCACTCGCGTGGCTCATGGGTGCTGGTGAAGACGCCCGCCTCCTCGGCACACTGATGGGCGAGGCGATCGTTGCGACGGAGTTCGTCGCATACCTCGATCTCTCAAAGATGATCACCGCCGGCGAAATCTCGCCGCGCGCATCGACGATCGCGATCTACACACTCTGCGGATTCGCCAATCTGCCGTCGATTGCGATCCAGATCGGCGGACTCGGCGCGATGGCACCAGAGCGGCGCGGTGACATCGCGAAGCTTGGCTTCCGTGCGATGGTCGCGGGGGCACTCGCCTGCTGGCTGACTGGCGCCGTCGCAGGCGTGGTCGTCGGCTGAGCGCACTCGCGATTGCTTCAATGCGCTACGCGTCCTCGCGATGGGGTTGCAGCACGACGTTGTGACACCAAACCGTCACGTGTCACGCCTTCACGAGTCGCGCCTTCACGTGTCACGCCTTCACGTGTCACGCCTTCACATGTCACGCCTTCACGTGTCACGCCTTCACATGTCACGCCTTCACG
>JAIXVI010000190.1 GCA_027483065.1 Planctomycetaceae bacterium
GATGCGTCGAGCGTCGCATCGGTGGTTTGAACATTCGTTGCAGATGAGCCAAGATTCGCTTGTTCGCTGGAAGCCCGCGTTGCCATCGCATCGCCACGAATCTCTTGATTCGCCGCGGTTACGGTGGAGTTGTCTGCCGAACTCTGCATCGGGGTTGACATCGTACGCGGGAAGTTTCGCGTCATCAGGGGTTCTGCAAACTGTGAAGCGGCGGACACAGTGCGCGAGCCGTGCATAGAAATCGAGCGAATTGTCGCGAGAGCCACGCACCCGAGGTGCACAAACGTGGCGTCAGCCCTGAGGCTTCACTCCGTGCAACGACTGGTTGTCTCCTCACTCGCCTTCTTCAGCACGCGCGTCCGCGAAGCGGTAGCCGACGCCACGAACGGTTTCGACACAATCCGCGAGTTCGCCGAGTTTGCGACGAAGAGCTGTGATGTGCACGTCGACTGTGCGTGATGAGAGCACCGTGCTCTTGCCGTGGACCGACGCGATGATTTGATCGCGTGTTCGTACGAAGCCAGGTCGACCCGCGAGGTAGTGGAGGATGCCAAACTCCGTCAACGTGAGTTCAGCTTTCTTTCCATCGACGGCGACCTCATGGCGATCAAGATCGATGACGAGTCGACCAGCGAGGAGGACCATGCGGTCGCTCTTCGGCGAAGGTTCATCGATCGGATTGGTGCGACGCAGGATGTTGCGAAGCCGCGCCATGAGTACGCGGGGACTGAACGGCTTTGTCACGTAATCGTGAGCGCCGAGTTCAATTCCTGCGACGACGTCGGCTTCCTCGCCTTTGGCCGTCACCATGACGATCGGAATCGATCGGGTGGCTTCGTCCTGCTTGAGACGGCGGCAGACCTCAAGTCCGTCCACATCCGGGAGCATGAGGTCCAGCACGATGACATCGGGTTTCTCGCGCTTCACCACATCGAGCGCGATGCGCCCGCTGTGGACCTTCCGAGGACGCATCCCCGCGCGTTCCGCGTGAAACTCGATGAGTTCCGCGATTTCAGGCTCGTCTTCAACGATCAGGAGTTCGGCCTTCGTGCTTGACATGGGCGGAAGAATGCGGGTTGCGTCCCTTTACGCTGTCAAGGAATCGTGAAGGTTCAGTTCAGACGTCGGGGCCGAGCGCGCGCCGAGTTGCTCAATCACCGCCGAATCCATCACGCGCGATGCGGTTCCGGTGACCTGCGGGAGCGCGTAGCGAACCCCGTCGTCAGCGAGTGCACCAAGTATCGCGATTTCCGCGGCTTCGCGCATGTGGATCGGAATTCCGTGAGATTCTGCCGTGGTCTGGACAGGTGCATTCGTTCGGCGAGCGATGGCATCGCGCAACGCTTGATTTCTCGCGGACCCACCTGCAAGCAGGATGCGAGTCGCGGGGCTCGCCGTCTCCGACAAAATCACGCGCATCGCCGCGTCCGCGATGGCATCTGCAACCGTGCGACACGCGTCGTCTGGGCAGAGGTGGCTCGTGAGTTCGATCAGTCGCGCGGCCTCGTCGCCCGTGCCGAGGGAGCGTCGAGCGCTCGCATCCGGACGATCGATGCTCGAGCGCTCCGGTGCGATCGCGCGTGAGATCTCTCGACTCGTGCGCTCGTGTGCAACCCCGCGAAGCGCGGCTTCGCCATCTTTGTCGAAAGACGTTCCCAGGCGCGTGCGCGCGACGCGATCGAGGAGATGGTTGCAGGCGCACACATCGAATCCGCGTATCGCGTCGATGCCGCGCTCTTTCGATGGAACCAAGGTTGCATTGATGAATCCGCCGAGATTCATCACGATCAAATCTTCCGTGCATCCAAAGAGCACGAAGTCTGCAAGCGGCGTGATCGGCGCACCTTGTCCGCCATTGGCGACATTCGCGCCGCGAAGGTCGTAACGCACGCGACATTGAAGTCGTGTTGCCACGGGCCACGGGTCGAGCAGTTGCCATGTGAGTGGCGGCGCGTGAAAAACCGTTTGGCCGTGCAGGACCGCGAGATCAGGCGCGATACCTGCAATGGCGCAGAGTTCTGTCAGCGCATCGGCGTGCGCTTCGCCGAATGCGCGGCCGATTCGCGCGAATGCGCTCGCCGCAAGTGGCTCTTGCATCGCGATACGACGCAGATCCGCAGCAAGCTCGCCAAGCTCATGTGAATGACCGGCGACAAACTGCGCGCGCATCGAGAGGCCGAATCCGACGATTTCAACGAGTGCGGTATCGAGATCGCCATCGATGCTGGTGCCCGTCATCGTGCCAGCGACGAAGCGGCGGCGTTCTTGCGGCGGCGGATGGATCTCATGCATCGAGTACATCGTCGCGGCGGTGGTGCATTGCCGCAACCCGCGATTCCTCGCATTTCCCGTACCATCCGCGCCCCATGGTCAAGCGCATCCTCGTCACCGGCGGCGCCGGTTTCCTCGGCTCCCACCTCTGCGATCGATTGGTTCGCATGGGCCACGACGTCATCTGCCTCGACAACCTCTTCACGAGCCAGAAATCCAACATCGAGCATCTGCTTGATTGCAAGAACTTCGAGTTCATCCGTCACGATGTGACGGAGCCGATCATGCTTGAGGTCGACGAGATCTTCAACCTGGCATGTCCGGCGGCGCCTGGTCACTACCAGTTCAATCCGATCAAGACGATGAAGACGAGTGTGCTTGGCGCGATGAACATGCTTGGACTTGCGAAGCGCGTGAAAGCGAAGATTTTCCACGCGTCAACGAGTGAGGTTTATGGCGATCCCGACGTCCATCCGCAGCCTGAGAGCTATCGCGGAAACGTGAATCCGATCGGGCCACGAGCGTGTTACGACGAGGGAAAGCGCGCTGCGGAAACACTGTTCTTCGACTATTGGCGCCAGAACAAAGTGAATATCCGTGTCGTGCGAATCTTCAATACGTACGGCCCGCGCATGCATCCCTTCGACGGTCGCGTCGTATCGAATTTCATTCGGCAAGCACTCGCAGGTGAGGCAATCACAATTTATGGAGAAGGCACGCAGACGCGTTCGTTTTGCTACGTCGATGATTTGCTCGACGGTTTCCTCGCGATGATGGACGCGCCTGATTCGCTGCCAGGCCCCGTGAATCTCGGAAATCCCGCGGAATTCACGATCCGCGAGCTTGCAGAGATGACGGTCTCTCTTTCGGGGAGCCGCTCGGAGATCATCCGTGCGCGGCCATTGCCGACCGACGATCCATTGCAGCGAAAGCCTGATATCACCCTCGCGCGGACCCAATTGGGCTGGGAGCCGAAGGTGCCGTTGCGTGACGGACTTGCTCGCACGATCGCCTACTTCCGATCGATCGACATGTCGAAGTACCGTGCGCCGACGCCGAACTATTGAGCGGTGCGGTTGTGACGGTGTTTGGGTTCGGGTCGACAGGGGGACTGGCCAGCTTTCTCCGTCTTGGAGGTGCGCAGACCGCTGTTCGCGTTGGTCGTGCGAGGCGGCGTCCGCGAAAGGGGCGATCGGCTGCGCTTGTAAATCGCGGCGATTGACGTGTTTGTGTGTTGATCGCCTCTCGCGGACTCGCGCGGGAGAAAGAAAAACAAAAATCTGTTCGGAAAAAAGTAGGGACAACCTTGCGGAGTTGTCCGATGTGGTAAGGTACGAACATCAACCGAACAGAAGATCGGATTCTGTTCGGTACCCCAAGTCGTAAGAAACGCGCTTGGGCGGTGGTCGGAAAGTCTCCGCTCGATCGAGAACTTCAAGTATTTGCATAAGCCGGCGCGAATGGCTTCCGCATTTTCAGCGCAAAAAACGCTGGATTTCGGGACCCTGCAGCCCACAACATTCCAACGAAGGGGATAAAGATGGTCGCTACAACTCAATCAGCAACGCAACCGACAACGCAACCAGCAGGCCCAACTTCCAGCCAGAACGGAAAGAGCAGTACGCCTTCCAACTCTGGAGCAGGCTCTGCCTCGAGTACACCCGCGAATAGCAGCAGGCTCTCCACAGGAACGAATCCGATGCCGACTCCAACCAGCACCAACCGTTCAAACACCAGTTCAAATGCTGCAACCTCCAATGCTTCAACCTCAGGCAATGCAGGCTCGTCTTCTTCCGCGGTATCCACGCTTGAAGACAAGCCACGCGCCTCAGGTTCCGGTGCGGGTTCCGTTCCGAATTCTGGTTTGAGCAAGGCTGAAACTGCCAAACTCGCACAGAAGGCGGATGAAGAGCGCAAGGGCAAATTGGCTGCCATTGAACGCGCGATGGGAGCGATCGAGAAGGCCTACGGCAAGGGCTCGATCATGAAGCTCGATGGCGACTCGCTCGCCCCGATCCCATCGATCGCGACTGGCGCTTTGAGTCTTGATCTTGCACTCGGCGGACGTGGTCTGCCACGCGGACGCATCATCGAGATCTTCGGGCCAGAGTCTTCGGGTAAGACGACATTGGCGCTCACAGTCGTCGCAAACGCGCAGAAGACCGGTGGTGTTGCCGCATTCATCGATGCAGAGCACGCGCTTGATCCCTCTTGGGCAAAGCGCATCGGAGTCAACCTCGACGAGATGCTCGTCTCGCAGCCCGACACAGGTGAACAGGCGCTTGAGATTTGTGAAATGCTCGTCCGCTCGAACGCCGTCGACATCATCGTCATCGACTCGGTCGCAGCACTTATTCCGAAGGCTGAAATCGAAGGCGAAATGGGCGATTCGGTCGTTGGTCTCCAAGCGCGACTGATGTCGCAAGCCATGCGCAAACTCACCGGTGCGATTGCGAAGAGCGAGTGCATCGTGATCTTCATCAACCAGTTGCGCGAGAAGATCGGCGTCATGTTCGGGTCACCCGAGACGACAACCGGCGGTAAGGCGCTCAAGTTCTACGCATCCGTTCGCATCGACATCCGTCGTATCGGTGCGATCAAGGACGGTGACAAGAACGTTGGTAACCGAGTGCGCGCGAAGGTTGTCAAGAACAAGATTGCTCCGCCGTTCCGTGAGGCAGAGTTTGACATCATGTTCAGCGAAGGTATTTCCACGACAGGCGATCTTGTCGATCTGGCATCAGAAGATGGGATCATCGAGAAGGCGGGCGCGTGGTTTAGTTACAAGGGCACGCGTATCGGCCAAGGCCGTGAGAATGCGAAGGCATTCATCAAGGACAATCCAGCGATGTTCGCGGATATCCGTCAGCGTGTCGTTGAGAAGCGTCTGGCCGCCGCGAATGAAGCGCTCAAGGGCAAGAGTGCTGCGCCGAAGGGCGGCAGCGATGACGATGAGGACGAAGACGAGTGAGGAGCGGGAGAGGCGTGACTTGCGTCCTGAGGCCGCAGCCCTGAGATCGCAGTCCTGAGATCGCAGCTCTGAGGCCGCAGCTCTGAGGCCGCAGCGCTGAGGCTGCAGCTCTGAGGCCGCAGCCCTGAGATCGCAGTCCTGAGATCGCAGCTCTGAGGCTGCAGTCGTTGGGCTCCAGTTCTCAAGCGTCTGTTCTCGAGTCCTTAGCACGAAATCCGAGCCCGAGTCTCCAGGCCGTGTCGGAGCGGCGTCTGGGAGATGA
>JAIXVI010000256.1 GCA_027483065.1 Planctomycetaceae bacterium
GGCCGCGATCGAAAAACTCGCGCGCGCCGTGGAAATCGCAGAGTCGACGCGCGCAACGCTCGGCGCAGACAGCCATCGCGCGGCCTACGCCTCCCTGAGTCTTCGTGCGTACGAGGATCTTGCGCTTGACCTTCTCGCGCTTGGTCTTGAGCGCGGAAGTCAGGCCGAACTCGCGCGGGCGTTCGAAACCACGGAACGCGCGCGCAGCCGAACGCTGCTCGACACGATGTTGCGAGCAGTCGATCGCGCACTTGATCGATCCACTGATCGACCCGTCGAAAACGAGACAGAACGTCAACTGGCTTCACTGCGCGCACGACTCTCGGCGTTGCACGCAGCTCCAGTGCGCACGGACGATTCGCGCCCCAATACAGGCACGAACACAGGCACGAACACAGGCACAGGCGAGCGACGTGCATCGAGTCAGCCGACAACGCTTTCAGAACTCGCGGCAACCGAACGTGCGATCGACGACATTCTCACGCGTCTGGAAACGGCGCGAGGTGTGCGTTCGCTACTCAACGCGCCGCTCACGACTGACGAGGTGCTTGCTCGTATCTCGCCTGACGAGGTGCTCATTTCGTACTTCGCCGCAGGTGACGAACTCATCGCATTCGTAGCAGAGCGCGGCGAATTGCGTTGTCTCCGCGCACTCGCATCGATGACAGACATCACAACACTCGTCGATAAGTTGCTCTTTCTCTTGCGCGCCGGCGCACGCGCGGGCGACGCAGGCTCGGAGCACCGCAACATCGATGCGCTTTCGCGCGCGCTCTATCGCGCGATCGTCGAACCCGTCCTTCAATGCTCGAGCAATCTCGATCAAACACAGCGCCTCGTCATTGTTCCGTGCGGAGCACTTCATGCATTGCCGTTCGCGCTTCTCGATGATGGTGAGCAGCCACTCATCGCGCGATTTGAGATGCAAGTTGCGCCAAGTGCGAGTATCGCGTGCGGCAACTTCGACGAAGTTGATCATTCAAACGCGCATCCAGCGATCGTTGCGTTCGCCGACCAAAACGCACCACTGATCACCGAAGAAGCTGAACGCATCGCGCGTCTCTACCGCGTGCAACCGCTCGTCGGACTTGACGCAACGCGCGCGAGTTTCGCCGATGCGATCACGAACGCGCGCATCGTGCATCTTGCGTGCCACGGACGATTCGTTCCCACACTTCCATCCGCAAGCGGATTGCGACTCGCGGACGGATGGATTTCGATGCGAGATATCGTGGATCTTCGATTGAACGCGGAGGTCGTCGTTCTTTCAGGTTGTGAAACGGGGCGCCACGCAGTCGACGCGGGGGAAGAACTCTCGGGACTCACGCGCGCGTTCCACGCCGCTGGCGCGCGCCGACTCGTCACCACGCTTTGGCCGGTCCGAGATGCTGCAGCATTGACGATCGCGGATCGATTTCACGCCGCTTTTCTCGCTGGATCACGGCCTTCCGCCGCACTTCGCCATTCCATTCTTGCTTTGCGCCGCGAAACGCCGCATCCTTCGTGGTGGGCGCCCTTCGTCGTTTCGGGAGTCCTTTGATGCGCACCAAGTTCACGTCCATCTTCTTCGGTCTTCTCGCGTCGTCGACCGTGCACTCGCTCGCGCTCGCGGGCGGCGATCCTGCGGAACCGATTGTTCCGGGCGAAGTGATCGTGCGCGCCGACTCTGCCGAAACACTCGCGACCACCATCGCAACGCTTGCTGCGGATTTTGCGAATGTCGGAGTGGTTGACCAGATCACTGGCCGACCGATCTATCTCATTTCCTACGGCTTGACTGGTACGCAAACTCCGGAAGATGTTGCGACGCGCATCGATGCACTCATCGCGGCACGCACGATTCCGTGGGGCGAGCTGAATTACATCGGACAGACAGGCGAAGGTAAGACAGACAGCCTTTGGCTTTCTGGCGTCGGATTCAACGCGCAGACCTTCGCCAATCAGTACGCGGTTCCAATGCTTGGAATTGAATTGGCGCACGAACGCTCGCGCGGCGCAGGTGTCGTCATCGCCGTAATCGACACCGGCATCGACGCTTCGCATCCCGTCTTCAACGGGCGCGTTTCACCTGCGGGCGCGAGCTTTGTGGCGGGTTCTACTTCAAGCGGAGATGTCGGCGATGGCATCGACAATGACGCGGATGGCTTGATCGACGAACAGGTTGGACACGGCACGTTTGTCGCCGGTTTGATCCATCTCGTTGCGCCAGAAGCGACGATTCTTCCGGTGCGTGTCCTCGACAGCGATGGAAACGCCGGAACATTCCAAATCGCACGTGCCCTCGCATGGGCGATCGATCGCGGCGCACACATCGCAAACATGAGCCTGGGCGAAACGTACCGTTCGCAAGCGCTTGAAGACATCGTTGGCGAAGCTGAAACGCGCGGCGTTGCGGTCTTTGGTGCGGCAGGCAATTCGAATACCAGCGACCCGCGTGAATTCCCCGCATGCGACGGTGCTGCAACCGGTGTGAGTGCGCTTGATTGGAACGACGTCAAAGCGCCGTTCTCAAGTTTCGGTGATCGCATCGATCTCGCGGCGCCTGGTCACACGCGACTCAAGAAAGGCGTGCCCGTTCCAACGCAATCGATCGTTGGTCCAGTGCCTGGTGGCGGATACGCAGCGTGGTTTGGAACATCGTTCGCGACGGCGTTTACCTCGGGAACCGCTGCGCTCGTGCGCGCTCAGCATCCCGAGTGGCCGTCGAAGAGTGTCTCTGCAGGCATGATTCGATCCACGATCACCGCGACGCTCGGTGCGACCGGCGTGGCCGTCGACGCGACCAATCCGACGTACGCGGGTTTGCTCGGACAAGCGCGCATTAGCGCGTTTGGCGCCGTCGATGTCGGGCCGCTCGCACCGCCGCTCGGCGATCTTGATCTTGATGGCGACGTAAGCGCGGCGGATCTTTCGCTCTTGCTCGAAGCCTGGGGCCCGACGCCCAACGGACATCGCGCAGATCTCGACGCGAGCGGTGATGTTGGCGCGGCAGACTTGTCGCTTCTTCTCTACGCGTGGTGAAGTGTGCGGCGCGGTGCGGCGCAACACGCGCGAACATCGAAGCGAATCGCGTACATTCCGCGCCATGCAAGATCCAGCGCGCGCGCTCAAGTGGGACAGGCGATTTCTTGATCTCTCGGACGTCATCGCTCGATGGTCGAAAGATCCGTCGCGCGGCGTGGGCGCGGTGATCGTGAGCCCGTCGCGCCAAATCATGGCGACGGGCTTCAACGGACTTCCGCGCGGCATTGAGGATCGCCCTGAGCGCCTTGAGCGCCCCGTGAAGTACGACCTCATTGTGCACGCTGAGATGAACGCAATTGTCCAATGCGCGCGCAACGGCGTCACGCCCGTCGGATCGACGATCTACACGAGCTTCTCGCCGTGCGTGCACTGCACGCTGTCGATCATTCAATCGGGCATCGTGCGCGTCGTCACGTACCGCGCAGGCAAGGGCGACGAACACTGGGAATCGAACTTCGCGAAGTCGCGCGAGTTGCTCTCGGAGTCAGGCGTTGAGTTCGTGGAACTCGCGCGCGAGTAGCGTGACTGGTACCGCGCCCGAGCGCTTCACCATGAGCACTTCACCACGAGCGCTTCACCGCGATTACTTCACCACGAGCACACTACTTCGCTTCGATGCCAAGTTCGCGCGACGTGAAGCCGCGATTTCGACCCTTCGTTTCCTCGCGCACTTTCGTCACGAGCGCAGGCTCGACCGCCGACGCCGAGTTGCCCCACGCACTGCGCACGTACGTCAAGACGGCCGCAATTTCTTCATCGGTTCGCAGCGGTGCCGCGGGCATCACTTGGTTGTAGATCTGACCATCGACTTCAATCTTGCCTTCAAGTCCGTGCATCACGATCTTGACCAATGTCTCTGCATCACCGAGCACAATGTCACTTCCGCGAAGCGGCGGATACACCGGCGGAAGTCCGCGTCCATTCGCTTGGTGGCAGCTCATGCAGTTCGAATAGAGCCGCTTGCCGAAATCAGCGAATGACATCTCAGCGCCACGCTTGACTTTCGGCGCGATGAACGCAACGTCCTCACGACCTGGCCAGAAGAGATTGCGATCGACAGGCATCGCGAGTGCAAGTTCCTCGGGTGGCTTCGCAAGCATTGCGAACCAACCTTCAGGTTCGCACGACGCCACGAGTTGCACGGGTTCCTTCGATGAAAGTCGCTGGCGCGCAGCAACACGCTCGATCATCGACTTCGCAAGCCACGGACGATCGGCCGCGACCGAAGATGCTGTCGAGAGAATCAGCGCGAGTGTCGTTGGTGAAGGCGTGCCTGAACCATCATCGAGAAGCGTGTCCGTCAATTCCGCTACGAACGCGCGCGGTCCAACACCGTCTTCTGCAAGAACACGTCCATCGACGACTGCATTGAGCACATCGCTCTCCGCGCCAACGATTGCGGAGAGCACTGCGCTACGCATCGCACGAGAACCAACATCGCGACGCAACGCCGCTTCAAGAATCGCGCCACGGAGCGGTGCATCGAGTGCGCCCGAGGAAAGCACCGCTTGCACACGAACATCGCTCGACTCATCTTCGATCGCTCTCCCAAGAAGGCTCGCGAGCGTCACGCTGTCGGCCACGCGCTCTGCGACGCGCAGTGTGTGGACCCGCACCATCGCATCACCATCCGCGGCGAGACGTTCGAGCATCGGCTCGTCCAGCACCCCGATGCCCGCAAGCGTCCACAACGCCTCAAGACGCACCGTGCTTGATTGCATGGGCGATGTGAGTTCGACAAGCGCGGCGATGAGCGCTTGATCGCCGCTCGTTGCTGGAAGTTCAACGATGCGCTGGCGTGCCATCGCACGTACGACCTTCTCTGGATCCGCGAGGAGCGCGACGAGTTCCGAAGGCGACGACTTCGAAAGATCGCGTGGAGCAAAACGCTTCGCGCCCTTCGGAACAACGCGCCAGATGCGGCCCGCGTCGAGCGGCTGCTCGAGTCCACGCTCTTCCACTTGCTTTCGCAAGAAGGTCGTCATGAACATGCGGTGTTGCACGACGCCGCGATACATGTCGGCGATGTAGATCGCGCCGTCAGGGCCGGCCGCCGCAAAAACTGGGCGAAAGCGCTCATCCGTCGATGTGAGAAATGACGCGTCGCCGTCCGCAGGTGTTGCGATCACACGACCGTCCTTCTCGGAGAGTCGATATCGATGGACGAGATTTCCAACAGGCTCGCACACGAGCGCGCAGCCAACCATGTCGGTGCCCATCGCAACGCCTTCATGAACGTGCGGACTGCATGCACCGGTGAAGTTCGCGAGTCGACCGTCTTTGAGCACACCTTTCTGGTAACCGCGGTTCACGCCCGGCGTGAGATGCGACGGATACACGCGCATGTCGTTCGGCGCGCGCGCAGGCACGCCGTCAAACGACTTCTGCGAACTGTTGCGCGCGGCGTACTGCTTTGGAATGAGATCGACGAGGAGCGGATCGGAATTGGGCGAGTAGTACAGTCGACCTTCGTCGTCTTCCGCGATACCCCACTGTCCATGCGGTGAAACGCGCTCCTCGCGCATGTTCTCGCCATCCGGCACAAAGCGCACTCGGTGCTGTGAGCACGTGAACGTGTTGTCAAGCGTCCAGAGCAGTCCATTGCCCGCGTGTTCGGGATTTCCTTCGCCCGCAAATCCGCTCGCGACAATGCGCGATTCATCCGCACGACCATCGCCGTTCGTGTCGCGCACAAACAAAAGATGCGGCGGCTCGATGACGAGCAAACCATCGCGCCAGTGCGCGATACCACGCGGCATCACAAGACCGTCGAGGAATACCGTCGCGCGATCCATCCGGCCGTCGCCGTCGTCGTCGTCGAGCACCTTGATGCGACCAAGCGGTTGATCTTCGCCTGCGCCATCCGCGTCGCGCATATAGCCGCGCATCTCGACCACCCAAAGTCGGCCGTCGGGCCCAAAGCGAAATGCAACAGGCGCTTCGACGAGTGGTTCTGCGGCGACGAGTTCAATGTCGTAACCGTCAGCGATCGAGAACGTCGCACGCTCCGCCGCTGCATCAAGCGCTGGCGACGCGGGCACGCGCCATTCTGCTGGAAGTTCTGGTTGCTCCTCACCTGCGCGATCGCCATTCTGTGCAAAGGCTTCGTGAGCCAAGCCAAGCGACGTGCAAACCGCGAGAGGCGCCAGTGCGAAGTGTGCAAGCGCGAAGAGATCAGTGCGCATCGACGCACTGTATCGGAAGGCCCGCGCCAACCAATGCGGAGAACAACGGAGTGCACGCGAAAGTGCCGCGCGTTACTTCAACTTTGCGAACTGCGTGTGCGCTTGTTCGGGCGCGAGCACCTTCTGTCCGAGTGCGCCAATGATGTCCTGCCCATCTTCTGAGACGAGGAAGCGCATGAACTGCATGGCCGCGGGATTCGGCCGCTTTGGATCGTTGACGAAATAGATGCGCATCGAGCGCGCGAGCGGATAACTCCCCGAGCGAATCGCCGCTTCGGTCGGTGCGACGAATCCGGAGCCATCGAGTGCCTCAACTTCAAGTTGTCGCACGCGGTTTGCTTCGAAATAGGCGCTGCAATAACCAATCGCTTGCGGATCCGTCGCAATCGCTTGCACCACACTCGATGCGACCGGTTCCTCATTCACCGTCGTTCGGAACGGGCCACCCTGAAGCACAAACTCGGACACGATGCCGTTCGATCCTGAGCCTGATCCCATGCCGTAGAGCTCAATCTTTTTCGAAGAGAGTTCTGTATCTCGGACGCCAACATCGCCCCACACGACGGCTGTTCCACCGCCACGACGACGCTCGCGACCGAAGACGCGATCGAGGTCCTTGAGCGTAATGCGCGTCATGGGATTCGCGCGGTTGACGCAGATGGCAATCGCGTCGACGGCAATGTCGACGAATTCAACCTTCGCGCCCCGCGCTTTCTCGATCTCTTCGATTTCCGCCGGGCGCATCGCGCGACTCATCGGCGCGAGGTCCGCTGTTCCCGCAGCAAGTGCTTTCGGTGCCGCAGCCGAGCCGGAACTCTCAACGACGAGTTCGATCGCTTTTTGCGCCTCGCGAAATCCAGGGCGAACAGCGTTCAAAATCAGACCGACCGATGAACTTCCAACGCACTTCACCGTGCCCTGGATCGTTTCATCCTCGACGAAGCGTGGATACGGGCTCGCGTCGACATCCTTCGTTGCGTCCGACGTCACGGCTGGCTTCGTCGCTTCGGTGCCCGCGCCTTCAGGCGCCGAAGGAGGTGCAACACTCTGCATCCACGACAAGCTGAGCAGTGTGAGTAAGAGACCAGAGTTCACTTCATACCTCCTTGCTGAGTGCGCACGGTCCGTGCAGCAGTCGCGCGATACGCAAACAGCAGCGCAAAGGTCAGTACCACGATGCCCGCTGCGATACCGCCGATGAGATAGACGACGCGCATCACCATTGCTTCAAGACTTTCAATCCGCTGCTCTGTGGCGTGTGTCACTTCGTCGATCAATCCCTTGATGGATTTCGAACCCGCAAGCGAATCAGCATTTGAAAGCAACTTGTTCGCCTCGCCGAGCGCGACGGTCGCGTCGCCAAGCATCTTCTGATAGTCGGCAATGTCGAACGGTTTTGCAGGCGGCGCGTTCGGATCTGGTGGCGTGGGCGGGCCCTTCAACTCAGCGACTTTTCCAAGCAGTCGCTCGGATGTTTCCGCAAGTTTTTGCACCGCATCGAGTGTGGGTTGTGCGGCTTCCAATGTCTTCTGCGCGTCCGAGAGAATCGGCGAAACACCTTCTGAAATCGCGCGCGCGTCGGCAGCCGCTTTCGCGGCTTCGCCGGCGATCGCTGTCACTTGGCCCAGCGCTGCATCAATGTCCTTCTGCCGTCGATCGATTTCCGCGAAAATCGCTGTGCGTTCGTCTGCGACCAACTTTGGAACATCAGTTGCGAGCTTCGTCACTGTCGCGCCAAGCGCCTCAACCGATTTCGACACGCCATCGAGATTTGCAAGCGCGCGCTTCGTCTCATCCTTCGCGAGGACTTCATCCGCGAGTGCTTGTGTCTGCCAGTTCGCGAGCGTCGGCATGCGTTTCGCGAGATAGAAGATGCGTTCGCCGAGTTTGCGATACGCGACCGATTCATCGATCGCCTTGTTGAGCGGCTCAAACAAACCGCCGCCCGAAGCGACGTCGCGAATCAGTGATTCGCCACGCTGCTCTGCAAAATCGTCAAAGCGAACGAAGCTTGTGTCTTCCACGCCGCGGTTTTCGCGACGCCACGATGCGATCATGAAATCGAGGGCTGCGAGTTGATCCGCGAGAAAGACGCGCGCGGCGATGCGCCAGATTTCTTCGCGTGCTTGGCGCAGCGCCAC
>JAIXVI010000182.1 GCA_027483065.1 Planctomycetaceae bacterium
GCGGCTTTCCTGGTGGATTCCCAAATGGATTCCCTGGCGGATTCCGCGTCTTCACCGTCGGTCGCGATACCGCGAGCCGATTCCGTGTGAAGCCGCCGTGGCGTGCGCGACCGAACGCAGGCCCGATTGAGCGCGCACTCGTTGCGCTGTTGACGTTTGTGCTCGCGTTGCCGGTCGCGATACTTCTTCTCGCACTCGGCCTCGCATTGCTGCTCGCGTTTCTCGGGTGCGCTGCGATCTTTGTTGCGCTCGGAATGGCGATGTGGATTGTGCGACGCGTCTTTGGCGTTGGCGTTGGCGTTGGTGCTCGCGCGGGGATGGGTGGCGGTCCGGCGCGATCTGGTGTTCGCATTCGTCGCGTCGACGATGATGCGTTCGGTGGCGGTACCGCGAGCGAGCGTGGTGACGGCCGTGAAAACGTGCGCGTCCTTCCGCGTCAAGACCCTGAGGCGTGATTTTGCAACACGACTTCGTTTTCTAAGTCGCACAGTTCTTCGCGTTCTTCGCGTTCTTCGCTGCAGGCGCGCTGCCGAGCGTGCGATACCTCGGAAAATCACGGACTTCGCGTGCAGATCGGTCGAGCGCCGCGAGCGAATTCGTACGATGCGACCCGCGCGGCGAAGTCCGTGTGATGCGCGGTGCGCGCGGCGGAGTCCGCGTGGTGCGTCATACGTGGCGGCGTCGGCTTCTCCGAGTTTCGCGAGGCTGAACGATGGCTGAAGGAACAGCACCAGTTGCGGACGGCGAACCCGTCTTCGCACATCTCCACCTCCACACCGAGTACTCGCTGCTCGACGGTGGCAACACCATCGATCGACTGCTCAAGCGTGTGAAGGAACTCGGCATGAATGCGGTCGCGGTCACCGACCACGGCAACATGTTCGGCGCGATGGAGTTCTACATGAAGGCCAAGGATGCAGGCGTGAAGCCAATCCTCGGCATCGAGGCGTATGTCGCCGTCGATCGCGACGGGAAGTGGGGCGACCGCCGCGACAAGACGCACACGGGTGAGAAGGATGGCGGCTACCACCTCGTACTGCTTGCCGAAAACATCGCGGGTTGGCGCAATCTTCTCAAGCTTTCGTCGGATGCATTCCTCAACGGCTTCTACTACCGCCCGCGCATGGACAAGTCGACCTTATCGCAGTGGGCCGACGGCATCATCGCGATCAACGGGCACCTTGGCTCTTCGATCGCGACCTACCTCACCGATTTCGTGCGCTCTGGGAAAGACCCAGTGCATTGGAAGCGCGCGGTTGAAGAAGCGCGTTGGCACGCCGAGATCTTCAAGCCAAATGAGAAGGGTGAACCGCGCTTCTTCATCGAGTTGCAGCGGCATGTGCCTGAGCAAGAAGAGATCAATCCGTGGCTGCGCAAACTTGCTGCTGAGCTGGATCTCCCGCTTGTCGTCGACAACGACGCGCACTTCTTGCGACGCGAAGATCATGACGTGCACGACACGCTTTGCTGCATTTCGATGCAGAAAAACAAGGATGACGCGGCGCGTCTCAAGTATCCCGAGTCGCTCTATGTGAAGAGCCCCGCCGAAATGAAGGCGCTCTTCCCCGAAGATCTCGAAGCGATCGCAAACGCGGGCCGCATCGCCGCACGCTGTGACGTGAAATTGCCGAAGGGCGAGAATCATGCGCCCGTCGTCAAGGTGCGTCACCCGGGACACGGACCGAAATACGACCCCGCGAAAGATGGTGATCTCACCGAGTGGTTCAAGGCGTATTGCCGTCTCATCGAGACGCTGCCCTTCGATGCAACGAAGGATGTTGAATCACCCTCAGATTTGAAGGCCAGTTGCGATCGCGCGCTGCGCGACCTCTGCGAGGCGGGCGCGATTTGGCGCTACGGCGCCGATGGCATCACGCCGCAGATTCGTGCGCGACTCGAGCGCGAACTCAAGATTCTCGCCGACAAATCGATCAGCGCGTACTTCCTCATCGTGTGGGACTTCGTGAACTGGGCGCGCCAGCGCGGCATTCCAGCGAATGCGCGTGGCTCGGGCGTTGGCACGATGGCGGGGTACGTGTTGGGCCTCTCGAACGCATGCCCTGAAAAGTACGGGCTCCTCTTCGAGCGCTTCACCGATCCCGATCGTTCGGAGTATCCCGATATCGATATCGATATCTGCCAAGACGGTCGCGGCGCCGTCATCGACTACGTGCGCAAGAAGTACGGCCACGTCGCGCAGATCATTACGTTCGGTCGTTTGAAGGCGAAAGCCGCGGTCAAAGACGTTGCCCGCGTGATGGGCCTTACGCCGGCGGAAGGGCAGCATCTTGCGAACCTTATCCCAGCTGAACTCGACATCACGATCGAAGAGGCGATTGCGAAGGAACCGCAGATTGCGCAGATGATCTCGGCGGATCCGCGTGTTTCGCGCGTCTTCGATCATGCGCGCGGGCTCGAGGATCACGCGCGCAACCAAGGCGTGCACGCGGCAGGCGTGATCGTCGCGACGCGTCCGCTTGACGACATTGTTCCGCTCTGCCGCGCAGCTGGCGGGGCAGAAGAAGCGGTGACGCAATGGGATGGGCCGACGTGCGAGAAGGTCGGTCTTCTCAAGATGGACTTCCTCGGGTTGCGCACGCTCTCGACGATCGAGTTCGCGAAGAAGCTCATCCGCGACACGCTGTCGACGGAAGAGATTCATCGCGCTGTCGGGCGCACGCCACCGAAGAAGGGCGATGCCACGGCTGCAACGCTCGCAGATCCGCTTGACCTTGATCGCATTCCGCTCGATGACAAGCGCGTGCTCGCGCTCTTTACGCGCGGCGACACCAACGGCGTGTTCCAGTTTGAATCGGGCGGCATGAAGAAGCTGCTCG
The DNA here is from genome assembly GCA_027483065.1 of Planctomycetaceae bacterium. Taxonomy (GTDB): domain Bacteria; phylum Planctomycetota; class Phycisphaerae; order Phycisphaerales; family SM1A02; genus QWPT01. The sequence continues at coordinate 2,838 of JAIXVI010000182.1, forward strand.
TCGACATGAAGCCCGACCGACTCGAGGATTTGATCGCGGCGAACGCGCTCTTCCGACCGGGTCCGATGGACCTCATCCCCGACTACAACGCGCGCAAGCACGGCCGCCAGGCTGTGCCGAAGGTGCACGATGTTGTCGAGCGTTTCACCGCTGAAACCTACGGGATCATGGTGTATCAGGAGCAGGTGATGCAGGTGTTGCACCACCTCGGTGGAATTCCGCTGCGCGAAGCGTATTCGGTCATCAAGGCGATCTCGAAGAAGAAGCAAGATGTCATCAACGGTGCGCGCGCGAACTTCGTGAAGGGCGCGGTCGAACGCGAGCTTCCGCAGGCGAAGGCCGAAGAACTCTTCGACCTCATTCTCAAGTTCGCGGGTTACGGCTTCAACAAGAGTCACTCGACTGGTTACGCGATCATCGCGTACCAGACGGCGTATCTGAAGACCTACTTCCCGGCGCACTACATGTCGGCGGTGCTTTCGTTCGAAAGCCAAGCGCGCAAGATCGAAGAGTGGTCGGTCTATCTCGACGACTGCCGCAAACTCATCTATCCCGATCACAGCGCGGAGAAGCGCCACATCGGCGTCGAGGTTCGACCTCCCGATGTCAATCTCTCCGAAGAGGATTTCGCGGTCGTCTTCGCGCCAGGCGAAAAAGTACACGCGTGGGGCGGCCACATTCGCTTCGGACTGAAGGCGATCAAGGGAATCGGCGCTGGCGCGATCCGCGCGATCATCGAAGAACGCCGCAAAAACGGACCGTTCAAGTCGATCTTTGATTTCTGCGAGCGTGTCGATGCGCGCTCGATCAATCGCTCGGGTCTCGAAGGACTCGTGAAGGCAGGTTGCTTCGATTCGCTGCACGGAACTGAGCAGCGCGCCGCGATGGTTGCGAGTCTTGAGAGTGCGATTTCCGCGGGACAAAGCCTCGCGCGCGATCGCGCGGGCGGGCAGGAGACTTTCTTCGGCATGTTCGAAGCGGCCTCGACGAAGACCGAGAGCGCAGCCGCAGCGGTGCAACTCAAGAAGGTTGCGCCGTGGGAACCGATGGAGGCGCTCGGTTACGAGAAGGAAGCGCTTGGCTTCCACGTGTCGGGTCACCCGCTCGACATGTGGCGTGAAGAGATCGCGCAGTTCGCGACCGCCGATCTTCGTCGTGCGGCGGAGCTTCCGCAGGACACACCGATCGTTGTTGCGGGGCTCGTCTCGCGCATGCGTGCACTGGTTTCGCAGAAAGGCAAGAACCCGGGCGCGAAGATGATGATCCTCGGGCTCGCCGACAAGAACGCCACGATGGAAGGCGTGCTCTTTCCCGACGCGTTTGCAAAGTTCGGCGATCTCGTCGCAGGCGATCGCGCGATTGTGCTCATCGGATACATCGATCGCGGCCGAGGCGAACCGAACATCATCATCGATCGCGTGATTCCGCTCGATGATGCGGCGGCGCATCTTGCGACGCGGCTTGAAATCGCGATCGAATGCGGCGGCGACGACGCGCGTGCCGCGGAGAACACGCTCGATATGGTCGCTGGGCTTCTCAAGCAAGCGAGTAGCGGCGCCTCGATGACGCCTGGAAAACCCGTCGAAGTGGTCGTTCATCTCGACGGCGATGCGCGACGTGTCACGCTTGCGGCACATCGGTTGCGCGTCGTGCCTGCCCGCCCACTTCTCGACGCGCTGCGGCGCATCGTTGGCGGCGATCGCGTCCGCGTGAAAGGTGGTTGGACGCCCGAGCGGCGCAAGCCGAAGCAGTGGGGCGGGCGACCGCGGAGCGACGAGCCAGTTGAGGTCTGATTTGTCCGAGGTCTGATTTGTCCGAGGTCTGATTTGTCCGAGGTCTGATTTGTCCGAGGTTTGAGTCGCGTGTGCATAAGGTTTTCCCGTAGAAGAACGCGCTCCGCAGAGAAGGTTCTTGCGACGAGTGTCCGTGGCGGACACGACTTGTGGTTCTTGGGGGACCTCGGCCACGAGGCAGTAGATACTGCGCCCGACGCACGCAGCGCTTCCAAAAGCGTTGCACTTCTGCTCGCGCGCGTGTGTTCGGCGTTGCTACGCTTGCGCCTCACTCACGTGAGCTTCTCTTGTCATGCCCCGAACCAAGCCGCCAACCTTCGATGTCGCGAACGCGCAGATCACGAGCGCGGCGCTTGAACTGCACCGCGTATTGCGCGACGCGCTCGATCAAGTGTTGCCGCCTGGGAGCGGGGCGAGAGCGTGCGGTCGAGCGCTCGGCTTGCGACGGCAACTTGGATGGCAGATCTACTCGATCGCGCACACGGCCGATCACGCGGCGGTGATTCGTGCGCTCCCAAAGCAGCGAGGTTGGGAGTTGGTGTTGGAAGCGCTTCGAGATCGCGGGTATCCCGAAGCATCGCTCCGAACACTTCGAAATGCGATTCTGCGTCTCGACACGCATCTTGAGAATCCGCTCTGGGATCGCTCGACTGTGCGCGCCGTCGCGGCAGGTGCGCTCGACAGTGCCACGGATCAAGATGCCATGCTGCGCGCTCGAAAGCAGGCGACGCAGGCGAACGAACTCATCCACGGCGTCGGTCAGAAGCACTATGTTTCATCGTTCCTCGTTGGCCCGGCGGGCGCGCGAAGCACTGTTGGAATGGCCGCGGTCACGAGCATTTACGGTTTGCGGCGCATTCGCCCCGGCGCTGCGTGGCCCGTGTACTACACGCTCGAGGCGTACAGCCCAAAGGATCCCTCGCGTGGCGTCTTGACGGCGAGCCGTCGTGGAAGCGGTGTCACTCCACTCGCGGCAGACTTGTCATCCGATGCGGCGGTATCCGGCTGCCTGCGTATGCGCCAAGACGGTGAGACCAACATGGTCGAACTGCTCGATCGCGGAGAAGCCAACACGCAGCCGCTCGATTTGGCCTTTGTGGAGCATGTCCCGAAGGTCGGAACGCTGACAGAAGCGCCAAGCCCTTGGCGACTCATGTTCCTCCTGACAACACCGAGCGAGCGCGCGGTGACGGAGATTTGGATTCATCGATCGCTGCAACTGGCGAACGATCCAGCCGCGATGCTCATGAGTGCGCCGATCCTCAATCGGCGCGTGCTTGCGGAACACACGCTCGAGCGTCTGCCACTTGAGTCGAATGCGGTACCGATCGAACGCCCGACGCTCCCCGCAGCCTTGCGTCGACACGCTGCGACGCACAGCGAACTCCTCGCACGAGGAGCGAAGCGCCTCGACTCGTCGATCGATGAATTCGTGGGCTTCCAGTTGGAGATCACGAACCCGCCGTGGATGTCGATGCTGGCGATGATGTTTGATTGTGGACGACCCAAGCGCTGACGCGAAGCGTGGCTTGCGCATGGCACGGAGCGCACATGGCACGGAGCGCGCATGGCGCTTTGGCATATCACTGGTGAAGTTGGTAGCCCCGCGCGCGATGCGCTGTAGCGCCGCGCCTTCGTGCGATCGACAAAGAGCACAGCGGCGAGAGCAATCTGCTCTCGCCGCCGTGATGTCATGAGGAAGTCACGCGATGCCGACTCAGCCGGTCCACCCGCCGAGCAGGAGCGCGAGATCCGCGGCGCCGACCGTTCCATCGCCGTTGAGGTCCGCTGCGCCGCCCGATGCTCCCCATGCGCCGAGCAGGAGCGAGAGGTCCGCGGCATTCACGGCGCCATCGTTGTTGATGTCCCCGGGCGCGCTCGCGCAGCTGGACGCGGCGCTCTGCACGCAGTAGCTGTCCCACGAGTTCGTGCAGCAGTAGGGATCGAGGTTGCACACCGCGACGCAACACTCGGGATCGTCGCAGCCGGGCTCGAAGTGCTGCTCGAGGCAGGGGCCACCCGAGCCGCACACGGCCGAGTTACCGATCTCGAGGGTTCCGCTGATCGGCAGGCCGCCCTTGCCGGCGATGCGGATGAGGTAGCTGCGTCCCGCGAGGACCGCATGCTCGATACGGACGCTCGGGCCGAGCGCGCAGTCGGCAGACGGACTCGCGGAGCACACGAGGGCGTCGAGCGGCGCGGTGCAGTCCTCGTAGAGCGCGAGCGTCGGCTGCGATTCCGCGAACTCGGTGCAGATCTCGACGCGCAGCATGCCGCTCGCGGGGGCGATGTACCGACGCCATGTGGGCTGGTAGTCGTTGAGGCCGCAGGGTGTCGCAGCGCTTGTCGGGGTCGATCCGCCGGTGACGAACTCGTAGCTCGAAGGCTCCTCGGTCCAGAGAAGGCGAGCCTCGTCGCAATTGAGGCCGCTACGGCAGGTCGCCTCGGCGCGCTGCACGCACAGCCCGTCCCACTGCGAGTCGCAGCAGAATGGATCCGCCGTGCAGGTCACGGCGCAGCAGCTGCTGTCGCTGCACCCGGGATTCGAGCGGGCGATGAAGCAGCTTCCGGTCGTGCACGTAGTCGTGCAGCTGACCGAGAGTGTTCCCGCCACGTCCTCGCCTCCGAGTGCCGAGATCCGGATGAAGTAGTCCTCGCCGGCAGTCACGCCGAATCGGATCGAGCTCGCGAAGGTCGACGAGCATCCTGTCGCGTTGTCGGTCGAGCAGACCTCGAATGGCCCACACTCGCCGGCCATCGCGAGCGTCACGCGGCCGGAGGCGAACACGCTCGGGCAGGCGGTGACCGTCATCATGCCGTCGCAGGTCGCGATGATTCGGCGCCAGACGGCCCATTGATCGCCCGCGGCGCAGGGCGTGTCGTCCGAGGGCGTGGTGTCGATCCGCGTGTCGAACGACGACGACGCGGGATTCGACGGCTGCACCGTGATTGCGTTCGCACAGGCAAGTCCGTCAGCCGGCAGCAGGGTCCACGAGTAGACCTCGCGCATGACGAGCAGCTTGAAGAAGATGTTGCGGACGAGCGGGTTTGGATCGGTCACCTCGAGGGTCAGCGAGGTGCCGACAGGCGGGATGTCGAGCGCGCCCGTCTCGAGGAATGCCGAGTTTGCGCCGGGAATCACCACGCCGCCGAGCTTCCAGACCTTTTGGAGCGAGTGGCTCGTCGGCTCGACAAGCGTCGCGCCCACGGCGCCGCCCGCGCGGACCGATGTTCCCTCGGGATGCGTCAGCTGGTCGGCCATCGCCGTGTCGAGATGGATCTTGACGATCATCTGCTCGATGGAGGGGCCGTTGTAGGGGAGGCCGAGGTTGCGCATCAGCGAGTCGTTTGACGGGCGGTAGGCGCCTGTCTCGTGATAGAAGGCGCCCTCGAAGCACCCGTGCACGCCGATTCCCGGCAGCGACACGCCGAGCCAGTCGACCCACTTGGCGTTGTCGGCGATCATGGTGCGCTGGTCGCGGATGCTCACATTGCGCTCGACGAACTCGGGTCCCGAGTAGTGCGGCGGATCCGCATCGTAGTCGTACTCGTCGGCGAGGTCGCCGAAGCTGTGCCCGAGCTCATGCTCGGCGAGGGGGAACGACGCCGAGTTGCCCCCGGAGAATGTCCCGACATCCGCGTTGCGCCAGCCGGCTCCTCCGTACTTCGAGCTGTTGGCGACCGCGAGGACCTGATCCCAGGCCGGCGCGCAGCCTGCGGCCTGCTGCGCCTTCGCGAGATCGACGCTGAGCAGCCGCTCGACTCCGCCCCCCCAGAAGGCCATGTCGAGCGCCGTATTGCGCGCGATTCCCTGCGTCGGGTCGTTGTCGACGCCCTGGTCGACGCTGATCACATCGACGCGGTGGACATTGAAGTAGCGGTGGTAGCTGGCGTAGGGCTGCTTCGCCGCGAGGAAGTTCCATGCGCCCTCGACCTGCGTCCGGTACAGCGCGAGGTCGTCGGCCTGATATCCGTCGCCGACGAACACCATATTGATGCGGTTCTCGTTCGGACCCCACCACCGCAAGGTCTCCCAGTTCCATGCGCTGTCGAGGGGCGGCAGGGGGATGGGCGCGTCGACCTCGATCATGCGGCCCTCGAGCGTGCCGTGCGGGCCGGGGTGGCAGCAGAAGAGGTGGTCCTTCGCAGGCTGGCCGGCGCGGTCGCCGCCCTTGCCGCCGGTCGGCGGGACGGACTTCGTGTCGCCAGCGCCGAGGGTCGGCGCAGCGGACGCCAATGCGAGGATCGTGCTCGTACTGAGAACGAGGGCGGCGGCAAGTTCGCGGCTCGGGGTGCGGCTGGGTTCACGCGCCGGTCTCGTGGATCTCGCGGTCATGTTTGGTTCCTTCCGTGCGGAGGCGTTTCGCGTGGGAACGCGGCCGGAACGGCAGCCCAAGCGCTCCGAAGAACTTAACAGCGAACCGCTCTGCAACCCTTGGAACAAAAACAAGATCAGACAGAATCCATGCGGGCGCCGAAGGTATCGGCACCGCGGCGGCATACTGCGGGGGCGGGGAGGCGTCCGTGCGGCTCACATCGCGGCGAGCCGCTCGGCGAGGTCCTTGGCGGCGAGTGCGTCGAGAACTGCGTCGAGTTCGCCCGCAAGAAGTTTCGCCAGCGGAAACGACTGCTCCACGCGATGGTCGACCGCGATTCCTTCCTTAAAGCGGTAGGTGCGGATTTTCTCCGCGCGGTCGCCGGAGCCGATCATCGAGCGGCGTTCGGCACTTCGCTTGAGATCCGCCTCGCGTTTGCGCAGTTCGTAGACCCGCGCGCGCAGCAAACGCCACGCTTTCTCGCGGTTCTGCCCCTGCGAGCGCGTCTCCTGCATGCGGACTTCAAGCCCAGTCGGCAAGTGAATGAGGTGCACCGCGGTCGCGACCTTGTTCACATTCTGACCGCCTGGGCCTTGCGCCGTCGTGACCATTTCCTTCACCTCGGCTGGATCAAGCGCCGCATCGACCTCCTCGGGCTCGGGCATGATCGCGACGGTGGCGGTCGACGTATGAATGCGGCCTTGCGCTTCCGTCGCAGGCACGCGCTTCACCTGATGCGTGCCACCTTCAAATTGCAGCGCGGCAAACGCGCCGTCGCCCTCGACGGTCGCGATGGCGTGGGTGAGTCCACCGACATCGCCAGGCTTCGTTTCAACGACGTCGACGCGCCATCCTCGGCGCGCGGCGTACGCGCGGTACATCTCGAAGACCTCGCCCGCCCAGAGCGCAGCCTCGTCGCCGCCGACACCCATGCGCACTTCGAGGACGAAACTCGCGATGCCTGCGTCGTCGCCGGTGACGAGCGCCTTCACGATCGTCTCAGCGAGCACGCGGGCGCGTTGTTCGAGTTCCGGCTTCTCCGCGCGCGCCATCGCAGCCATTTCGGCATCGCCCGAGGCAAGGAGTTCGCTGAGCCCGACGAGTTCGTTCGCGCTCCGCTCAAGCGCGGCGAACGGCTCAAGCGTGCGCGCGAGCACCGAACGGCGGCGCGAGAGCGCGCTTGACTTGCGGTGATCGGCGGCGATCGCGAGATCTTCAAGTTGCGCGGCGATGCCGTCGTCCTCGGCGCGCTGTTGCGACAACACGCGACGCAAGTTCTCTGGGAGAAGCTCCGCGATCAGCGCGTCGGCGCGCGGGTCGATGTTGGCGGGGGAAGAAGACACGATCGGTGGTCGGGGAGAAACTTTGCAAGAGCGTACCGCGACGGTGCGCGGTCATTCAGAACGCTTGCGTGCGACCGAAGGCCACGAAAGTCGTCGGCCCACGAAAGTCATGAAAGCCAAGGCCCATCAAAGCCAAAGGCCGCCGCAAATGCGACGGCCTTCGGGAATCTGTGGGTGAGGGCGCAGGCGCGGGCGCGCGGGGCGCGCGACGCGTGCGCGTCGGGCAATCACTTCTTCTTGTTCTTGTCGAAGTAGTTGCCGGCGAACTTCTTCTGGAAGCGTTCAACGCGGCCGAGGGTGTCGACGAAGGTCTTCTGACCCGTGAAGAACGGGTGCGAGCCCGACCAAATTTCGACGTTCATCTCGGGCACCGTCGCGCCGACGGTCATCACGACCTCGCCACGGAAGATGACCTTGCACTCGGGGTAGTACTTCGGATGGGTGTCCTTCTTCATGGCTGCTCCAGTCGTTCTTCTCGGTTCGTGATCCAATCGTTCCGCGCGGCCTTCCGGTCACCCGTCAAGGCAGTCGCCGAACTTCGGAATTCACTGGTTCGGATCACTCGTTCAGTGTTGGACATCGCGCTCTCGCGCGGTGCGTGCTTTTGAATCCCGACCGCCGGGCGGCGGGGGATCGAAGAATGTACCAATCGCGGGCAGAGTTGCAAGCGACTCGAGATGTGGCGGGTGCGTTATTGGACGAAATCAAGCGGAACTTCCGCGCTGGGTCGAACCATCTGCGACACTCGCGTGCTCTCCGCCGCCCCGCGCGTGGTTCCTAATCGGGTTCCGAGTCTGGGCCCGCGCAGGTATGCACACTCCGCCGAGCACGCATGACGCGATGCCTCAGTCTGAAAGGGAAACACCATGTCGGATGCACCGAACACGTTCAACGTCACGAGTGAGAACTTCGACCGCGAGGTCGTTCAGGGATCGACGCCCGTACTCCTCGATTTCTGGGCAGCGTGGTGCCCGCCATGCCGCATGCTCAAGCCCGAGCTCGCGGCCCTCGCCCCTGAACTCGAAGGAAAGGTGCGCGTCGGCTTCGTCGATGTGGACGCCGAACCTGAGATCGCCGCCGCGTTTGGTGTGCGTGGCATTCCCGCGCTCTTCGTGATGAAGGACGGCGAGGTCGTTGATTCGTGGACCGGCTACATGCCGCGCGCAGCGGTCAAGGCACGGCTCGACCAACTCGCGTGAGCGTTGCCGCATGGCGAACGACGAGACGGCAACTCCCGACACGGTGACAGCCATAGGGTGGCGGTTTTGAGGTGGCCGTCATGACCAACGGAACAAGTCGGTCGATCGTCCAAGTGGTGCCGGTTGAAGGCATGCACTGTGCCGCATGTGCGGCCAAAGTGGAGAAGGCGCTGCGCGGCGACGCTGCGGTCGCATCGGCCGACGTTGCGTTTGCCACGCGCAAGGCGCGCATCGCGTTTGACCCAAGTCGCACGTCGCTGCCGCAACTCGCGCAGCGCGTTCGGCAGGCTGGTTTCGAACTCGCCGTCGGTCGTGATGCGGCGGCGCGCGAGCGCGAAGAAACGCGCGTTTTGACCGATCTTCGTCGCCGTTTCTTTGTGGGCGCGGCACTTTCGCTTCCACTGGCAATCATCGCGATGACGCATGGTTCGATTCCATGGCTCGCGGGCGAAGGTGCCGCGTGGACGCAATGGGCACTCGCAACGCCCGTCTACCTTTGGTGCGGTTGGCCGATTCACCGCGCAGCGCTCGAGCGCGCGCGGGTCTTCAGCACCGACATGCACACGCTCGTTTCGCTCGGCACAACGTTCGCCTACGCGGCGAGCGTGTGGGCGCTCTTCTCTGCCGATGCTGCGCACGTCGGACATACCTCGCATCTCTGGTTCGAAGCTGCGGCGATCATTCTCGTCTTCGTGTTGCTTGGTCGCTTGCTTGAGTCGCGCGCGACGAAGCGCGCGGGGGACGCGATTCGCGCGCTCAGTTCGCTTGCTGTTCCTGCCGTGCGCGTGATTCGCGTTGAAGATGGCGTTGAAGTCGAGCGCGAAATCTCGGCGGATCAAGTGGAGCCCGGTGTTCGCGTGCGAGTTCGACCAGGCGAACGGGTACCGATCGATGGTGAAGTCATCCGCGGCGAGAGCGAAGTAGACGAGTCGATGCTGACAGGCGAGCCGATTCCGGTCGTCAAGCGTGCACACGATCGCGTTTTCGCAGGAACCATGAACACGCTCGGCGCACTCGACGTGCGCGCGACGTGTGCAGCGACGGATACGGTGCTCTCACGCGTGATTGCGTTGGTGGATGACGCTCAAGCAACGAAGGCGCAGATTGCGCGCACGGCCGATCGCGCGGCGGCAATCTTTGTTCCGGTGATTCTCGTTGTCGCAATCGCAGCGTTCGCGGTGTGGATGTTGGTCGCGCCTGTCGAGATTCGATTCGAGCGCGGACTTGAGGCGCTTGTCAGCGTGTTGGTTGTTGCGTGTCCATGCGCTCTCGGGCTTGCGACGCCTGTTGCGGTGATGGTCGCTTCGGGGCGTGCCGCAACAATGGGTGTTCTCTTTCGACGTGCCGCGGCGTTCGAGAAACTCGCCGTCATTCGTGCGGTGGTCTTCGACAAGACGGGAACGTTGACGCAAGGTTCACCCCGCGTGACGCGGATTGTTCCTGTTGCAGGTGTCGATGAGAACACGTTGCTCGCCGTCGCGGCAGCGGTCGAAGTCTCAAGCGAACATCCGATCGCACGAGGGATTGTCGAAGCAGCTCGTGCGCGAACGCTCGACGTGCATCGCGCGGAGGAGTTCCGCGCGACCGCAGGCGAAGGCGTTTCAGCGATGGTGTGCGATCGCGTGGATGGAGCCCCTGAGAAATCGAAGCGCGGTTTGGTTGGACGCCCTGCATGGCTTGAACGCGAAGGCGTGCGCGATCTGCCGTCGGAGAGTGACGGGCGTTTTACCGCGCGCGAAGGCGAAACTTGCGTCGCCGTTGCGATGGATGCACAGTTCATCGGCATCATCGCGCTTGAAAATACGCTTCGTCCTTCTGCGCGCGCGGCGATTGCTGAGCTCCGTTCGAACGATGTCGAAGCATGGATCGCGAGCGGCGACGCTCAACCATCGGTCGCGCGCGTCGCGGCAGAACTGGCCATCGTGCCCGAGCACGCGAGGTATGGCATGACGCCCGAGTCGAAAGCATCGTTCCTGCGCGAGTTGCGCGCGCGAGCGCCCGTCGCATTTGTCGGTGACGGCATCAACGACGCAGTGGCGTTGGCGGCGGCGGATGCGGGTATCGCGATGTCTGCCGGCACCGACGTTGCGAAGGCAAGCGCGGATGTCGTGCTTGTCACGCACGATCTCGCAGCGGTTGCGCACGCGATTTCGCTTTCTCGTGCGACGTTGCGGGTGATTCGACAGAATCTCGCGTGGGCGTTTGGTTACAACCTTGTGTTGATTCCGCTCGCTGCGGGCGCGTTGTATCCGTGGACGGGAATGATGTTGCCGCCGATTCTCGCAAGTGTCGCGATGGCACTTTCGAGTGTGACCGTCGTGATGAACAGTCTCAGACTGCGTCGCGTGTCGTTCTCGTCGTCGTCGTCGTCGTCGCTGCGGCGTGCATAAAAACAGGCCCAATCGGCTGCGTCGGAACGCCCTCATAACGCGTTTCCGCCACCAACACCTCGCGCTTCATCACCACGGAGTGCGGCTCCACAATCGCACCGCGACCGACGCGTGCGCCGTACAGGAGCACGGTGTTCGCGCCAACGGTCGCGCGATCTTCGATGAAGACGTGATCAACCTTGAGCACGCGATCTTCAAACGTGTGTGCTTGGAAAAGTGCCTGCACCGTGACATCGTCGCCAAAGTGAAGCATGTCCGGATCAACGACGTGTGAGAAGCCGCTTCCAAGAAGCGCACGCTTCCCAATGCGGCAGCCCATGAGCCGTAGATACGCAACGAGGAGAAGCGATCCTTCGAGGAACGCAAGTGGCTTCGATGCCCACATGCCCCACATGACGTAGAGGAAATCCCAGCGACTACACCAACAACTCCAGAGCGCGTGTGTTCCTGGCTTCACGCGGCCAATGAGAACCCATTTGAGCAGTAGCACGCTCGCCGCGAGTGCGGCGAACGCTGCGAGCAGTGCGCATGGCAGCCACACGAGGCGGAACAACCATGCGTCTGCGGTTTGCTCCGCGACTTCAAGCACGCGATACATGACGAGCGCGAGGAACACAGGCCCGATCGGAAGCGCGAAGCGTGCGAGTTCCCACATCCAACGATTGACTCGCCGTACAAGCGGGGGTTCGTGCGTGAGTTCGCGAGACATCTCGACGATTTCACGTCGTGGGAGTCGAAAGATCGGATGCCCGAACCACGATGCACCCGCTTCGTCAGGGAGCCCGTCGCCGCGCGTCGAAATTCCAACGAGTGTTTCGCGGGCAAGGCGCGTCCCCGACGGCAGAACCGCGTGATTTCCCACGAAACACGAGGATTCGAGCGTCACGGGTTCGATCGTTGCGGTGCCTGCATGCAATCGTGGACCGCCGAGATAGATGCCATCAGCGAAGAATGTTTCGCGTCCGATCTCGACGGTCGACGGCACAACATCGGTCACGGTCGAAATCTCGCAGCCTCGACCGATGCGCGCTCCCGCGAGGTTGAGCCACATGGGCCACATGATGGTGCCGGAGAGCCAACGGCCCGCACCTTCGACAAGCATCGACTGCAGCGACATACGCAAACTCGCGATGCCGCCAAGTGCGTAGGGGCCTCGTGGTGGTTTGCCGAGCACGCGTACCAGCAGTGCCTGCAAGAGCACGGTTCCGATGCCCGCGAAAACTGTGGCGCCCATGATCCGCGCGAGTCCGGCGAAGGTCGGAATGAGTGCGTCGGATGCTCCGTAAAGATGTGCGTAGACCGAAGTCGATTTCGCGTTGTGATCGGGGAGGAGCCCAAAGAGTGAAGCGGCGATCGTCCAAGGTGCGACGAGCACTGACACGATGATTGCGAAAAGCGTGAGTCCGATGATGACGCGCACCACCGGTGCTGGCGCAGGCGTGACCGCAGGTGGGGCGGGCGCATTCGCGAGTTTCTCGGCAGGAATTCCGTCGAGTAGTGCGTGCGATTCCACGATGCCCGGCGAGAGATTTGAGAGTGCGCGAAGAATACTTCCTTCACCAAGTTCTGCGCCGGGGGAAAGCCCCGCGCGCGTCTCAAGCGTCGCTCCGCGGCGCACCGTCACCGGACCGACGACAATCGTTCCTGCTTCAAGTTCCACTGCGCGGAGGCACGCGTCTTGTCCGATGGTCGCGTTGTCTTCGAGCGTGATGAGATCCCAGCCGCCCTCGGTCAGACGTACGCCGCGATGAATGTGCACGTTGCGACCGATGCGTGCTCCGAGGAGTCGAAGGGCAAACGGCGCGAGGCCAACTGCTTCAAGCATTTCCCACGGCGCGAGCGAAACGAGTCGCACGACGATCCAGTGTCGAAGATGCCAAGCGGAAAATGGACGCGCGCGCATCGGTGTGTATCGGCCGATCAGCAGCCACTTTGCCGCGATTCCAACGGCAATCGCAAGCCCGGTGTACGCGACGAGCGCTGCGCCCGCGACGAGTGCAACGCCAACAGTCGCTGCGCCACCGTCGAGCCACGCATGCTCGATCTGATTGCCAAAATTTGGAATCCAAAGGAACTGCGCGAGTGCGATGAGAAGTGCTGCGAGAAATGCACTTTGCGCCATCGTGAAAGCGAGCGGCCTTGAAGTGCCGCGCGCCTGCGTGTGTACGGCATCGTGTGCTGTTGCGTGCGCTGAAGAAGCATTCGTGCGCGACGCATGTATGTTGGTTTTCGCGACAAGTTTCGCATCGCTCTGTTCACGCGCGTTGTCGATAGCGTGCGCGATCGCGCCTGCCGTGCGATGTTCGTATGCGATGCGCACCGTTGCAGCGCGGGTTCGCTCATCGGCGCGTAGATGCGAGATCGCAATCGCGATGGTGAGCGAGTCAAGTCCAAGATCGTCGAAGATGTCATCATCGATCGAGACGAATCGATCAGCGTCCGATGGCGCTGTATGCACGGGCGAGCGACTTCCTCGGCCAAGCGCGGTGGCCAGCGCAGAAGCAACGGCGCGCTCGGTCGGCGTCGTCGGCGCGACAAAGGCACGTTCGCGAGTTTCACGCGGCGCATTGATGATGCGCGGTAGGCGCTTCCGATCGAGCTTTCCGCCGACCGAACGAGGAATCGCATCGATGGTCGCGATGGTCGTAGGCACCATGTACGCAGGAAGTTCGGCAGCGAGCGCGTCGCGCAACTGCGCGGGGTCGATCACGAATCCAGCGCGCGCAACGACGTGGGCAACAAGGCGCGCCTGCGGCGTGTTTGAGTCTTCGACCGTCGCCGCGGCTTCGAGCACACTCGGGTGCGCTGCGAGTTTCGCTTCAATCGCGCCGAGTTCGATGCGATATCCGCGCAATTTCACCTGTGCATCGATGCGCCCGTGGTAATGAAACTCGCCACGCACATCGCGGTGAACGAGGTCGCCCGTGCGATACACGCGCCCGAGTTGCGGGTGTTCAATGAAACGCGTGCGCGTGACCTCGGGTTGTCCGCGATATCCGCGCGCAAGCGATGCACCGCCGACGACAAGCTCGCCGTGCGCGTCGTCTTCGATCACACGCAGCGCAGGATCATCGGGATCGATGACTGCGGCAAACGAGCCAGGAATCGCGCGGCCGATCGTGACTTCTTCACCGCAGTGAACCGTCGAGCGAAGACAGGTGACCGTGCACTCCGTCGGCCCATAGCCATTCTCAAGTCGACGCCCGCGCGACCAGAGATCTGCGATGTCGGGGGGAAGTGCTTCGCCGCCGACGTAGAGGAGGCGGATTCTTGCAAGCGTGCGCTGCGGGTCTTCGCATGCGAGTGTGCGAAGGAGGGTCGGCGGCGGGCAGAGGACCGTGATCCGCTGCTCAATCAGCCACGGCAAGAGATCTGGCCCAAGTCGCGTGGTTTCGTCATCCATGACGACAACGGTGCCGCCAGCAGCCCACGCGAGCCACATCTCTTCCACGCTTGAGTCGTAACTCGCGCTTGAGCCTTGCGCGACGCGATCGTTTGGGCCGAGCGCAAACTCACGGCGATCACCGTCGACGAGATTGAAGAGCGAACGGTGCTCAATCTCGACGCCTTTCGGCTTTCCTGTCGTTCCCGAGGTGTAGATCACGTACGCAAGCGCTTCGGCAGCGGGGGGCGGCGGAAGGGCGTTGCTGCCGGTGATGTTGGCTCGCGTGTGCGCGTCGAGACTCTGTGTAGTCAGAACCGCGGGCGCGATGTGTGGGATGCGAGAAGAACCGTCCGAGTGCGCAAAAATCTCTGCGGCGCGCGTGTCATCGGCGATCAGCGCGATGGCACCGGCGTCTTCGAGAATGGTCGCGGCTTGCTTCGCGGGAAAAACCGGATCAATCGCGACGTACGCGGCGCCGGCCCGCATGACGCCAAGCAGCGACGCGAAAAGCCACGGATCGCGGCGAGAGAGCGCGATCGCCACGACCACGTCGTGCGCGGGGCGGTTTTCGAGGTGTTTCCGAACGAGATCGGCGACTCGCGCGGCGCAGTGATCGAGTTCGGCGTAGGTCCACGCAGCGATATCTGGGATGTCGAGTGCGATCGAATCCGGCGCGCGCTCGGCAACGCGATCAAAGATCTCGAGCACCGTGGATGCGGTGCGCGCGCGCGGTTCTGCGGAGCTCATACGCGCGAGGCTGCGCTTGACGCGTCATGATCGAATTCGCTCTTCGAAAGCGACTCAAGCATGCGCAAGATGTGCGGTGCGAGATGGGTGCGACGCGCTTGTTGCTCGCGTGGCGCGAGATGTAAGAAGCCACGCACATGGCCGACACAGCGCGGACTACCGCAGCGACATTCGAATGGCTCCGCCATGTCCGCTTCGGTTGTTGTGTAGTCGAAAGTGATTTCGTCACCAGCACGAATCGTTGTGCGCGCGTAGAGCGCATCACCTTCGATGCGCGCGACCGGATCGCACGAGTGGTTCAAGAAACGCCACGGATGCCGCACACGCATCTCGGCGTCGGGCAGATCACCGTCGGCTTCGATGTGACGACCAACATCGATCTGAATCGAGTAGCGCGTTGGATGACGTTGCACGCGCCCACTGATGGTGAGGATGCGCTCTCCGCGCGCGAGATCACGCGTGGCGCGTAGCGCAGCGCCGTGCGGCGTGTCGTGCACGAGAACAGAGAAGGTTGAAACGATCGGTGTGCTGATTGGAGTCACGGGTCGGAGTCCGCGAGGGTGGAAACGCGAAGCGTACAACAAGCGGCGTTCGATTGGAATAGCCGTGCGTGTGATCGACGAAGTCTGTGGTACGCGAGAGCTCAACCTCGTACATCGTCGAGGATGTCGGAGTTCGCCAGCGCGAGCATCCGCGCATCGGGCGAAAGGCACGTCATCCGCGTCGAACCGCGATCAATTCCAAGACCGTCGGCGTGACGAAGATTGAAGCAGGTTGCGCTTCTGCATCATCGAGCGCACGAAGCACCCGTTCGCCCCACGCTTGGTCGCGCAGGCCGAGTTCGACAAGTCGTGGCACGTTGGTCCGTACAAAGCCAGCGGGCCAGCGCCACAAGCGTTCCTTGGGGCGGGCCGCGAAACCAATCGGTCGAGCGGACACCAACTCAAATCCCTCTTCGACAAGGATCTCCGGCAGCGCGCGGGCGATGTCGGGTTCGCCGCCTTGCGCACGCCAACTCTCGTAGACGGCCTCGACGAAGGAGCGAATCTCGGCGCTGTGGGGGAGCAAGCTGTACGTCGAGTAGGCGTGATACTCGTGCAAAACGAAGCGTCCGCCCGGTCGGATGGCAGCGGCAGCCAATCGCACAAGGTGGCGCGGATCCGGAACAAAGCACGCGACCCATCGGCACCACGCAGCGTCGAGGTTACGGACGGGTAGGGCGGCTGCCATCAGATCGGCCTCGATGGGCTTGATCCAATCGTGGCCTGCGTTGTGCGCAGCCGCCGCAAGCACATCGAGAAATCGGCGACTCCGTTCGATCGCGTAAACCTCGCCCGTCGGACCAACGAGTCGCGCGAGGTCAACGGTCGCAAATCCAGGCCCCGCGCCGAGGTCCGCAACCTTCGCCCCAACGCCAATTCCTGCTGCGTGCCACGCGCGATGCACTTCTTCTTGCCAAATCGAGTGCTGAAAGGCGAGGCGTTCGACTTCTGCATCGTGGGTGCCGAGGACGTATTCACGGTCGTTGTTGGCCATGCCGACGTTGTACAGGATCTGCGTTGCACCGCATGCAGGCGGTCGAAATCATGTTGGCTCCGGGTGGAATTCCGCAGATCGCAGCGGCCAATTCGCCGATGATGCGTGAGTCTTCTCGCCGTGATGTCGCCCGCACCAGCCCATACACCTGTTCTTCAAGCGCGCCTTGCGATTTCGCTTGCCTGGGTGGCTGGGTACACCAACATCATCGCGGTGCTTGTGTGCGGTCACGTCGCGAGTCACGTCACTGGGCATGCGAGTCAACTCGGACAGGCGGCTGCAGGTGGCGATTGGCATCTCGCACTCTTTGTTGGCGCGATTTTGGTTGCGTTTTTCCTCGGGGCTGTGCTTTCCGCCTGTGCGACAGAGATCGCGCGATGGCGGGGCATCCGATCGGTCTACGTTGCACCTGCGGCGCTCGAACTCGCGCTGCTCGCGGTCTTCGCGCAACTCGTTCGTCTCCACGATCCCACGCAAATCGAATCGGGCGCGATGCTCTGGTGGATGACGATGGTGGCGTCGATTGCGATGGGACTCCAGAACGCAACCATCACGCGCATTTCAGGCGGCGTTGTTCGGACAACACATCTCACCGGCGTGTTGACCGATCTCGGCTTGGAATCGGTTCGTCGCGCGATGGAACGCCTCGCGGTGCGTGCTGGGAAATCGCAGCGTGATGCGGCGACACACTCGCGCGCCGATGACGAAGCACGGTGGCGGCTCCTTCTCCTCGCCTCGATTTTCGGCGCGTTTGTCTTTGGCTCTGCTTGCGGCGTTTTTGCGTTTCAAGCGTTCGCGCACTGGAGCATGATTCCGCCCATGGCACTACTCGGGTGGGTCATCGCGGTCGACATCCGCCGTCCGATCGCGACTGCATCAGATGGTGTGGTGAGAGATGTCGGCACACGATGACCCGATGAACCGAACTCATGCGAAGCGCGCCGCTGCTGAAACACCCCAAACAAACTGCGGGATCCGACGTGCGAGGTTTGAGATATACGCCGCGATCGGACCCGTCCGGTACGTTCTCGCGAGCTCTGTTACCCCCGCCCACGCAAGGTCACGCTTCGCGCCGTCCACGCTGAAAGTCCGGCTGCGATGAGCGCGACACCTGCGGCGGTGAGTGCCGCTGCGACCGGTCCGCTCTCACTTTCGACGCGAATGAAAATGGCGAAGAGTACGAGGCCTGCGCTCAGAATCAAAAGCGTCACTGTGAAG
This sequence comes from Planctomycetaceae bacterium, assembly GCA_027483065.1. GTDB lineage: Bacteria > Planctomycetota > Phycisphaerae > Phycisphaerales > SM1A02 > QWPT01. The sequence continues at coordinate 20,765 of JAIXVI010000182.1, forward strand.
AGCGACAACGCGAACCCGCGCAGCAAAGCCCACGCGAAATCCGCGCCTTCGGCGCGAAGAATGCGGCCCTCTGTTTCCGCCAGTTCCGCCGCGAGTACGAGAAATCGCGCGATCGCCTGCATACTCACTCCTTCCGTCCCGAACCAGAACCGAACCCACCAAACTTCATGCCGAGAAGCATGCCAACGGCAAACGCCGATGCGACCGACATGAACGGATGCTCAGCGATGCGGGATTCGGTGAACTCAGCAGCAGCACGTCCACGTTCGCCCGCATTTCGAGCAGCTTCATTGACGCCGGCGCGCGCAGCTCGAACGGTGTCGGCACCCAAGCCCGCAATATCTCCGCGCAACTGACGGAGATCCTGCTTGATGCGCTCCAGTTCACGCGCGAGATCTGAAATGTCATCGACGGTTGCGGTGGAAGTGCGATCGTTGTAGCGGTCCATGATGCGTTGCTCTCCAACTTCGACATGGGGGACGGGTCATTCCGTCCCGCATCGAGGTATTGAGATGAAAGCCGCGGCCCTGCGCATGATCCATAGGGACGCATGCTCGAAGGAGTTTGTGCTCGTCCACGCTGAGGCACATGATTGAGAGCACGTGTTTTAGGGCACGTGTCTTAGGGCACGTGTTTTCTAGAGCGCGTGCTTTTTGGAGCACGTGTTGATCGAGACAACTTCCCACACCTCGTGCATGCACGGTGATTGTTTCATCACTTCCACACGCAGGATGCAAGTTCATGTGCACGCATGTTTGCGCGGCTTCGTCCCTGACATTGCCTCGCGCCATTCTTGTCGCTGCTTCGGTTTCGGCCGCGAATCGCACACCCTTCATGTCCGAAGCCGCGGCGCTCCCAGGTTCGAATTCAACAGGAGGAATCTTTGATGTCTTCGCCGAACACGCCCCTCTCGCGCACAAGTCAATCACTGCAGGACGCTCTCGGAGCCGTGCACGAACTTCCCCGCGAGATTCTTGTACCGATCGACTTCTCGCGCGCATCACTCGCGGCACTTGCGTATGCGGTACGACTCGCGGAGGGCACATCGCATGAAATGCAACTCATGCATGCGGTCACGCCGACGCCGGTTGAAGAAGCGGTAACCGCACAGCAACTGTTGGTAGAAGCGGCGCAATTGCGACTCGAGCAACTGGCGAAGCCACTTCGTGCTCGCGGATGCAACATCGTGATCGTCGCGAAAATTGGTTCGGCGATCGACGTGATCGAAGGCGAAGTCGCACGATTTGACCCAGCGAAGAGCGAAGTCGTCGTCGTCATGGGTGATCGCGGACTTTCAGCAATTCGTCGGACGCTTCTTGGCAGTGTTGCGGACGGAGCGCTTCGTCGATTGCGCTGTCCCGTCATCGTCGTGCATGAGAACGACGAGTTGAGCGATCGTCTTCGCGTGGTGATTGGATACGGGTTCGACAGCGATAGTCTCGGTGCGTTGGGGACATTTCTTGCGCTCTTCGGCCACGGCAGATTTTTGCCGCGTGTCGAGTTGGTGCATGTCCTGCCCGAGTACGAATGGGTGGAGGGCACCGAAGTTCCGCTGCTTCGTACACCACCCATGGATGATGTAGTGCAGCTTCGTGCAGAGGAACTCCACGCGGTCGCCGAAGCCCTTCGAAAGCTGGGAGTCGATGCCACGTCGACGGTCTTGCGCGGCGAGCCCGCGCGCGCTCTCTTGCAGCGAGCAACAGATACGCGAGCAGATCTTCTCGTCGCGGGTCGGCGGCCGCGTCGCGCACTCGAACGACTCATGTTCGGCAGTGTCGCCGAAGGTGTGACACATCGCGGAAAATGCGCAGTACTGACGGCATGCGCTTCGCCGGTGACATCGCGTCCTGCGACCCGCGCAATGATTCTCACCTGATTTTCGGTCGCGGCGTAGGTGCCGACACGCAGGAGTCGCGGAACGCTCCCCGTGGAGATGCGTCTTTCTTCTGCCATCAATGACGTCTCTGAGGCGATGGGCCTTGGGAAATGCCTTGGGCCGAGTGCGGCCTTGGAAACACTTTGAAAGGAGCAGAAAATGCCGACGATCACGATGAAGAGCGATGCGCAGATCAAGAGCGATGTGCTGAACGAGTTGAAGTGGGATTCGCGGATCAACGAAACCGAAGTCGGAGTCACTGTGCGCGACGGCGTGGTGACGCTCGTCGGAACAGTCGATGTCTACGCAAAGAAGATCGCCGCGCGCGAGGCGGCGCATCGCGTGATAGGTGTCCTCGACGTCGTCGATGAAATGCAAGTGAAAATCTCGGGTATCGGTGCGCGAACAGATACCGATATCGCGCGCGCTGTCCGTGAGGCGTTGGAGTGGGATGCATTTGTTCCAGACAAGGACATTCGCTCGACCGTCTCGATGGGCATTGTCACGCTTGAAGGTGGTGTGGCTACGTGGGCGCAGCGAGCAGATGCTGAGCGCGCAGTGCGCGGCCTGACTGGCGTGCGTGGCGTGATCAATCAAGTGACGGTCACGGCGAAGCCGTTGGATCCGATCAAGATCAAGAACGAGATCGAGGAAGCACTTCAACGCCAAGCGGAGCGTGAGGCGCGACGCATTGCACTGAGCGTCAAAGATGGCGTTGTGACGCTGACGGGTCGAATTCGTTCGTGGGCAGAGAAGAACGCGATCGATCGAGTCGTTGGCTTTGCGCCAGGCGTGCGACGCGTGGACGATCGACTCACGGTTGATCCGTACGAGTGAGCCACTCACGGTGCGCTGATCTATCGAGGCCGCCTGCTTCGCGTGAATCGGCTTGAAAGCCGCAAAAACTTTGTACATCGGCACGCGATGCGGTGGTCGCGTTGCGTGTGGATATGAATTTGGAAGACGTGTTTGACACGAGAAGGAGAAATCGGAAATGAACCTCTCACTTTGGAATCGCAACCCGATGCTCGAAGAGTTCTCGCGCACGCGCGACGAACTTGATCGCGCGATGCTTCGCTTCTTTGGCCCACAAAATCTTCCCACGACAGGATTGAGCGCGGTGCTGCCCTTCGGACGCATGGAAGGCTTTGCGCCACTCGTCGACGTTGGCGAGACAGATGACGAAGTCACAGTTCGCGCTGAGGTTCCTGGTATTTCATCGCGCGATCTCGATGTCACAATCGAGGGAAACACACTCAACATCTCCGGAAAGAAGCAAGAGAAGGAAGAATTTGAGGGCGAGAACAGCTACCGCTGTGAACGACGCTTCGGAGCGTTTCGTCGTTCGATCGAGCTTCCGGAGTCGGTGGACCCTGATCGAGTGAATGCGGAGTTCGTAGACGGCGTGGTCACGATTCGCGTGGCAAAAAAGCCAGGCCAGCGTGCCCGTCGTGTTGAAGTGAAGCCCGTGACTCGTCGCGTCACCGTGCCCGGTTGACCTAGGACGCACCAGACTGCTTGAAAACGTTTTGACTGCAAACAACCACTCGACAAGGAGTTTTTATGGCGATATCCATCGTAAGCCAACCGATGAACTCATTGCGCGATCTCATGATCGCGCAGCTCAACGAGCTCTATGCATCGGAAGTGCACTCAGAATCGGTGATTGCGAAGATCCAAAGTGCTGCGGCATCTCCGAAGCTTTCCGAGGCGCTTCGCAGCCACTTGGCAGAGACAAAGGTGCACATTGCGCGTCTCGATCGCGTCTTCGGAGAAGTTGGAGCGAAGCCGAAGAAGTCGGAATCTCATGGCTCAAAGGGCATTCTCGACGATTGCGCGACGATCGCGTCGAAGTCGAAGGTAGAGCCGCATGTTCGTGATGCAGCGATCATCGCAATCATGCAGCGTCTCGAACACGACGAGATCGCGAGTTATGGCTGTGTGCGGACTTGGGCAAATCTCCTCGGGCATCAAACTGCAGCGGCGGAGTTGATGAAGACGCTGACCGAAGAGCGGCGTTTCGACGAAGCGCTCTCCCGACTTGCGGAGACGCTGAATCAAGGGGCTCTCGAGCCGATGACAGCGGGCTCGCGGTAGAAAATCACGCAGGAAACCTGCGTTTGAATCCCATGCGGGAGAATTCAACCGCGCTGGACGATTGATTCGTTCAGCGCGGTTGCTTTTCATGTGTGGTGAGTTTGCTCGCGGAGAAACGGAGCACGGTGCGACGTGTGGTGGTATGTGCAGGCGTTCCAGGCGGGCACGTGCCTTTGCGATCACCGTCACGCAAGTATCTCCCGCATCGCAAGAAGAACGCGGGCCCTCCACTCAAGCGAAGTCCCGCGCGACGGTGTGTCTGAAGAGTGCTTCTGA
>JAIXVI010000012.1 GCA_027483065.1 Planctomycetaceae bacterium
ACCAGCCGACGCGTGTGCTTCGTAGCACGATGGGCCCTTCGTGTCGCCGCAGGCGTACGCCGGCGGGCAGAGGGTGTTTGGTGCGCCCGGGGTCGCGAAACCGTCGGTCGCTGCAACATCAAAGCGGCCGAAGCGCCACGAGCCATCTTCGCACTTCACGACGTGGCCAGGCAGACCGAAGTAATCCGGGCCAACCGTGGTCGTCGAGTACGCGCAGCGGCCGTCGCCAGAGAGCACAGCGACCGAGTCGATCGTCGTGTCCCATGGCGTGCCGTCGAGCGTGCAGTTGTTGTCTGCGTCGCCGTCGGTATTGACGAGCTGCAAGAAGTTAAACACGAGGAAGAACGTGACGGTGTCGCCGTTCTCGAAGTTGAGGCTCTTCACAGCATCGGCAGTGCCGAGGGTGAAGGTCGACTCCGCGATGAGCATGTAGCCGTCCTTCGGGATGAAGAGACCGTTGAGCGAGACGACTGCTTCGAAGTTGCCGTCGAGGTCAGCGCCGTCGCCGACAACGACGAGCGAAACGCCGTTGAGGCTCGTGCCGGGAACGCCCTTGATTTCGATGTACTCGTTCGGGTCCGTGGTACCCAACTCATCGATACGGATCTCGGTGATCCGAAGCGACGGAGCCGCGCCACCTTGGAGGCACGAGGCACGCGCTTGATTGACACAGTCCTGGTCCCACGTCGTGTTGCAGCAGGTCGGGTCGACCACACAAACGAGGTTGCAGCACGTTGGGTTCACGCAACCTGGGGTCGCATGCACCGCGTGGCAGTTTCCAGCGCCTGGGCCGCAGGTCGTGCAAGCCGAGTTCGCCGCACTGGCGGTGTCGGCGATGACTTGGCCTGGGTTTCCGAATGGACCGATTTGCCATGTTCCCGCAGGCTGACAACGGAACGCGTGGCCCGGTGTGAACGCGCCGTCCGGACCGACGCGGTTCGCGCCGTACCACCACTCAGCGCCCGTCGCCGGAGCGCTTCCAGCGCTGACAGTCATCGCGATCGAGTCAACGATTTCGGTCCACGGAGTCACGTCGAGCACGCCGTCGTCGTTGGTGTCGAGGTCGCTCAGGAGCGTGCCGGTCCAGCCGCGGACGAGGACGTGGGTGACGTTGTCGCTGTTTTCGAAGTTCAGCGGATTCGCGGGCGATGCGGGAAGGATGAGGTCAGCCGTACCGAATGCGCCCGTCCAGGTCGACTCTGCCACCACGAAGTAGCCGTCGCTGCCAATGACTTGCGTCGTAAACGTGAAGACGCTCTCGACGACACCCGAACCCTGCAGGGCGGTGTTGTCGCCGATCGAAATCAGGGTGAGGCCAGCAAGCGATTCGCCGGCCGAACCCTTCACTTCGAAGTACTCATCGTTGTCAGTCGAGACTTGATCGATGCGGACTTCGCTGAGGGTGATGCCTTGCGGCACGCACAGCTGATTGGCAGCACCAGGGCTGTCAACGCCCGCGAGTGGGTCGATCGTGCCGATGTTCCACTGCGACGTATTCGCGCAGCGCCACGCAGCCGCGGGCTGCGAGCCAGCGTCGGGTCCGACAGTCGAGGTCGAGTAGAAGAAGTCGCTCTTGAGGCCGTTCGGCGTGCCGTTTGCGAGAACTGCGACGCTCGAAACAACCGATGCCCACGGCGTCACGTCGAGCGTGCCGTCGTCATTCGTGTCGAGCTTGTCACCGACTGCGCCGGTGAAGCCGCGAACGAGGATGAAGGTGACGTTGTCGCCGCCTTCAAGGTTGAGCGAGACCGCGAGGTTCGGGGTCGCGAGCGAAAGAGTCGGCTCGCCGACAACGAAGAAGCCGCTCGCGGGCATGACGCCGGAGAGCGTGATGACATCTTCAATGACGCCGTTCTGCTGGCCCGGCAGAGCGAAGTCATCGTCGCCGATGACAACGATCGAAACGCCACTGAGCGATTCGCCCGCGGCGCCTGCGATTTCGATGTACTCATCGAAGTCGGCGCCTGGTTGCTCGAGGCGGATTTCATTCAAACGAAGTGGGGCATCCGCGAGGGCGACCGCCGCAAAAAGCGACGGAAGACAGACGACGCCCGAAATGGCCAGTCGACGCATCGGAACTTTGCTCCTGCTCTTCAAGTTGTGGCTTGGATCGATGCGCCCGCCCCTTGGAAGTTGCCTCGCACGTGTCACAACGTGCAGGGAAGCCTCACGGACTCATCGATGTCGGCCTGTTCTACCAACGGCCTCATGCAAGACTCTTCTTGATGAGACTGTCCTCTCAGGGACGGGTCGGAGTTTAATGCGGGGTTCGGGAAAGTCGAAACGAAAGCGGGGGACGAGTGCGACTTCGCACAGAATTCTCGGGCCTTTTACGGATACATCGTCCGCGTTGTGGTGCAGGCGGGCGGGCTCGCCTGTGTTGGCCTCGGCGCAAAAGTGCAAGAAGGCGGCCGAGGCCGCCTTCTTGCGTTGCTCTGTTCAGAATCAGGTCGCGTTTCGAAACTTCACCGCACGATTTGCCACGCTTCGGATGAGCGTGACGTGAGGCGAAGTTCGTCTTTCGCAGGTCTGATTACTTCTCGTTCTCTTCTTGAACGTTTGCGGTGTCGACCTTTGGCGTGCTGTTCGCGGTCGTCGACTTGGTCGAAGAACCGCTGCCGCTTGCCATGGCCGAACCCGACATCGGAACGAGGAAGACTTCAACGCGACGATTGTCAGCGTTGCCCTTCGAGGTGTTTTCCCCGATCGGGCGGAACTCGCCGTAGCCGGCAACCATGAAGCGGTTCGCCGAAACGCCGTCGCCGACGAGCGCGTCACGCACCGAGATCGAACGGTGCGCCGAGAGGTGCACGTTCGTTGGGTGCTGCGCTGCGGTCGCTGCGCGACGAATCGCGACATTGTCGGTGTGACCGACGACGCGCACTTCGAGGTTGTTTGCTTCGCCCTGGTTGAGGATCGACGCAAACTTCTTGAGCACGGTTTCAGCCTTCGAGGTGAGCTTCGCGCTGCCGAGATCAAACGTCACGTCGCTCTTGAAGCGAAGCATGCCGAGGCGCGAATCGAATTCGAAGATGTCTGGGTATTCCGCGGCGAGACGCTCGAGCGGTTCGTTGACCGACTCAGGAAGCGGGCTCATCGAGCCGAGTTGCGCGAGCAGCGATTGGTAACGCTTCTCGAGTTCTTCGAGCGTGCTGCGATCGCCGCCGACCATGTTCTTCGCAGCCGCGAGATCCGCAGCGGCTTCAGCCAACTGCTTGCGCAGCATGTCTTCGTTCGCGCGCGACGTCGTGTAGTCGTTCTGCAACTGAAGGAGTTGTTGCTCCTTGCTGCGGTACGCGCTCATGAGATCGTCGTACTGATTCTGCGGCACGCAGCCGCCGAGAACGGTGAGGGTGAGTGCGGAGAGAGTGAGTGTGGCAAAACGCATCAGGCTTCCTACCTTCGTGAGTTGTCTTGACCAAATAGGTCGCGTGGTGTCGACGCAGAGTCGACGATCTTTCAGATCGGCATCGCGCGATGCCGAAGAATTCGCGTTCGTGCGAGACGTCGTGCGGGAACGTGCAATTCCTGCGCGCGGGCCGATTGTACGGATTTCGCAGATTTGTGTGGGTTCAGGAAAGAGGTCGCCCGCAATTCCGAAGGAGCGCCGTCAGCAGAGACAACTCTTCGAGATTTGCGTTGCCGGAGGGTCGGTCGCAGCGCGGTGCTCAGTTGCGATCAGTTCAGTTCCGACCAACGCGCGACGCCAACTGTGCGGCACCGAAGACTTCGTCGAATTCGTACACCCCCGCAAAGTCGGAGAGTGAGTCGTCGGGAGTCCGCGACATCAGTCCAATGTCGATGAGGCGATAGACGATTCGTCCGAAGTCCTCTGTGCGCAGGACGTTCCAATGCCGAAGGACGACCGGGGCCAGCATGCCGTAGCGGTGGATGGCGTACTCGCGCAGCCCAATGCAGAGCTGTTGGCCGGTGATGTGGCGGGAAT
>JAIXVI010000021.1 GCA_027483065.1 Planctomycetaceae bacterium
AGAACGGGAACACGGCGAACACCAATCGGCCTGTCGAGCAAGTCTCGTGGAACACGATTCAGGGCTTCCTCAGCGCGACGGGCCTTCGCCTGCCGACCGAGGCCGAGTGGGAGTACGCGTGCCGGGCGGGTACGACGACGGCGTTCCATGGCTTCACGGGATACCTGAGCGGCACGAACGACGACACGCTGGTCGGGAACATTGCGTGGTTCTTAGGAAACAACGGGGCGTCCGGCACTCCGACCTACGGAACGAAGGCCGCGGGGCAGAAGCTCGCGAACGGCTTCGGTCTCCACGACATGTCGGGCAATGTATGGGAGTGGGTGAACGACTGGTACTCGTCGAGCTACTACGCATCGAGCCCGGTGTCGAACCCCACGGGGCCTGCGACTGGCGCGTCCCGCGTGTTGCGCGGCGGCTACTGGGGCTACCTCACGCACTACGTGCGTTCCTCCAACCGCAGCTACGGCACGCCGGGCCTCACGAGCTTCGTCATCGGCTTCCGTGTCGCGAGGAATCCCGAGTGAGCCGCAATTGTCGTCGCCCTCGATGCCGTGCATCGCAAAGTGCGGCGTGTCAAATTCGTGTGACTTTATGAGAAATCGCCAAAGTGCGCGCTTTATCCTCGGATAATCGGCGATACTTGACGAATCGCGGAGCGTTCGCGGCGGGTGGGTGAAGAGTGAATCGCGGGAAGAGTCCGTCGAATGAGGCGCGATCGCGAAGATTGAGCATGAGGATCGACAACAAGGAGTCTGTGATGGCACGGATCGGCAATCTGGCGGCGGCGGTGGGGCTCTTCGGCGGCGCTGTTGCTTGCACGCTTGGCGAGCGCAACGCGGAGGCGGCGTTCACGGGGTACACCGTGGTAGCAACTCCCATCACAAACAGCGGGCAAAATCTCGTTCGCTACGAAGTGTTTGCAAACTTCAACGGCGCGACTGACACCGTCCTCAACGTGTTCAACTTCCAAGCGCAGGGCGGCTGGGGTGCGAATCTCCCAGCAGCTTCGGGCTTTTGGCACAAGGACAACTCGGATTACAGCGGCGGCGTTCTCGGGCAGGAGTACGGCACGTGGGCTCCGCAGCTCACCGGTTCGGTCACCGCGAACCGTCCGTTCGACTCGTTCCTCCTCATTGGTGGTGCACCGACCTCGACGAACTCGTCGAGCGCTGACCCATCGTGGGGCCTCGCGGGCGCTGGTTCGCTCGGTTGGAACGTCGCACAGATCCCCGTCGCGAACTTGACCAACGCGAACACGCTCGGCTGGTTCAACTCGTCGCCACCGAACAATCAGGGCCGCGTCGGCGTTGCTCCGAACACTGCGACTCAGGTCAAGGTTGGCCAGTTCATCCTCCTGGCGAACGACCAAGCGTTGCGGACCTTTACTCTTCGAACGGCCTTCAACAACGGCGCGGGTGGTGGCACCGTGTTCGTAGACGGTAGTTTCCAGTTGTGCCAAAACCGAACGTGGTACCGCGATCTCGACGGCGACGGCTTTGGCGCAGCGACGAGTGGCACGCTTTCGCAATGCGCACAGCCATTCGGTTACGTTCTCAGCAACACCGACTGCAACGATGCCGACGCGTCGATCAATCCGAACACCATTTGGTATCGCGACATCGACGGTGATGGTTTCGGCGCAGCCGCGAGCGGCACCCTCTCACAGTGCGTCCAATCCGCAGACTACGTTCGCAACAACCTCGATTGCAACGACGCAGATCCTTCGATCAATCCCTACACGATTTGGTTCCGCGACCTCGATGGCGACGGATTTGGCTTCGCAGCCAACGGCACACTGACCCAGTGCACTCAACCCGCGGGCTACGTCCTCAACAACACAGACAATTGTCCGACGAATTCCAATCCCGGGCAGGAGGATTGCGACAACGACGGCGTTGGTGACGTATGCGATGTGGCCTTTGAGGATTGCGACGCGGACGGCGTCTGCGATCTGGCTGAAATCGCAGCGCCCGGCGGCGACAGTAACTCGAATGGCGTTCTCGACGATTGCGAGCGACTCTTTGGCGACTTGAACCTCGATGGCGTCGTCACGTCTGCTGATCTTTCGGCGTTCTTCGCACAGTGGGGAAGCGCTGATCCGGAGTTCGGTGACCTCAACCTCGACGGCATGATCGATGGCGCGGACATCTCGATCCTGCTCGCGAACTGGGGAGATGGATTCGGTGCCGAACCGTTTACGATCGCGGCAATTACGCCCGCGCAAGGATCACTGACGGGCGGAACAACTGTCTCGATCTCCGGAACAAATCTCTCAACCGTGACGAGCGTCACAATCGGTGGTGCCGCAGCAACCCCAGTGACCGTGGTTTCACCGAGCACGATTACGGTGGTCACTCCACCCGGCAGCTATGGCGTCCAGGACGTGGTTCTCAAGGCGGGGCAGCGGACCACAGTCAAGGTCGACGGATTCGCTTATGTACTTAGCTGGGCAACCGTGCTTGAGCAAAATCCAAATCCTGCCGTTGTAACGAGCGTGACACTTCGCAACGCGATCACCGCCACAGGCTTGCCGTGGCGCGTGCGTGACAATGGCACAGATATCGAGATGGTGTTGATTCCGAAGGGGACCTTCAGCATGGGCTGTTCGGGATCGACTCAGTACGGCTGCGATGCGAGTGAGGGTCCGGTGCACGCCGTCACGCTGACGAACGCGTTCTACATGGGCCGCTACGAGGTGACGCAGGCACAGTGGCAGGCGCGGATGGGGACGAATCCTTCCTACTTCAAGGCGATTCCCCAGAACGGGAACACGGCGAACACCAATCGGCCTGTCGAGCAAGTCTCGTGGAACACGATTAAGGGTGCCGGAGGATTCCTCGCTGGAGCAGGTCTGCGGCTTCCGACCGAAGCGGAGTGGGAATACGCGTATCGAGCCGGCACTGCGACGGCATTCCACGGCTTCACCGGGTACTTGACCGGCACGAACAATGACGCGCTCGTTGGGAACATCGGATGGGGTTTGGAAAACAATGGCGCTTTGAACACCGCGAACTACGGGACAAAGGCGGTCGGGCAGAAGCTCGCGAACGGCTTCGGTCTCCACGACATGTCGGGCAATGTATGGGAGTGGGTGAACGACTGGTACTCGTCGAGCTACTACGCCTCAAGCCCGTCCACGAATCCAACTGGACCAACAACAGGCACTTCCCGTTCGGTCCGTGGCGGTGGTTGGGGAACCGATACCAGCGGGTTGCGTGCGTCGGAACGCGGCCTCGATCTGCCGGACTTCGCGTATTACGGCATCGGCTTCCGTGTCGCGCGAAACCCGCAGTGACTCGGCTTCGAGGATTGAAAGGCAAAGATGCCGCTCCTTGATTGGATCGACGGCTATCGCTTGGCGTAGCGTCGTCCCACGAGGTTGGGAAGCCGTAAAGGTGATGAGCGCACCCCTCACCACGCGCCCACCGCGCCATCCTGCGGCCGCCGTACCATGCGCGGCCCCATGAAGTCCACGCCGAAGTCCACGTCGAAAAGCACGTCGAAAAGCACGTCGAGAACCTCGCCTGCCGCGCCAGCCTGTTTCGCCATCTCGGCCCTCGCCCCGAAGTTCACACTCAGGCTTTCACGCGAGAGTTCACTCGCGCTCCCGCTCGCACTCGCGATCGCGCTGCCGGCGGCGCTCCTCGCGACATCGCCCGCGCTCGCGCGGCAAGACGACGCAAGCGCCGCGGCCTCCGCACCGCAGGGGCCGCCGCCGACCCCCGTCCGCGTCGCGAAAGCGCGTGCCGAGTCACTCGCACCGCGGAAGAAAGTCTTCGGCGAGATTCGCGCCTCACGAAAGTCAACGATCGCGTCCGAAGGCGCGGGGCTCGTGCGCGAATTCCCCGTCAACGAGGGCGACCGTGTGCCGGCAGGCGAAGTGCTTGCGCGGCTCGACGACACGCGCATCAAACTCGAGATTGCCGTTCACGCCGCGACGCTCGAAGCCGCACGCGCGACGGTCGCCGAGCGCGAGGCCGTCATCGCCCGCGAAGAGCGCGACCTCGAACTCCTGCGCCGCGCATCCGCGGCGGGCGGAACCAATCCGCGCGAACTCGCCGACGCCGAAAGTGCACTCGCCGTCGCCCGTGCGCAGGCCACGCAAGCGCGCGCGGCCGCAGTCGTGATCGAGCAGCAGGGCGCGATCCTCAACGATCGACTCGCGGACCTCGTCGTCCGCGCACCTTTCGCGGGTGTCGTCACGATGCGTCATTCGGAAGAAGGCGCATGGATCGCCGAAGGCGGCGCTGTTGTTGATCTCATCGCGACCGACGAACTCGAAGCGTGGTTCGAGGTGCCGCAAGAGCTCTACGGCGCGACCGTCGCACTCGCGGCGGAGAGCGCGAAAGGCCTCACCCGCGAGGTTCCTCTCTCCATCGAGTCGGCGACGGATGTGCCGGTCGCGGCGTTCGGCGTCCGCGTCGTGCCCGAAGTCGATCCGCGTTCGCGCACATTCCGCGCGGTGCTGCGCGTCGTCAATACGAAGGAACTCCTCGCGCCTGGTCTTGCGCTCACCGCATTCGTCCCCGCAGGCGCAACCGCGCCGCGCATCGTGATTCCGAAGGACGCGATTCTGCGCGGCGACGCATCGCCCTTCGTCTACGTCGTTCGCGGCGGTGTGGCGATGCCGGTCAACGTGCGTATCGCGTTTCCGCTCGGCGACGACGTTGCGCTCGAACCAGGCGCGATCGCCGCGGGCGATGAAGTCGTCACCGAAGGTAACGAACGGCTCATGGGTCCAACCCCTGTGGCGCCTGTCGCGCCGAATGCACCCGCTGCATCGACGGCACGAAAGGCGGCCGCCGAGTGAAGATCGTCGAAGGTTCGATTCGCCAGCCGGTGACGGTGCTCGTCGGCGTGGTGCTTGTTCTGATCGCCGCGCTCGTCGCTGTGCGACAAGTGCCCGTGCAACTCACGCCCGACGTCGACGACACGATCGTCAGCGTTTCGACCATTTGGCCTGGCGCGTCGCCGGAAGAGATCGAACAATCGATCGTCGAGCGACAAGAAGAGAAACTGCAAGGCGTCGCCGGTGTGCGCTCGATGACGTCGAGTTCGTCGCAGGGCACCGCGCGCATTCGCCTCGAGTTCAACCCAGGCACCGACAAGGACGCCGCGATCCGCGAGGTGAGCGATCGCCTGCGCCAGGTTCCCGACTACCCGTTCGGCGTCGATGAACCAATCGTCGAAGCGAGCGACCCCGAGAACAAAGACTACATCGCGTGGATCGTGCTCTCGGCGGGCAACGCAACCGACGCCGCGGGACAACCCTTTGATATCCGCACGCTGCAGGATTTCGCGGTCGATCATGTGAAGCCGCAGATCGAACGCGTCGGCGGCGTTGCGGAAGTGAATGTCCTCGGCGGGCGTGAGCGCGAACTGCAAGTGCGCGTTGATCCCGCGGCACTCGCCGCGCGCGGTGTCACGATCTCGCAACTCGCCGCCGCGCTGCGTGGGGCGAATCAGAACGCACCCGCGGGTTCGCTCGCAGAATCGAAGCGCGACATCGTGCTGCGCTCGGTCGGGCAGTTCGAATCGACCGACGACATCGCGCGCGTCGCGATTGCGCAGGGGGCATCCGGCCCGGTGCTTGTCGGCGACGTCGCCGAAGTCGTTGAGACGTGGAAGGAAGTGACGAACTTCGTCCGCTCGCAGGGCATTCCGGTGCTCGCGATCAACGTGCAGAAGGAAGTCGGGACGAACGTCATCGAAGTGATGGAAGGCGTGAAGGGCGCGCTCGCCACGCTCGGCGAGAAGGGCAGTATTCTCGATTCGGAAACCGCAACGCTCGGACTCTCACAACCGCTCACCGTTCAACTCGTCTACGACCAAACGATCTACATCGACGAAGCGCTCGATCTCGTCCTCGACAACATCTGGCAGGGCGGCTTTCTCGCGGTGCTCACCCTCGTGGTCTTTCTGCGCTCGTGGCGCAGCATTGTGATCGTCGCGACAAGTGTGCCGCTCGCGGTCGTTGCGACCGTTGTGGTCATGCTCGCGATGGGCCGCACGATCAACGTCGTCAGCCTCGCCGGCCTCGCGTTTGCGATCGGCACGCTGATCGACAACTCGATCGTCGTCCTCGAGAACGTCGTTCGCCACATGGAAATGGGCAAGGACCCGCGCCGCGCCGCGCTCGCAGGCACGCAAGAAGTTGCGGGTGCGATCCTCGGTTCGACCCTCGCGACATGCGTCGTCTTCATTCCGATCTTCTTGATCGGCGATGAAGTCGGACAACTCTTCCGCGACATTTCGCTCGCGATTCTCATCTCGAACCTGCTCTCGATGGTGGTGTCGATCACCGTCACGCCGTGCGCGTGCGCATTCCTTTTGAAGGCGCCGAAGAAGGCGAAAGATGCGGGAGCGGGGGCCTCCACCTCAAAGCCTGCACGCGCCACGCTCGGCGAACGCTTCGCGACCGCGATCGCACGTTGGGTCTATCGCATGTCGCGGCGGCGGATCGCGTCGCTTGCATTCGTGCTTGCCATGATGGGTGCGTCGCTTGCGGGCAGTTGGTTCCTCATGCCGCCCGCCGACTATCTCCCGCGGGGAAATCGCAATCTCGTCTTCGGCCTCATCTTGCCGCCGCCCGGTATGTCGAACGCGATGCAAGAAGAGATCGCATCGCGCGTCGAGCAATCGGTGGCACCGTACTTCGAGCGCGCGCTGCCACCGCGTGGAACACCCGAGCGCGAGGCTGCGGAAGCGGCGCTGCCGAAGGTGCCGGTGACACCGTGGATGACGTTTAAGTACGGCGCCGAGGTGCAGCCTGCGCCGCTTGAGAACTACTTCGTCGTCGGTTTCGCAGGCACGATGTTCCACGGCGGCATCGCTGCCGAAGCGAAGCGCGCGAGTTACAACGAGCATCTCCTCGGTTACGCCACGCGCCCTGAGGTGTTGCCCGGCACGATGGCGTTCGCGTTCCAAGTGCCGCTCTTCCGTACGAGCGGTTCGTCGGGCAGTGCCGTCGCGGTCGATCTCCGCGGCGATGATCTTGATCGCGTGAAGGGCGCCGCGGGCGCGGTGATGGGCCGCTTCATGGGCAAGTTCGGGCCGATGAGCGTGCAGCCGGATCCAGCGAATTTCGCAACGCCAGGCACCGAAGTGCGCGTACGCCCCGATCAGCGGCGACTCTCCGACGCCGGACTTTCGCAGGCGGATCTCACGCTCTCGGTCGCGGCCGCGGGCGACGGCGCGCTCGTGGATGAATATCGCGCGGGTGGCGACACGATTGATCTCGTCATCATCGATCGTGATGTTGCCGAGCGTGCCGCGCGTCAAGCGTCGATTGATGTCGATGAAGTGGCGAACGTCCCCGTCGCGCTTCCAAGCGGCCGCCTCGCGACCGTTGGACAACTCGCGGAAGTCGAACGCGGTGCTGCGCCGACGCAGATCAATCACGTCGATCGCCAGCGTTCCGTGCGTCTGCAAGTGACCCCGCCTCCGACGATGGCGCTTGAAGAAGCAGTGGTCGCGATTCAAGCGGAACTCGAAGCGGCGCGTGCCGACGGCTCGCTTCCGCCAGGCGTCATTGCGGATGTTGCCGGTACGGCGAGCGCGCTTGCCGAAGTACGCAAGGAACTCGTCGGCGGCGGAACCTCGCTCAGTTTCATCACGAGCACGGTCTTCCTCGCGCTCCTCGTTTGCTACCTCGTGATGGCGGTGCTCTTCCAGAGTTTCCTGCTGCCGTTTGTCATCATGTTCAGCGTGCCGCTCGCGGCGGTCGGTGGATTTGCCGCGCTCTTTGCGGTGTTCATCATCAGCCTCACGAGCCCAACGCTCCCGATGCAATCACTCGATGTACTCACGATGCTCGGCTTTGTGATCTTGATCGGCGTCGTCGTGAACAACGCGATTCTGCTCGTTCACCAGACGCTGAATTTCCAGCGCGGCACCGCCGACGAAACACCGTCCGATGCGGCATTCCGCGGGCTTCCTGATGCACCAGCGGTGCGTGAAGGCGGTCCGCTGCCGCTGCGCGCGGCCATCGCGGAAAGTGTCCGCACGCGCGTACGGCCGATTCTGATGAGCGCATTCACGAGCGTCGCAGGACTGTTGCCCTTGATCTTCGCGCCAGGCGCGGGAAGCGAGCTCTATCGCGGCCTCGGCGCCGTCATGGGCGGCGGACTCATCGTCTCCACGGTCTTCACGATCGTGGTGGTGCCGCTTGTGATGGCTGTCCTTGTGCGCGACCGCAGCGCGAAAGCCGCGTAATTCGCGTGAGCGCCGCAGGGGAGCGAAGCCTTACCTTCGTGCGCGCATCAGAAGAACGCGGAGTACTTCCGAAAGTCGTTCGATCGTGAATGGCTTTTCAAGATGCGCGACAAACGGTGCGTCGGTGATGGTTGCAAGTTCCGTGCGATCGATGCGACCACTCGCGAGGATGACGCCGAGATTTGGATACGCGACTGCGATCTTGCGCGCGAGTTCAATGCCGTCCATGTTCGGCATGTGAAGATCGGTGATCACGCCGTCGATCGCGTTCATCGGCTCGGCAAGGGCCGAAAGTGCGCTGACTCCGTCGACCGCCACGCGCACTCGGAATCCGAGCGCCGTGAGAATTTGTCGCACAACTTCCCGCACGGATGGTTCGTCTTCAACGACGAGAATCGTCTCACCCTGGCCGCGAAACGGGCGCGTTGCATGGACTTTTTCGTTCGTCGCTTCCACTCCAACTGCTTCCGGAAGATAGACGCTGAACGTCGAACCGAATCCTGGTTGTGTGGCGACGCGCATGAGCCCGCCGTGGCTTCGCACAATTCCCATCGCGGTCGAGAGCCCAAGTCCCGTTCCCTGTTCGGGGCTTTTGGTGCTGAAAAACGGCTCGAAAATGCGTTCGAGAAGTTCGGTAGAGATGCCGCTACCAGAGTCAGTCACCGACCAACGGAGATAGCGCCCCGGCGAGCAATCGTCGTATTCGGCGGCCTCTCGCGTGGAAACGCTGACACCGGAAAGCTCAATCGTGATCGCGCCGCCCGCCGGCATCGCGTCGCGCGCGTTGACGCAGAGGTTGAGAAGCACCTGATGCAGTTGTGTGGAATCACCGATGATGCCTGGGAGTTCATCGCTGACCGAGAATCGCAATCGGATGTTCTTCGGGAATGTACTGCTGACGATTTGCTCGAGTTCACGTGTGAGTTTGCGCGGATCAATCGCAACGCGTTCGCCGTCGACACCTTTGGCGAAGGTCAAGAGTTGCTGCACCATCGATGCGCCGCGACGCGTACTTGATTCGAGAATATCGATGAGGCGCGCGGCATCTGGAGCCTGTTTCCGCAGCAATCCGCACGCGAGCATGATCGGTGCGAGCGCGTTGTTGATGTCGTGCGCAACACCACCAGCGAGCGTACCAAGACTTTCAAGTCGTTTCGCGCGGAGGCTTCGCTGATCGGCCTGTCGCAGTTGTGTGATGTCTTGACCAACACCAACCATGCCGGTGATTTCGCCTTCGGCTCCGCGACGCGTGCCAGCGTTGAGGAGCACGGTGACGCGACGCCCATCCTTTGTTTCGAGCGGGAACTCGAAGTTCTCTGTTTCGACGCCGCGCAACGCGCGATCGAGCACTTCCTTCACCGCGAGCTTGTAGCCAGGACTTACGAAGTCCACGAGATCCCGATCAAAGACGTCCTCTTTGCTGAAGCCTGTGAGTCGTTCGGCACTGCGATTCCACTCGTTCACTTTGCCGCGGACATCTTTGCCGAAGATCGGCGCATTCGCAGTTTCGATCAAACGGCGGAGGTCATTGGCTGCAGCTTGCGCGGCATTCTCCGCGCGACGGCGATCATCGATATCGATGCACGATCCGACGATTTCCTTCGGATTCCCCTCGGCGTCGCGTGTCAACATCAGGCTGTCGCGGAGCCATCGATACTGGCCATCGGCGTGGAGGAAACGGTACTCAAAGGCCGCGCTTCCGTAGACGACGGCGGATGCCATCGCGGAAAGTGCGCGCGTGCGATCATCGGGATGCAGGCGCTGCGTCCAGAAATCGGGCGTCGAGAGAAAATCCCGCACGGAATAGCCCAAGAAGACTTCGACATTCGGGCTGATGTACGTCGTTGGATAGCCCTGGCTCGCGTGACAGCTGAAGAGAATCGCAGGGCTCGACGTGATGAGATATTGAAGTCGCTTCTCGCTGCGATTGAGTTCCGCAGTGCGATCGTCGACGAGCCGTTCGAGCCGTTGATTGAGTGCGCTGAGCTCCGATTCAACGCGTACGCGACGCTCGTTCTCGAGGAAAATCAGCACAATCGCGCTCACCGCGACGAGGAACTCTTCCTCGTCGTTGGTCCAGTGTCGCGGTTCACCCACGTGCTCGCAGCAGAGGACGCCCGCAAGGTGATCTCCGAGTCGGATTGGGCAATCAAAGATCGAAGTGATGCCGTGTGGTGCGAGGTACTTCTCGGTGAGGCTTGAAGTCGCGCCATGCTGACGTGCGTCATCGGCGCGAATCGGCAACAAGCCCTCGATCGCCTCAAAGTAGGCGGGGTAGTCACTTCGATGCAGAACTTCGCCGGAACGCCCTCGGGTCGAGTGGCCTTCGATGAGGTAGTTGCAGGTGATTTGCGTGTGGAGATCGTCGAAGAGCCAGACGCTGACGCGCTCGACTTTCAGCGATTGCGCGACCTTTTTCGTCACGAGTTCAAGAAACACATCGCGATTGCGGCTCGTGTTTGCGCGCAAGATCGATAGCACGGAGTGAAACAGTCGACGTTGCTCACGGAGACGATCAAGCGTGCCCCGCGCACGTTCGCGCGGCTTTACTTCGCGAAAAATGCCGCGCGTCGCGTACGGTTGACCATTCGAAAATCGCGCTGTGACGCGACCCTCGAGGTGTACCGATTCGCCTGACTTCGTGAGGAATGTGACCTCCAGAAGCCCAATATTTTCGCCTGCAAAGAGTCGGCCGAGATAGTGCACGCAATGCTCGTGACTCTCCGGATGAAGCACGTCGAAGATGTTGAGGTCAGCCGCTTCTTCCGCGGAGTATCCCAGTCGCTCAAGCCATGCGCGATTCACGAAGCGAATGCGGCCATCCGGCCACACGCTCTGTACGAAATCATCCACGCCCTGTAGGAGGTCGAGCAGCTCAGCCGGATCAGCGAGATCAACGAGCTGAGAAAACACAGGTGTTTCAAGATCGAGTTCAGCTTCCGGCATGACAACTTTCCATCAACAGGGAAAGAACACCAACAGGTTGGAGTGGTTCTCCTTGTGGAAGACGTGAAACCGCGCGAGGGTTACAGAGCGGGGTTCAGAACGAGCACTCGACATCTCTGCGAAGTTGTCGAAGTGAGCCCGCGGAGTTCGTCACACAAAGAGCACCAGCGCCCACGAGAGCGCGAGATGCGAAAGTTACGAATTCGCGTGCGCGACTCCCATGGGGCGGGTTCCCGCTTCCCCAAACGCGATGATTTGCAACGCCGTCGCCGCGCGGATCAGCGTGGCGATGTGTGTGCGATGAGCATCGAATACGGCGGGAGCGTCGCTCGTCCGCGTACGGTCGTGAGCGGCGCAACGCCAGCACGCGTTGCATCCACAACAACGATCCATTCGCCTACAGGAAGAGTGACTTCAAGCGGACGTGGTTCGTCGTTGTATGCGACAAAGATCTGCTTCCACGCGTCGTTTGCGACGCGGCCATCGAGCGTGAAAGCGACGGGGCGTTCCGTGTTCGCGAAGGTGAGAGCCTGGCGAATCTGCGCGTCGTCGGTCATACGGAACGCAGGATGCGCACGGCGCAACTCAATGAGTCCGCGTGTGAAATCAAAGATGTCGGCGTATGCGCTCTTGCGCGCCCAACCGAAATCGTTGATCTCGTCGCCCGCGTTGTACGAGTTGTGGTTGCCTTGCTTCGTACGAGCAAAGTCGCAGCCGCCGTGGATGAATGGAATGCCCTGGCTCGTGAGCACAATGCCGAGTGCGAGTTTCTGCATCGCGCGACGATCTTCATCAGACGCGTTGGGCGCGGTCTTCGTGATCTTGTCCCACAAGACGAGGTTGTCGTGCGCGCTCGCGTAGTTGATCGTTTCCGTTGGTTCGGTGGTGAAGTCGTCGATCGCGCCAGCGACGCCGCGTTTGATCGCACCGGTGTCGCCACCTTCACCCGTCGCAAATCCGACGGTGGTGCTATCGAGATCGCCGCGAATCGCGTTCCGAAGGTGGTCGTTGAATACCGCAATGGGAAGGCCTTTTTGCGCGCCCTTGCCGAAGTGCGTGGGTCCGCCACCGGTCCACGGTTCGCCATAGAGCGTTGCATCTGGACGAATTGCCTTCACACGTTCGCAGATCGCGCGCACGGTTTCAGGCTTGTGGCAACCGAGGAGATCGAAGCGGAATCCGTCGACGCGATAGTTGCGCAGCCAATGCTCGAGACTGTCGAGGATGTACTCGCGGGCCATCGGCCGCTCGTCGGCGAAACCGTTGCCGGTGCCCGAATCGTTGGTGAGTCTGCCATCGCGCGTCGTGCGGAAGAAGTAGTAAGGGACCGCGGCGCCGAAGGGAGAATTCGGGCCGGCATCCGACGTGTGGTTGTAGACGACATCGAGAATGACGCGGATGTCGGCCGCGTGCAGACGCGTGACTGCGGTGCGCAGATCGCGAATGGCAGAGAACGGATCGTTCGGGTTCGTCGCGTAGTTCGACTCTGGAACGTTGAAGAGCGTTGTCCAGTAGCCCCAGTTGTATTCGTCGGTCTTTGCCGTGAAATCGTGGATCGGCAAGAGGTGGACCGCGGTGATCCCGAGGTCTTTCAAGTGATCGATACCACTCGATGGTGCGCTCGTCGTCGCAGGTGCGCTGTGGGTGAGGCCGAGGTACGTGCCGCGTGCGTCGTCGTCGACGCGATCATCTCGTTGCGAGTAATCGCGCACATGCACTTCGTAGATGATCTCGTCGGTTGCGCGCGCGATGCGCGGTTCAGGTTGCGCGCGGAAGCCGTCGGGCTCGAGTTGCGCGAGATCCACGACGACGGTGTGCGAACTCGTAGCATTCGCCGCAAAACCGTGCATATCCGGCGCTTCGCGTTGCTCGCCGTACGAATGAAAGCGATAGCGGTAAGGCGTACCCGAAAGATCGCTCGGAACCGAGGTTGTCCATACGCCCTTTGGTTTCTTCTCAAGCGGGATGGTGCGCGTCGCGGGGGCAGAGGTATCGCCCGCAGCGGCGCGCGCGTCGTACAGCACGAGTTCGACTTTGTCTGCGACGGGTGACCATGTCGTAAACGTCGTTGTGGACGACGTCGCATCTCCCACGACGTAGGCACCAAACTTCACATCGGTCGCGATGAAGTCGGGGCGCTCAAGGACGTCGCGCGCATAGATGATCGTTGAGGGTGCATCCTTCAGCGGGCCGTCGGTGAAATCCAGGCGAAGGCTCGCGACATCTGCGTCGTCGATCGGTCGCGCGAACGCGATTTCATAGAGTGCTTTGCCGCCGCTTGTCCCAGCGGATTTGATCGACTTCACCTTCGGCGCACGACCGTTCGGCCGCACGTTGTCGATCGTGATCGATTTGGGCGCGGCGTCCTTCCAAGGTGCGGTCAGCGCGATCGTGACGAGATCGGCGCGATCAAGAAACGCGCCCGCGACGCGTACAGAGGTATCGAGACGCGACGGATCAGTGGTGAGCGAGTCTTCGCCCGACTTCACCCAAATCTCGGTGATCTCACCCTTCTTGAGCGGCACGAAACGGTCTTGGTCGAAATCTTTCTCCTCCCAGTTTCCGCGACGCACCAAGAATCCCGCGCGTGCCGGTGCCGGCGCGAACGGAATGATCGCGTAGCGGCCAAACGCATCCTCGCCTCCGAGATTCGCTTGCTGTCCTTCGCGATTCTCCGGCCAGTACCAGATGTTCCAACCGCTGTAGTCACCGCCCGGTCGGTGGTAGTGAATGACGAGGATCGACTCGGCAGGAGCGCCGTTGACGCTGAAGCCGTCGAGTTTGAGTTTCGGTGCGAGCCGCGGGAAATCATCGGCTTGTGCGTGACGCGCACCGACGACGAGGTTTGTGAGGAGGACTGCAAATGCCAGCGAGCGAACCACCGATGCTGCGCGGAACGAGCGAATTCGTGCGGCAAACAAAGCGAAAGTCGACATGGGGTGAGTGTACAGAGCGAACGCGCGCGTCGATGTACATTCTCAGGATGAGCGAGGCCTCTTCACCTTTCGGCAAACGCCCAGCGCAGATCGCGCCAGCACTTCTCACAGAACTCGCAGCGACCGCGGACGCGATCGCGACATCGGATACAGCGAGTGCCGGCCCAAAGTGGGGCGCGATGCACAAGGCGCTGCTCAAGGCGAAAGTCGATCCGCAGGTGATCATGCGTTTGGTCGCGGCGCGGGATGCGGCTGGGCTCGCGCTTCTCATGCGGTGGCTTCGCGGCGAGGAAGTTGCAGTCGAAGCGAAGCCAGCGGCCGCAGTGGTTGAGGTTGATATCGAAGTCCAGCGGAGCGCGATGCGTGCGTTTCGGAAGCGACTTCGATTCGCGCGACTCGATGCCGAAAGCCGACTCGGCGTGGGGCCGATGTCGAGCGGGAAACGCAACGAAATCGACGCGATCATTCCGCCACGCGAGTTTGGTGTGGAAGTGTGGGAAGCGCTGGTCGCGGCAGGGCGCTTGCGGCGCGAAGGCGGCGGTTTCTACGCGCTTGTGAACGATGACGTCGGCGACGAGTGAAGTCGAAGAATCGTCAGATTCCCGCGGCAGCGAGATCGATGGTCGCACCTGGCGGATGGATCTCGACGGTCTGACCCTGTCGCGTACTCGCGGCACGCAAGAGTTGAATTGCGCGCTTGAGATCGTCCGCCAGTGGCGCGGTGAACTTCATCGGTGACTCATTCATCGGATGTCGGAATCCGAGCGTTGTCGCATGCAGCGCTTGTCGTGCGAGCAGCATCTCGTCGCGTTCGCCACCGAGTTGACGTTCGGTCGAATGACGCCCGCCGTACATGTCATCGCCGACAATCGAGTGCCCGATGTAGGAAAGGTGCACGCGAATCTGGTGCGTGCGGCCCGTCTTCAATTCGAGTTCGACGAGCGCATACTTCGCTCCGTCGTTGGCGCGGTAGCGCTCGCGCACACGCGCGATCGTGAGCGAGGGCTTGCCCGTCTCGTCATGGCGAACGGCGTACTTCTCCTTGATGGAAGGATGCTTTCCGAGCGGCAAATCGATGGTTTCGACGTCGCGCTCCGGATGTCCGTGGACAAGCGCGAGGTAGCGCTTGTCGGTGCGCCGCATCTCAAACTGCTTGCCGAGTCGCCAGTGCGCGGTGTCGTTCTTCGCGCTCACAATCGCGCCCGAAGTGAACTTATCGAGCCGGTGCACGATGCCGGGCCGCGCGAACTCCTCGCCAACCTTCGACAGTTCGCCGCCTGATACATGCTTGAAGCGCCACGCGAGCGCGTTCACCAACGTGCCTGATTTGTGACTGCGCGCCGGATGCACGATGAGTCCCGCGGGTTTGTTCACGACGATGATGGAATCGTCTTCGAAGATCACATCGAGTGGAATCTCTTCCGGCTGAATCGCGCCCGACGGTGGTGGGGGAAGCGTGGCGACGATGCGGTCGCCCTTACGAAGTTTGGTCGAACTCTTCGGAACGCGCCCGTTGACGGTGATCGCTTCTTCTTCGATGAGCCGCTGAATCTGCGTGCGCGAGAGAAACGGCACGCGATCGACCATGTAGCGATCGAGCCGCTTTTCGAGATCTTTCAGTAACTCAAACTCAACGACGACTGGCGACTCGTCGTCTTTCGCCGCGTTTTCTTCGTACATCGCGAAGAGCGCATCGCGATCGACAGTGCCGCTCGCACCAAGAAGTGCTGCGGTTCGCTCGAGGCGATCTTCCGGTGACTCGCCCATTTTTCTACGAAGTCGGTTGCGTTCCGTGTACGGCATCGAAGGCGAGCCTTCGAACGCGTTTTGCCGAGAAATCACTCCATTTTCGTCGATCAAGCGCGTGCGCTTCTCGAACGACCGAGGCGAACGACGCGATCAGCCACCCGAGCCTGGCGCGGGGGCTGGGGCCGGGGCTGGTGCTGGTGCTGGCGCAGGCGTTTCTGCAGGCGTTTCGCCCGCGGCGCCCTGCGTCGCTTGCTCTTGGATGAGCTGCTGGAAGAGGTCGTCACCGCCACCTGCGGGCGCGACGGGCGTCGTCGTCTTCACAGGAAGTTCTGCGGCGGTCGGCAATGGAACTGCAGTCGCGAGCGTCAGCGTTTCATTCGCGCGCCACTTGGCGAGTTTCTCGTAGCCCGGCCAACGGCTGCCTGCGAGTGCAGCGGCTTCTTCGAGCAGCTTGCGCGAACCTTCGAAATCACCACGGCTCTCCGCGACGGCAGCGCGACCGAACAGGCTCGGCAGCACGACCGTGATCGCTTGCTCGCGATTTCCATTGGCGAGTTTCACCGCGATATCAGCGGCTTTCGTGTAGTTCGCGTCCGCCGCATCTTGCGTGATCTTGCGCGTTGCTTCGTCGAGCAACACCGCAGGGGTGTCGCCTTGCTTTGGCGTGAGTTCACCGGAACGAATCTGTGCGAGGCGGCGGTCGCCCGCGCTGAGTTCCGCGATCATCGCGACCTGCGGCACGTTTGCGTGTGCCTTGGCGACTTCGTCGAGCGACTCAGGAATCGTCGCTTGGCCGAGTTCCTCCCACGCGACGGCGCTCTTCTCCACTTCCTTGCGCTGCCAGTAGTTGTAACCAAGGGCGGCGCAGGCAGCGAGGAGAACGATGAGGAGGTAGTTCGAGCCGTTCTTCTTGAGCCAGAAGACAAAATCTTCATTGATGCGGCTCTCGGTGAGATCCTGAGTCTGCACCTGCGAAGGACGGTCAGCGGGGGACTTTGCCATGGGTCGCACAATCTATCGGGTGAAAGGCTTTCGAGGGAGAGGAGCACGAGGGAGGAGTGTTCGCGGGGTGGATAACCCGCTCTGGTTCGCTGGGGATACCAAGCGGCGGGGGCCAACACCGCGCGACGCTTGCACGTCATCGGTCCATCATCGGTTCATCATCGGTTCGCCTGAAGCACGATCTCGGCAACGGCCGCGAACCCGTCGCGGTCGTGGTGACCGGCCCGAGCCCGGGCGACCGCAGCGATGCGCGGGTCAGCGTTCTCCATGGCGATCCCGAGACCCGCATGGCGAATCATTTCGAGGTCGTTGAGGCCATCTCCGATCGCGACGGTTTCGGCGGGGTCGATTCCAAGCTCGGCGCACACCGCCTCGATTGCGGTCCACTTGTTGACCCCGCGGTCGAACGCCTCCAAGAGATGCGTCGGCGAGTTGATCGCCTCTTCAGAGGTCTGCGCACTCCAATGCTGCACAGCGAGCCGATCGCCGAATTCCCGGGCGATCCGCTGCGCGATCGGCGCGAGCACGTCCGCGGGTGCGACGCCTCCCACCCGCACGGTGTGCTCGATCGATGGATGGTGTTCGATCGACGCGACGCGCTGGTAGGTGACGGGGAAGACCTCGAACCACCACTTAGTCGCCGGATCGAACGCATGGTCGCCGACCATGACGTAATCGAAGCCAGCGCAGGTGTGGTCTTGGAGATGCTGCGAAAGAATGCCGTACTCGGCAAGAATCGCGCTTGTCCCACGCACAAGGTCTTCGGGAAGTCCGCGGCGGATGATGACTCGCCCGTCCGAGGCATCGTGGACGAGGGCGCCTCCGGCCATGATCGCGTGCCCAACGTGGTTGATGAAATCGAGCACGTGGTCCGCTTCACGCAATGCGCGGCCGGTCGCGGGGATGACTTCCACGCCCGCGTCCTGCAAGCGGCGAATGGCAAGCAGATTCGCCTCGCTCACCTGCCCGCGGCGATTGAGAAGCGTGCCATCGAGGTCGGTGATGACGAGTCGGTAACGCACGGAGAGAGGATACGAGAATCGCGCGGGTTCTTCCGGGGTTCCGCGCGAACCCGCGCTCGATCCGGCACGCGAGTCACCGACCGATCCTGCTCGAGCCCGCGCTCCGATTATCCTGCGGGCGTGCTTGCCGCCCACGCCGCGAACTCCGCGACATCGCTCTACGCCGCCGAAGGGCTGGTGCTCCTCGATGCGGGCGAAGCAATTCTCAAAGGTGCGCTTGAAAGCGTGGTTGAGGTCGGCGTCATCGCGGCCCCGAATGTCGCGCGCCTCGCGTCGCTTGCACGCGTGGCGCAGTCTGAGGCGAATCGCACGCTGCTCGCGCGGCACCAAACCGAGCTTCACCTCGGCGGTGACGGTGCGCGTGCGGTTGCGATCGCGCTGAGCGCGGTGCGCGGTGGTCGCAGCGCTGTCGCGGTGATTCCTGCGTCGGATCTTGTCGGAGCAGTCGAAGGACTGCGTGGTGCGCGCGCGTCGTTCGGAAATCCAGAGCAGGGCCTTGTGGTTGTGCTCGAGGACGACCCTGAAAATGAGCCGATGATTTGCCCGCGGCGTCTCGCGATTGGCGCAGGTCTTCCCGTGGTGGAGCCCGCGGATCTTGCGAGTCTTCGCGATGCGATCGAGCAAGCGCTGCGCCTTTCGCGCGCAGGAACGGTGCCCGTTGCGATTGTCGTGCACCGGCTCGTACTCTCGTCGATGGAATCGGTTCCCGCGCGTCCGAATCGCGTCGTGACGACGGTCGATGAGTTGATTTTGCAGCGCCGACTGCGTGGTGCCACGCGACTTGGCGACGCGCCGGATCTCCTTCGCGTTGCGCGTCGGCTCGAACTCAATGTCGCGACGAGTTTGCCGAGCCCAGGCGAGCGTGAGGTCGTTGGATTCATCGCCCTTGGCGCGTGCGAACGCGCGCTCGCCGATGTTCTCTCCGAGTTGCAGCTCGCGGGTCGCGTTCCAGTACTTCGACTTGGACTCGTCTCCCCGATTGATGACGCCGCACTCCAGCGATTCATCGATCGCGTGCAGCATGTTGTGGTGCTCGAATCTCGACCAGGCTCCGCGGCGCGGTCGGTGCTCGCGGTCATGGATCTACTTCGTCGGCGTGGCGTGCGCATTCCGACGATTTCCTACCGCGAACTTCCGGCGACTCCTGAAGGTGATTCGCCCACACTTGGTCCGAACGACGCGACGCGTCCGTCGATTTTGGTGCGACGAATCGTGCATCTTTTGCACGCGGTACGTCCATCGCTCTCCGTCGCGAAGAAGCTGTTGGAATCGAATCCAGAGTTGGAATTGCTCGCGATTCCCGCACGTACTGATGAAATCGGCGTCGATGCTGCGCTGCGCGCCGTTCGTCAAGTCGTTGTGGAGTTCGATCAAGAGCTGCGCGGGCGCCCCGAAGTGTTGGAGGGTTCCGTACGTCCCCGTGCGATCGCGATCGATGCGCTGCCGATTCGCGGTGATGCGGAGGAAACAACCGTTGTCGAGATCTATCCACGCGAGCGATTCATGCTCGAGGGTACAGAAGCGGTGCGACAAGCAGCGCGTGATGCCTATCGCCGCGTGTTGATTGCGGTCGATGTGGGGCGATCGTCTGGTGGTGGTGCAGATCTCGCGCGCCTCGCAGATGCGGCAATTCCAAGCGATGCTGCGGCGCGCGCACGAGTCATGCGTGCGGATCTCAACGATCGAAGCGCCACGCGCGGGCGACTCGCGGAAGCGATCGCCGCTGTTTCAGCCGATGAAGCGCGACTTGTTGTGCTCGTCATGACCGATGGTCCGCCCGCACGACTCGATCCGGACGCGATTGATCGCACATTCGTCGAACGCGATCGACTCGGATACCAGCCGCAACAGCGGCTTGTGTGGGATGCGAATCACGCGTGCGAACTTCGGCCGCCGCCATTGTCCGGCTTGCTTGACGAAGCAGAAGAGCAGGGCGCAACGCCTATCGAAGGTCGATTCACCTCGGAAGAACTCGCGGTACGCATGGAGGGCTTCGAGTTCCGCGCGACGACGCTTTCTGAACAAGTAGAAGTCGTCCGGACAAAGCCCCCCTTCACGGCGTACTCGCGCGGCGCAGGTGGCCTCGCGCCGCCACGCCCGGTGCACGGCGCGCAGGGGATTTATCGCGCGCATATCGCCGGAAATCGCGGCGCAACCCCCGGGATTCTTGGGCGCATCCTTGCCGATGCCGGTCGAGTCATGGGCTATCGCGTGGAGATGCTTGCCTCGGATGAACCTTGTGGACGTGGACGCCGCGCGTGGGCGCAAGTCCTTTGGGTTCGCGCGCGCGCTGGTGAATCGCGAGCGCCGCGCACCGCGATGATTCCTTACGGCGAAGCTGATTTGGTGCTCGGTATCGATCCGATCGAAACGCTTCGCGCGCTTGGGCCAGATTCGTCGCTGCGCGTTGCGAGTCCACAACGCACGAGCATCGTCGCGAACGACGGCCCGCTTGAAGACCAGTTTGATGATGCGCGCGTTGCTTCGTGCGAACTTCTCGAGAGTGCAGCCGAACGTTGCGCGTTGGCCTCGCAATCGGTGGTCGATGATTATGCAGCGCTTTGCCGAACGAATCTCCTCTCCGAACGACTACTCGATGTGGCGCTACTCGGCGTCGCGTATCAGCGTGGACTCATTCCGGTTTCGCTTGAAGCGATCGAAGGCGCGGTACGCCGATCGGAAATGAGCGGTTTTGGTCGGAGTTTTGAGGCGTTTTCGTTCGGTCGTCGATTGGAAGCAGGAGCAGTCGTGCGCCGTTCAGCCGAAGAGCGCGAGTCGCTCGAGCGACTTGTTCGACGACTTGCATTGGAATTGGTCCGCGAGCGATTTGGTGGTCGCAAGCGTGCGGAACGTTACGCGTTGAGCGCGTCAGGCATGCTCGCTGCGTTTGGTCGGCTTGGAAACGACGACGATGTCGATCGCGCAACACGCGCAGTGGTGACCGCGCTGCACCGCGCCATCGTGTGGGGCGGCACGCGCATGATGGGCTTGTACGAACGGTTGGTTGCAGGGCTTCTGCGCGCCGATCCGACTGGCGATCTCGCACTCGTTGGCGCGGAGCCGCTCGCCGATGCGGTACTCGTGCGCGACATGCTCTACGTTTTGTCGATGTCGACGAGTCTCGAGCAGCGCCGCCGCGTGCGTGAACGTCTCGGTGTCCGTGCTTCACACGGCGACAAACTCGAGCGTCGATACCTCAGCCGATTCGAACTCTTGGTCGCGAATCGCCGTTTCCGCCTCGATTTTCGCACGAGCGATTGGCCTGCTGAAGTCGTGCGTGTTGCGCGCCCGTTGGTTCCGTGGAGTTTGCGCGGCGATTCACGCGCGCAAGAGGTTCGCGCGTATGCGATTTCGCTCGCTGAGCGGGCGGCGGATGGTTTCGAGCGTGATCCCGCACATTGGGCGATGTGCATGCGCCGCTTCGCGATGCTCTCTGCGGATGGTGGTGTTCATGCACTTTCCGCGGCAGAACTGCGCGCAAGCGTCGAAGGTTTATGAGTATCGAGGACTTGTGAGCGTTTGCGACAGCGATCGTCCGCAATCACACGCGCGCTTCGTGTCGCAACTGGCCGCAGGCGGCGGCGATATCGCGTCCACGGCTCGCGCGGATGTGCACGTTCACGTGCTTTGCGCGCAGGACTTCTTGGAAGACGTGCACGTCATCGTGTTTCGGTCGTGAGAACGGAACGCCCGGGACTTCGTTGTAGCGGATGAGATTCACATTCGCGCGCATCGTGCGTGCGAGTCGCGCGAGTTCTTCGGCGTGTTCGCGTCGATCATTCACACCGCCGAGCAAGATGTACTCAAGCGTGATCTCGCGGCCGGTCTTCACAAACCACTCTTGGCACGCATCGAGCAACTCGTCGATCGTTGAGTATTCCGCCCAAGGAATAATCTGCCGACGCAGTTCATCGAACGGTGCGTGCAGCGAAAGGGCAAGCGTGACCGGGATATCAAACATGCAAAGCTTGCGAATCGCGGGAGGAAGGCCGACCGTGGAGACGGTGATCTTGCGCGCGCCGATACCGAGGCCCCATTCCGCGTTCAACGTGCGAATCGCTTGCGTCACGTTGTTGAAATTCGCGAGTGGCTCGCCCATCCCCATGAAGACGACATTCGAAACGCGACCAACGCCAGGCAATCGGCCGAGACGCCAGATCTGTTCGACAATGCGGCCCGCGGTGAGATTTCCGTCAAGTCCACCAAGCCCCGATGCACAGAACTTGCAACCGACCGGGCAACCGACTTGGCTTGAAACGCACGCCGTGCGGCGATCTTCGGTCGGAATAAGCACGGTTTCAGTTTGGCGATCGGTCGCCGTTCCAACGAGCCGCAGCGCGGTTTCGGCTGGAACATCGTCGGCAGCAGCCCACTCGATCAAGAGCTTCTGCGTGTCATCGGTTGCGACTTGATGTCGAATCACCGAGCCTTGCAGCGTCGCGAAGCGCGCGGCGACTTGCGCGCGCGCATCCTTCGAAAGATCACTCATCTTTTCGAAGTCGGTGACACCTTTCTCATAGATCCATTTCAAGAGTTGCGGCGCTGTACGCCGCGGCAAACCCATCGCCTCGACTTCCGCGGTGAGCGACGCGAGATCGAACTCGAAGAGTGAAGTACGGCCTGGTCCGATGTCGGGTGGTAAGTGCGACGAGATCGGTGCAAGTTCCGGAGAATCGCCTGAGTTCATGCGTGCGTCGATCCGTTTCCGTCGGTTTCTGTCGCGCGAATCGAGACTTGCACGGTGCGATTCGGAATGTGCTTGCGTTCGAGCCACTCCGCGGTGTCGGCTTCGCGATCGATGCGAATACGGCGCGAGTCGGGATCAACGCCGCGCTTGCGCATCAGTTCGCGCAGCGTGCCAGGCAAGCCGAATTCAATGCGCTCATCATGCACATCGCGCTGTTCGACTTCGCCGCCGAAGCGTTCGATGAGCGCTTCAATGACGCCGTGCACGAGATCTTCGGGAACACTTGCGCCGCTCGTGACGAGCACGGTGTTCACGCCCGTGAACCACGCCGGATCGAGTTCGCTCGCGTCGTCGACGAGGCGCGACGGCGTACCGTCGTTCATCGAAATCTCAGTCAAACGCACGGAATTCGAACTGTTCTTACTGCCGACGACGAGCACGAATTCGGCTTCTGGCGCAATCGCGCGGACCGCGGTTTGGCGATTCGTCGTCGCGTAACAGATATCACTCGATGGCGGTTCGTTGATCTTGGGAAACGCCTTCTTCAACGCGCCGATCACTACGTTCGCGTCATCAAGTGACAGTGTTGTCTGCGTGAGATAGATGAGTTTCTCAGGATCGTTGATCGTGAGATGTGGAATGTCGGCCGGCGACTCAACCACCTGGATCGCATCCGGTGCTTCGCCGCGCGTACCGACGACTTCTTGATGGTTCTTGTGACCGACGAGCAGAATCTGCCAACCGCGCTTCGCGTAGCGAATGGCCTCAGCGTGCACCTTCATCACAAGCGGGCACGTCGCGTCGATCGCGGTGAGGTTCTTGGCGCGCGCTTCGGCACGGACAGCCGGGCTTACACCGTGCGCAGAAAACACCACGATCGCGCTGTCAGGGACCTCCGCGATCGATTCGACGAAGGTCACGCCGCGGTCACGAAATCGCTGCACGACATGGCGGTTGTGCACAATCTCGTGGAAGACGAAAACCTGCGCGTCGCCGCAGATATCGAGCAACTGATCGACAACATCGATCGCCATATAAACGCCAGCACAGAAGCCGCGGGGGTTGGCGAGGAGGATCTTCATGGGGGGAGGGGATGATACGGGCGCGCGCGTGCATCCGTCGCTTTCCGCCGCACAGAAACCGCGCAGTCGCGGTACCTTTTCCGCTCCCGTGTCCGTGCTTGCCACCGATATCTCCCGCTTTGGCCCGTCGCAGACGGAGGTTGTCGACCTCGATGCGGCGCGCGCGTACTGCCGCAGCCTGACGCTCGGGCGATATGAGAATTTCTCGGTGCTGTCGCCGCTCGTTCCCGAGGATCGTCGCGACGACTTTGCATCGGTGTACGCGTTCTGTCGCTGGGCCGACGATCTCGGCGACGAAGCGGGTTCACCCGAGCGCGCGACCGAACTTCTCGCGTGGTGGCGTGGGGAACTTGAGCGGCTCGCCGCGGGTGAAGCGCGGCATCCCGTTTTCGTCGCCTTGCGCGAGACGGTCGCGCGGCGCGGGCTTTCGCTGGTGCCGTTTGGCGAGTTGCTCTCAGCATTTGAGCTCGATCAGGTGAAATCTCGCTACGCGACGTGGGATGAAGTTGTGGGCTATTGCCGATTGAGCGCGAACCCCGTCGGTCGCATCGTGCTCGCGGTGCTTGGTGAACGCTGCGACGACGCGCAACTCGCGGCGAGCGACGCGGTGTGCACAGCGCTTCAGTTGACGAACCACTGGCAGGACATCAAACGCGATTGGATCGAACGTCGGCGCATTTATGTTCCCGCCGACATGCACGACATCGCTGATTTCGAAGCACGCCTTGATCGCACGATCACGCAAGGTTGGTCGAGCGATGCGACGTTCTTTGCGGAATCACGCCGACTTGTACGACGACTCGTCGCGCATACGTGGGATCTCTGGGAAGCGGGTGAGCCGCTTGTCGAAAGCGTTTCGCCGCGATCTCGGCCGTTGATTTGGCTCTTTGCGGCGGGTGGTCGAAGCGTGCTTCGCAACATCGAACGTTGGAATTGCGAAACCGTGCTTGAACGGCCGAGACTCTCGAAGCCACGCAAGGCATGGCTTGTTGGCCGCGCTGCGGTGAGCGCGCGTTTCGGCTGGCGGCTGCCCGCGTTGCCGACTCCGAGCATGTGGATTGTTGATCCTGAGCCTGATCCTGAGGCTTCGCTCTATCCGAAGCGCGACGCATGCGAGACGAACGCGGTGACGCGCACAGATGATGTGGTGATCGCGCCATGAGTGGGCCGGTGAAGCAGCATCCATCTCATAACGCATGTGATGGCACTCGCGACGGTACCTCTGAGAGCAATGTTCCGCGTGAAGTGCGCGTCGAGATCGAATTCGCGATTCAAGATGGTTGGCGTCTGTGCGAGCAGATCACGCGGGAAGAAGCGCGGAATTTCTACTACGGATTGAGGCTACTTCCGCAAGCAGAACGCAGCGCGCTTTACGTCGTGTATGCGTGGATGCGTGTGCTCGACGATATCGCCGACAATGACGGTATCGGCGAAGCGGAGCGGCGCGAGTTGCTCGCGTGGTTTGAACGCGAGACGCGTGGTGCTTTTGGGGGCGCGTTTGGTGGTGACTGGTACGAGGCAGCCGCGCGCGAGCTGGCAGCGAATGGCCGATGCACGCGCGAGCGATACGTTTTCCTCGCGCTCGCGCAGGAAGTCCAACTTCGACGGTTGCAAATCGACGATTTTCTCGCGGCAATCGAAGGGCAGCGCATGGATCTTGCGCCGCGTGTCTATGCACGATTCGCTGAGACTGAGCTCTACTGTGATCGCGTCGCGTCGACGGTGGGGCGCATTTGTCTTGATGTCTGGGGCGTGCGTGCAGGCGCGGATCTTTCGCGCGCGCGTGAACTCTCGACCGCGCGCGGTATCGCGTTTCAGTTGACGAACATCCTGCGCGATGTTCGCGAAGATCACGCACGCGGCCGCTGTTACTTGCCCGCCGACGAACTCGCAACGCATGGACTGTCGATCGACGCGCTCCTCGCGTGGCAAGACAACGCGCGCTGCTCGGCGTTCATGCGCGAACAGTGCGCGCGTGCGGCGCGATTCTTCGATGAAAGCGCTGCGCTCGAAGGCCTTGTTTCGGAGCGAGCTGTGCCGACGCTTGCCGCGATGAGCGTGATTTACCGCAGGATTCTCGAGAAAATCGCGCGCGACCCAAAGCGAGCCTTGGCGCAGCGCGTCTCACTTTCACGATTCGAGAAAGTGTCGATCGCGCTGCGTGCGCGCTTCGGCCTGCTTGCGCGCACACGTGGAGGTCGCGCGTGAGCGTGCCGCGGACGGTTGCGATTGTGGGCGGCGGAGTTGCGGGAATCGCTGCAGCGGTGCGTGCAGCGGAAGCCGGTTGGCGCGTGGAGTTGATCGAGACGCGCACGAAGCTTGGCGGTCGCGCGACCAGTTTCGACGATGTTCGCAGCGGCGTCGAACTCGACAATTGCCAGCACGTCGTCATGGGCTGCTGCACGAACATCCTCGATCTCTACGATCGACTTGGGGTGCTCGGTGAAATCGACTGGCATGAAACACTGTGGTTCGCGCGCGGGGCTGGCGCGGCAGATGCGCTTTCGATCGCGCCGCTGCTTCCAGCGCCGACGCACTACGGGCCGAGTTTCTTACGCATGCGGCTCTTCTCCTGGAGCGAGAAGGTGGCGATTGCGCGCGCGTTCCTTGCGATCCTCCGGATGGGCGGACGTGGGTGCTTGCGTTGGAAGGGTCGTACATTTGGCGAGTTTCTCGCCGAAATGCGCCAACCCGCGCGCGTCGTTGAAATCTTTTGGGATCCCGTCGTGCTTTCGGCGTGCAATCTGCCGAGCGCCACATGCGAAGCCGCGCACGCGTTGAAAGTCTTCGACGACGGGATGCTCGCGCATCGCTTCGCGGGAGCCGTCGGCGTTTCGCGCGTGCCACTCGGGCGACTTTACGGACGCGTCGAGGAACTCATCCGCGCAAGTGGTGGTGCACTGCGGCTTCGCACAAGCGCGCGTGCCTTGGCGTTCGACGGGCGGCGCATCACGGGCGTGGTGTGTGACGATGGAATCGTCGCCGCGCAGGCGGTCATCGCAGCGGTGCCGCCGGATCGACTCGCGAAACTCTGTTCTGACACGCTTCGCGCCCAAGACCGCAGGCTTGCGCGTCTCGAGTCGTTCTCGTTCTCGCCAATTCTCGGCGTGCATCTCGCGTTCCGTCGGCGCGTGATGTCGCGGGCAAATCTCGCGCTCCCAGGGCGCGCGACACACTGGCTCTTCGCGCACGAGGCGGGGGGCACCGCGAACTTCGTGCAGCGCATCGAGGCGGTCGTCAGCGCGGCAGACGCGTGGGTGGGTCTTTCGGAGGAGGAAACGACCCGCCGTGTACTTGCGGACATGTCGTGGGCGCTCGGGGTTTCCGTCGACGAACTCGCGCGTGACCTCGTCTGGTCGCGGCCGGTCCTCGAGAAACGCGCGACGTTCGCAAGCGCGCCCGGCGTCGATACGTTTCGGCCGCGCGCAGCGGTGGAGGCTGGCGACCTCAAGGGCGGCGTTGCGAATCTCTTTCTCGCTGGCGAATGGACCGACACTGGTTGGCCAAGCACGATGGAGGGCGCGGCTCGCTCGGGCTACGCGGCTGCTGCGGCGTGTGCGGGACAGGGCGGCATGGTCGCGGATCTGCCGCGCGCGTTGCTCGTGCGCGTCGCAGGCGCGTGATGCGCCAATCCCACCAAGCGGAGTACGGCGCGCATCCGGTCTAGACCGCCACGACAGCCCGTGCCGCTGCACGCACGATCTCGTCCTCACGTACATCCGTCGCGATTTCCGCTGCGCGCATCCGAATCGCCTCCGCACGCGCACTGTCGCCACGCTCGCGCGCGGCACGCGCCACACTCGCAAGCGCGAGCAACGCGTTTCG
The DNA here is from genome assembly GCA_027483065.1 of Planctomycetaceae bacterium. Classification (GTDB taxonomy): domain Bacteria; phylum Planctomycetota; class Phycisphaerae; order Phycisphaerales; family SM1A02; genus QWPT01. The sequence continues at coordinate 27,467 of JAIXVI010000021.1, forward strand.
TTTCATCATCGCCAACGTCGCCCGCTTGATCGCGCTCGACACCACGAGCCGCGCGCGGTCTTCTTCCGTCCATCCGAGCACCTCAAGCAGGTCGACCGAATCCAACCGCGGCGCGTACTTCGAGTGAACGCCCACGCGGCGTGACGCACGCGTCGGTTGGCTGTGTGGACAAACTTCTTGGCAAACATCGCAGCCGAACCACCAATCGCCCGTCTTTCCGAAGTACTCCGCGGGAATCGTGCCTTGGTGTTCGATCGTGAGATATGCGATGCACTTTGTGGCATCGACGGACCACGGCGTGATCGCATCGGTCGGGCACGCATCGATGCAGCGGGTACATGCGCCGCAGACATCGCGGTCGGCACTCGCGCCGTCCGCGGGCGGCGCATCGCTCGGCGCGATCTCCGCATCCGTCACGATTTCACCGAGCAAAAAGTAACTTCCGAGTCCCGGCCGAATGAGGAGCGTGTGTTTCCCGATCGCGCCGAGGAGCGCGCGCGCGGCCTGCTCGCGCTCGAGTATGGGATGAATGTCGCCTGTTGGCCGCGTCTCTGAGCCGGGCGCCGCCTCGCGAATCGCCCGCCCCAACTTTCGCAGCCGATCGCGAATGACGTCGTGATAGTCCTTGCCGCGGGAGTAGCGCGCGATTCGCCCGCGCGGGCTCGGGCCCTCATCAGAGACGCGATCAGGGTGCCCATCGTGATACCGATCGGCAACACTCACCACGCTGCGCGCCCCGCGCACAAGCGTCCGCACATCCACCATCTCCTCGACGCGCTCGGCCATCCACGACATGTCGCCGTGCTTGCCATCTTCGAGCCAACGGCGCAACTCC
>JAIXVI010000173.1 GCA_027483065.1 Planctomycetaceae bacterium
ACTGGCTCCGCGGAACGCGGGTTGAAGATGCGTATCTCTCCGGAGTCGCGCTCGCAGGGCGCGTGCTTGGTGCAACGATTGCGCGGACGCGCGAATCGCTGCATCGAGAGAGTGTTCACTCAGTCGCCTCACGTGCTTGAAACAAGACCATTTCGTTGCGCGCCCGTCGCATCTTCGCGCTGTGCTCGCGCGGTCGAGTGATGTGTCATTCACGCGTGACTCGGACGCTGTTGCTGCATGCGCTCATGTTGACGATGCCGACTGCGTAAGAACAGATACGCCGGAATACTCGCGAGAGAAATGGCCGCAATCCAACAGATCAGCGCGGCAAGCGCGATCGGCATCAGTGGAAAGAGTACGGCTGCAAGAAGCGCGTAGGTACTCACGCTGAGAGTGCCAATCGCCATCGGCCCGACGGCACCTGTCGGAACATGTGCGCCTTGTGCGAGCCAGGTGGCGACCATGATTGTTGTGAAAATCACGGGGAAAACCGAGGCAATGCCACTCGCGACGGGGAGCCCTGCGCGTTTCAAAATGAGCGCGAAGGCAATCACAACCGCTGCGGCGAGTCCACGCACAACAAGAATGAGAGGGCTCACGCGACGAGCGCCTTTCGGCGCAGGATGCGGCGTCATGTTGGCTGCAATCCCAAGTGCAATTCCCGTTGCAAACGCGATCACACCGACGACAAGCGATTGCGTGACGCTCGGTTGGACGAGCTCATTCAATTGCATGATTCCAGCGGCAATGGCGAGCCACGCACCCAACGCAAGCGCAACGGTCCACAGCAAAAGATGCGAACGCGTGCGTCGACCAATCGTCGCAGGGATGACGCGCCAAAGCACGAGATATCCGGCGTTGAGCAGAATGCCGATCGGCACGAATGCCATGGCGCGCCGAAAGCCGTCGATGTCGTCTCCTGCGCCCCAGATTCCGATTGCGGCGGGAACGATGGTGGTTGGGATGCTCGAAAGAACGCCACCGCGTGTGCCGCCGAGTCGCTCGACCGCAATCGTGGAGAGGACTGCCACAAGCCCTGCGAAAGCGGCGGGGAGCGCGAGTGCGAAGAAAGTCGAGGGATCACCAAGTGATCGAGAGATTTCCTCGAGAACTGCCGATGTTGCGCTCATCGAGGCACTCTATCGAACTCGCGTCGCGTTCGATTTGCGCGCGCTATGCGTCGATTCGATGGTGTGTGCATTGCTCGGCGACGGGTTGCGCACGCCATTTCGGCGACATGCATCTGAGCAGTACTTCACCGTTTCCCAGTCGCGCTCCCACTTCTTTCGCCAGGTGAATGGTCGGCCGCACACGATGCAGTCCTTGGGGGGCGGTACTGGGGCACGAACGATTCTCGGCATGCGCGCAAGTTCGTCAGACCTGCGCGGTGGATTCGCCTCGCAACACCGACGCAAGTGCCGCAAGTCCCTCACGAAGCCGCCGAACACCCGTGCGCAATCTGCCCTCACGAATACGAGCATCGAATTGTTGTGCGAGTTCATCAACGGCCATGCGATAGCGCGGCGGAAACGCGATCACGCACTTCTGTTGCGCGTTATCCGCAAGGGTGGGCCACACGAGGCCATGCACGAGCTCGCGCGATGAAACGGGAATCTCGAGCGTTCGTACGGGCAACACAAAGAGCGGGTGATAGGTAAAACGAACGCCATTTGGCGTTGATTCTGCGCGTCCCATCGTTCGAATCGGTGCGCCAAGGTCGCCGCGCGCGAGGAAGGCTCGGGGACGGTTCAACACGGGCTTGCGCGCGAAAAGGAGATCACTCGCAACCGTGCACGCGAAGAGGTCGAGGCGAATGCACCAGCCTGCGAAGAGAAACGAGAGCGCGATGATCGGCAGCGCAAAGACAAGTGCGATGAACGGATGGATCAAGAGCGCAAGCGCGAGAACGCCGAGAATCGAGCCGCGCAGCGCAACAAGCGCCGCATCGACGATCGCGAATGGACTGAGCACGATGAGCGCGTCGATGACGTGGAAGGTGATCCAAACAGAGACGAAGATCGCGATTGCTGCCGCAATGACGACGGCGAGGAGAACGCCATGAACAACACTTGTATCTGCGAGCAAGCTTGACATCCAGCTTGGATCCATGAACCCCGCAACGTGCGCAACGGGTTCTGCGACAGGAGCGGTTGTCGCACTGGAGATCGTTGCACCGCCAGATGCGCCATTGCTTGCGCTGCCCGTCGCCGCAGTCATCGTCGAAATGATGGTCGGAAGCAGGACTCCCGCCGCGATCAACGCAGCAAGTTTCGCCTCGAGATACTCGCCCGCATCGAGCAACTTCCGAATCGGAAGGGGAATCGCGGGTGACGCGCACTTCTTGAGCAGGGCAAGCGCGAGCACGATGGAACAGGGAACGAGGAACCACGGGTTTGCGTGGAGCGGCGCTGCGGCCGATGTTCCGAGTGCCGTGTAGTCAGACCAGCCAATCGCGACGAGTACGAGGAGCGGCGAGATCGCCAAGCCTGTGATTTGCGCGATGCCCGTCGCGACGGTGACGGCGCGTGATTCGGGCGCAGCGCTCGTTGCAGTGGGAGCTGTCGCGATCGCCGTGTCAGCCGCCGCCGCGGGATAGGCGATCACCGCGAGGACACCGACTGCCACCACAAGTGCGAAGAGGCCCATCGCCCGCGGATGTTTCATGAGGTTCGAGTGTGGCATGGCGTTCATTGTTGCGTGCTCGGAATGTTGGCGGTGCCGTGACGCAACAAAAACATTGATCTCGATAGGATGCGCCGGTGCTTCCCAATCTCCAATACGCCGCGATCCGCTACGAGAACTTCCACAGCGAGGTTCTGCTTCCAACCGCATTCCCGTTGCGAGCGCCGCTCGATGTGGGCATGTGGCAACCGGCGGGTTCTGGCCTCGAGGGCGGGCATCCGTCGCATGCGGCGGCGCGCAAGGCGAAGTATCGGCCGGTGAAAGTCGGACTTCGTTGGGGTCCGGTTTGGTCGACGGCGTGGTTCCGGCTCTCCGGTCGCGTGCCCGCCGAAATGCGCGGACACACCGTCGCACTGCGATTTTCCTGCGGCACGGAAGGCACGCTCTGGAAGGACGGCGTTCCATTCCAAGGATTCGATCCCTACCGGGACCTCGCGTTCCTGTGGCCTGCAGCGAAAGGCGGCGAGAAGTTCGATCTTCTCGTCGAGGGCGCGTGCAACCTTCCGCTTGGGATCTCGACCTTCTGGTGGGATCACCCTGAACTCCAGACGCGCTGGCGCGAACCGCAGCCGGGACGTCTCGAAAGCGCCGAACTCGTTGTCGTCGACGAAGCGGCGTGGCGCTACGCGCAAGCGTGGGATTTTCTGCGGCGTTTGATGCTCGCGCTTCCTGAGGATGCGCCGCGTGCTGTTGAGATCGCGAATGGACTCCGCGACATTCACGCGTCGATTGACGCGCGCGATCCGGTGCCCGGCATGGAAGACACTGCAGCCGCGCTCGATGAACTCGTGCAAGGCGGTGCGCACACGCCAGCGACCGCATGCGTTGCGGTCGGTCACGCACATATCGACACTGCGTGGCTTTGGCCCTTGCGCGAAACGCGTCGCAAGTGCGTGCGGAGTTTCTCGAATGTTCTGCGTCTTCAAGAGCGTTTCCGCGATTTCCACTTCCTCTGCTCGCAGGCGCAGCAGTACGAATACGTCAAGCAGGACGCGCCCGAGGTGTACGCGCAGATCGCGCGACGTGTGAAGGAAGGTCGATGGGAGCCGGGTGGCGCGATGTGGATCGAGCCCGATTGCACGTGTCCATCGGGCGAGAGTTTTGTCCGGCAAATCGTGCACGGAACGGGCTTCTGGGAGAAAGAGTTCGGCGCTGCAGGTAAGCAGCGATTTCTCTATCTCCCCGACACGTTCGGATTCCCGCCATGTCTGCCGCAAATCGCGCGTCTTGGCGGGCTCGACACCTTCATCACCAACAAGATGAGTTGGTGCGAGACGAATCGTTTCCCACACGTCACGTTCATGTGGCGCGGGCTCGATGGCAGCGAAATCCTCACGCATCTCACGCCAGGTCACAACTACAACTCGTCGATCGAGCCGAAGGACATGCTCTACGGCGAGAAGAACCTTGTCGTGCAAGACGGGCAGAGTTTCTTCTCGAGCGCGATTCCGGTGTGGCTGCAGCCCTTCGGCTTCGGCGACGGCGGCGGCGGTCCAACCGACTGGCAGATCGCGCGCGCGGAACTCGCAGCGGATTGTGCAGGTTTGCCGCGCTTTGAACAGCATCGCGTGGACGTGTTCTGCGGCCGATTGCACGCCGGCCGCGAAGCGCTCGAAGCAGCAGGACGGCCAATCGCGGCGTGGGATGGTGAGCTTTACCTCGAACTTCACCGCGGCACGTACACGAGCCAAGCGTGGCTCAAGCGACAAAATCGCCTCGCAGAAAGTGCACTCCGCGACATTGAAGCGCTCGCGTGCTCACATCCTGAGGTGACTGCGAAGGAGCGCGAAGCGTTCCGCGCGCGCATCGATCGCGCGTGGAAAGATCTGCTCCTCAATCAGTTCCACGACATTCTTCCGGGTTCGTCCATTGAAGCGGTTTACAAGGATGCGCGCGCCGATCACGCGCGCATCATGGACGCGGCTGATGAAGAGCGGAATCTCCTCGAAGCCGCGTTCGCAGCGATCGCGGACACCCGCGGGATGCGTCGTCCGATGCTCGTCCGAAACACATCTTCGACGACGCGCTGCGGCGTCGTTGATCTTGGTGGTGGCGCGCTCGTCGAAGTGAAAGAGGTTCCAGCGCTCGGCGTGCGCGTGGTCGATGCCGCGGAGATTGGCGCGTTACCTGAGGCCGTTGAGGTGAAAGCGACCAAGCGTGGCGTGACGCTTTCGAATGGCGTGATCCGCGCACACATCGATCTCGCGGGACGCGTCTCGGAACTTGAGCACCTGCCCACACGCCGGATCGCAAACATGCGCGATGCGCGTGGCCGCAACCTTCCGCTCAATCAGCTCGCGCTCTACGAAGATCGGCCGCGTCGGTGGGAAGCGTGGGATACCGATCGCGATTACGAGGACAAGGTCGATCTTCTCGATGGCGACTGCGAGATCGCGGTGGTCGAAGCGCATCCGCTGCGCTGCGCGGTAAAGGTTGAACGCGCGATTGGCGAGAAGAGTCGCCTCTGGCAGACGTATCGCCTTGATGCAGCGAGTGGACGGCTCGAAGTATTCACCGAGGTCGAGTGGCACGAGACGCAGCGGCTTCTGCGAGCGCTGTTCCCGTGCGGCGTTCGCGCGCGCAACGCG
>JAIXVI010000273.1 GCA_027483065.1 Planctomycetaceae bacterium
CGAGATGCGTTGCTTGAGCGCTCGCTTTGGTGTGAACCACGCCAGAGTGAGCCGCCGCAGCGGCGAACGCGAGAATGACGAGCGCTCGCGACGTAACTTGAGCGCTCGCAACCTGCTTCGCAACTTGCTCGCTTTGGCGTGGATTGCGTCGAGTGAATCGCCGCGGGCTGAAGCACGTGACTTGCTTTGGTTTGGCTCGCTTTGGCATGGATTGCGGCGGTCGTTGCCGAAGGCGGAGCGCAGCGAAGCCTGAGCGATCGACGATCGTGCTCGCTGGTTGTTTCGTGTGGCACTACCCCCCTGCGAAGCAGGAGGTAGTGGCAGGACTCGCAAGTGCTCACCACGCGTCGCCGTCGCGAAAACAAACGAGATGCCAGTGCCCTGAGGATTCACTCCGAAGGGCACAACCAGAGGGAGCCGCCGCAGCGGCGACCGCAAAAGTACTACTGCCACACGAGACGCCGCGTTTCGCCCGACACCATCCTCTCGCGCTTCGCGCTCGACCCACCTCCGTACACTCCTTCTATGCCCTCACTTGACACGCTCGTTCGCGCTCTTGGTGCCATCGCTCCGCTCTCGCTCGCGGAAGAGTGGGATCGCGTGGGGCTCCTCGTCGCGGGCGACGGCCGCGAAATCCGCCGCGTGCTTCTCACGATTGACATCACGCCCGCCGTCCTCGCCGAGGCACGCGCGACCGGCGCCGATCTCATCGTCGGCTACCACCCGCTCCTCTTCAAACCGCTCGAACGCCTCGACGGCGCGACGTGGCAGGGGCGCGTCGCGATCGACGCGGTTCGCGCGGGTATCGCCATCTACTCGCCGCACACCGCGCTCGACGCGGTTGCTGGCGGCATCAACGATTGGCTCGTCGAAGTGGTCGATCCCGCGGCGCATGACATTCGTGCGATTACGCCTACTGGCGCGAACTCCGACAACACACACAAACTCGTGGTCTTCGTTCCTGAATCGGCGCTTGAAGAGGTTCGCACCGCGCTCGCCGAGGCGAATGCGGGGCAAATCGGCGCTTACACACATTGTTCCTTCACGGTGCGAGGCGAGGGCACGTTCTTTGGCGCGGAGGGTTCGAATCCCGCCGTCGGCAAGCCAGGCCACCTCGAGCGCGTCAGTGAGGTTCGCCTCGAAATGGCCTTCCATCGCCGCGATCTCGGTCGAGTCGTCGCTGCCTTGCGCGGGGCGCATCCCTACGAAGAACCAGCGTTTGACGTGATTTCCCTCGCAGCGATCCCTGGCGATCCGCGCGTCGGTTCGGGTCGCGTGGCGTCGCTCTCGACACCGCGAACAGCCGAGGAAATCGCGGCGACCGTTCATCCAAAGCTCGGCGGCGGGGTGATGCAAGTCTCTCGGCCTGCCCCGGGGGGCGGTTCGCCTCGCCAGCACACGCGATTCGCAGTCTGCGCCGGCAGCGGCGCAAGCCTCCTCGAAAAGGCCGCGGCTGCGGGCGCAACGCTCTTTCTGACGGGCGAACTCTCACACCACGATGTGCTTCGCGCGCACGCGCTTGGGCTCGAGGTCGTGCTTGCCGGGCACACCAACACCGAACGCGGCTATCTGCCGCGGCTCGCGGCGCAACTTGCGACGCAACTTGGGAAGCTTGAATCGCCGCAGGGTCTCGAACGCATGATCGCGCGGGCGGATGTCGATCCGCTGAAGTAGCGCGCCACGAGCGATTTGAAGACGTTTCCGTTTCAAGAAGTCCCTGTTTCAAGCAGTCCCTGTTTCAAGCAGTCCCTATTTCAAGAACTCTCTATTTCAAGAATTCTTGCGTTCTTTGCGCGGATGGGTTGAAAGGTCAGCGAACCGAACCGACTATCCCTGCGGAGTGACATAACTCAGCGCAGTTCCAGCCATAGGAGGGCTTGCATGCTGAATCAAGATCGCACGGATGTCGTGACCGAAGGCCTCGCCCGCACCCAATCTGCGCGAGCGACGGCGCGCAAGCACTTTGTGCTTGACACCAACGTCCTCCTCCACAACGCGCAGTCGATCTTCAAATTCGCCGAGCACGAGGTGGTGATCCCGCTCGCGGTGATCGAAGAGCTCGACACGTTCAAGAAGAACAACGATGAACGCGGCCGAAACGCGCGACATGTCACGCGTGCGCTCGATCGACTTCGCGCGCAAGGGGCGCTCTTCGAGGGCGTCGTTTGGAACGAACAAGGCGGCTCGATTCGCGTGGCGCGCTGCGGCTCGCACGCAGATTTCTCGCTCGATCTCGATAAGGCCGACAACCGCATCCTCGGCGTCGCGCACGATCTCCATGCGAGTGGAAAGCGCACGGTCTTCATTTCGAAGGACATCAACGCGCGTGTGAAGAGCGATGCGCTCGGTATTCCTGCCGAAGATTTCGAACACGATCACATCGCGGCCGACTTCCTCCACGCGGGCTACCTCGTGGCGAAGGTGCCCGGCGAAATCATCGATGAGCTCTACGACGAACGGCAGCTGCGCATCGAACGACTGGCGGACTTCGAGGCGCGCACGCCCGATGGCGCGCATGTCGTCGCGGTCGAAGCGGTCGCGAATCAGTTCATCTTGCTGATCGACGAACTGGACGAGCACCACACGGGGCTCGCGCGGATCCTTGCCGACACGGGTGCCGCGATTCCGGTGACGGGCCCGCGCAAGCCTGTCTACGGCATCATGGGTCGCAACGTCCAACAGACGATGGCGCTCGAACTCCTGCTCGACGACGACGTCAAGATCGTCACGCTCACGGGCCCCGCCGGCACGGGGAAGACGCTCCTCGCGATCGCTGCCGGTCTCCACAAGACGATCAAAGAAGAACGCTTCGACAAACTGCTCACTGCGCGGCCGATCATGCCACTCGGTCGCGACATCGGGTACCTGCCCGGCGACAAGGACGAGAAGTTGTCGATGTGGATGCAGCCGATCTTCGACAACATCACCTACTTGCTGTCGACGCGCGGGAGCCACGTCGACGAGCGGCCCGAAAGCCGCACGGCCGAACAACGGCTCGACCAGTTGATGGCGACGGGGCGCGTCGTGATGGAACCGCTGACCTACATCCGCGGTCGGTCGATTCCGCATCAGTTCATGATTGTCGACGAGGCGCAAAATCTCTCACCGCACGAAATCAAGACGATCGTGTCGCGCGTCGGCGACGGCACCAAAATCGTCCTCTGCGGCGACATCCTGCAGATCGATAACCCGTACCTCGATGCCCAATCCAACGGCCTCGCACACGCGATTGAGCGGTTCAAAGGTCAGAGAATCGCGGGTCATGTGTCACTTTCAAAGACGGAACGTTCAAATTTGGCGAGTTTGGCGGCGGAAATCCTATGAATTGGTGCTATGGTGCACCCGCTCCGGTTTCCGGAGTGGCTCGACACCAAACCGGCGAGTGGCCGAGATGAGGCGCCTGAAGCGCTCTCACCCGACGCCCGTCGCACGGAACACGTGGAACCGCCAGCATCGGCACCGCAAGGTTTCGATGTAGGCGGAAAGGAAACGCCAGCGCTCTCGGTTCCGAGAGCGCTGGCGTCTTTTTGTCTAGGTTGGATTGTGGTTCGCGCGTTTCCGCGCGTTCATGCGATCGGTGTCACTTCAGCTCACTTGCGCTCACCGAACATCGCCGCGATGCGGAATGCGAGCTTGAGCGCTTCGAGGTAGACCCACGCGAGCGTCACGATCAGGCCGAAGGCAAGCACCCACTCCATCGACTTGGGGGCGCCGGACGCGACGGCTTCGTCGATCTGCGCGAGGTCGACGAGGAGCCAAAGCGAAGCGAGCAAGAGAATGCCAGCATTGAGGCCGAGGCCGATCCATGCCGCTTGGCCACCGTTGAAGGCCTCGTTCAGGTCGAGAAACGGCATTTTCACGCCGAAGAGGCTCACGATCCACGCAATGAGCATGGTGACCATGAGGCCGAGCGTCATGAGTGTCAGGACCGACGTGAAGCGTGGACCCGCGCGCAGGATGCCGAAGGTGTGGAGCGCGAGCATCGTCGCCATGAGGCTGCCCGTGATCACAAATGCCTGCAGCGCAAGGCCGCCCGGCGCTTGGATCCCGCGCGAGGCGAGTTGCTGATCGAGAATCATGCTGAGTGCGCCGAGGACGACGCCTTGCGTGATCGAGTAGACCGGCGCGATGACAATCGCGAGCCCGGGCTTCGCCATCAGCGCAAAGAACGCGATCAGCGACACGACGAGCGACGTGATGAAGGCCACCATCATGAGCGTCGGGTTCGCCGCGACGAACATGTAGCCGACGGTGCCGGCGGCAACGGCGAGCACGGTGCAGAGACCGGTCTTCGCCATGACGCCTTGGACGGACGCCGTGTTGGACCGAGCGACGCCACCGTTCATGGCGATCATCCGGTCGAGTGCGGAATCGGAAAGGACGGGATTCGAAGATTGAAGGACAGACATGGTCGGTGAGTATAGGTCGGCGAAATGGGGACTTTCGCGTCAATTACGTGATCCGCCGGGTCCAGGCTCTGGTCAGCGTACGCCGAGTGCCGCGCTGCACGCGCGGATGGCGCGGTCGCGGCGGACGACCGCCTCCACAAGCGGTCCGAGATCGCGACGGCGGATCGAATCAATGAGTGCGGTGGAAGCACCGAGGGCGGCGGCGAGGGCTTCGGCGGCGGCGCGGAGTTCAGCCTCGTGCGCTCCGTCGGCGGCGAGCAGCACCGGCGAGGCGAGCCACGCGCTCAATTCGGCCGCGGCGGCGCGTGCGTCCGCGACGACGCGCTGGAGTTTTTCTTCGACGGGCGTGCCGAGGTAACCGAGTTTCTCGGTCGCGATGCGGACGGCCGCGGCTTCGAGACGGAGGTCGGAGATCGCGGCCGACTTCACGCGGGAACTCGAGGCACCCGGCGGAAGCGGCGTCGCAGGGTCGGCAAGCCGACGGGCGAAGTCGGGGAGTGGGGGCACCACGGAAGCGAGACCAAACTCGCGGAGGAGGTCGGTCGCGCGGGTTTCGAGGCGCGCGGAGGCGGCGATGGCTCCAGCGAGGCCGCTCTCGCGCACGAGTCGCGTGTCGAGCGCGGTGCGAAGTTGCGCGCCGTTCGTCCGTGCGATTTCAACGCAGTTTGGGCAGAGGCCGGCGAGGTTTGCCCTTGCGAGGTTTGAGTTTGCGAGGTTTGCGCTTGCGAGGTTTGCGCTTGCGAGGTTTGAGTTTGCGAGGTTTGCCCCGTTCGCCGCGTTTCCGTCAAACGCGCGCACGCAGCGCGTGCAGAAGAGTTTCCACGCGGGCTCACTGCAACGGCAGGCGGTCGTACTGCCGACC
>JAIXVI010000159.1 GCA_027483065.1 Planctomycetaceae bacterium
CCAAAGCGAGGGCGCGGCAAGAGCCGCGCTCGAGCGCTCAAACACGAGCGCTCAAACACGAGCGCGGAGTGAAGCGAAGCGTGAGAGGATGATGACGGGAGTCACGAGACGTTTCGTGTGGCATCACCTCTGGTGATGGCGACGCGTCGTTCATGTGGCGAATGGACCAACTTTCGCTTGGCGCGTCGTATGTGCTCGCAAGGCACGCCACTACCTCCTGCTTCGCAGGGGGGTAGTGCCACACGACACGACCGACGACTCCGAAATCGATTGCTCAGGCTTCGCTGCGCTCCGCCTTCGGAAACGCCCAGCGCTCATTTACGCACTCTTGCGTTCGCGGCGCGGGCGCCCGCCTGAACTCTTCTTCGCGCCGCCCGTCACTTTCGTCTGCGTGGACTTCGCCTGCGTCGAGTTCTTCCGCTCGCCTTTCAACCGATAGGCAATCGCCGGCGGAATGTTCCCGAGAACGAGTTCCTTCTTGCCGTCGTGGTGGCGACGCAGCGACTTGCCGTAGGCATCAATACGCTTGAGCCGCGCGCGGCCCGCGCTGTCCAAGACCGGCCCCTTCATCACACGGACGCCTGCGTACTCGAAGTAGACGAGTTCGCCGTTCTCCTTCAGGAGCGCGAACATGCGGCGGAAGATCTGCCGCATCAGTTTCGGCGGGAAGTTGTTGAAGGGAAGTCCACAGACGATGACGTCGTAAGGGCCTTCGAGTTTCGCTTCCTCGATCGGTGCGCAATGCAGCCCGATCTTGACCCGCGGATGCTTGCCGCGATACGGCCCGAGCAACTTCTTCTCAAGCGTGCGGCAGAAGTTCTCGTTGATCTCGACGAGATCAAACTGATCACCCGCGCGGAGCTTCCGCAAGATCGCTTTCGTGAATGGACCAGTCCCCGGCCCCACTTCGAGCACTCGGCGCGGCCCCTCGATCGCGCCGATCGAACTCGTCATGGCAGCCGCCAACATGGGCGACGATGGCCACACTGAACCAGTGTGCCGGAAGTCTCGGAAGGCTTCGGTGATGAAGTTCAACACGGAGCGGGGATGCTACCCGCACGCTCGGCGGAGGCGCACGATCTCGTCCCCGAGCGTGTGAATTCTCCGTACATTCACGACCCGAGAACAATCATGGCATACGTCAACGAAAACTATCTCAAACTCGCCGCTGGATACCTTTTCCCCGAGATCGCGCGTCGCGTGTCGGCGTTCGCGGCGGAGAAGCCCGAACTCGCCAAAGAGATCATCCGCTGCGGCATCGGTGACGTGACTGAGCCGTTGCCCGCAAGCGCTGTGCGCGCGATGCACGCGGCGAATGAAGAGCTCGCAAACCGCGCTTCGTTCAAGGGCTACGGACCTGGAACTGGCTACGAGTCGGTGCGCGCCGCGATCGCCGAGGGCGACTTCCGCTCGCGTGGCATCAACATCACGGATGACGAAATCTTCCTCTCCGACGGCTCGAAAGGCGACTGCGGCAACATCCTCGAGATCCTCGGCGCGGGAAATCGCATCGCGGTAACCGACCCTGTCTACCCGGCATATGTCGATGCAAACGTGATGTTTGGAAATACAGGAGCCGCGCTCGCGGGCGGCGGCTACGACGGCATCACGTATCTCCCCTGCACCGAGGCGAATGGGTTTCTCGCCGACGTGCCGAGTGCGAGCGAGGCCACACCCGACATCATCTATCTCTGCTCGCCGAACAATCCAACCGGTACCGTGATGGACCGCGCGCGCGTGGAAGCATGGGTCGCGTACGCGCTCAAGCACCGCGCGATTCTCTTCTGGGATGCCGCCTACGAGAGTTACAACCGAAGCGGCGCGCCGAAGTCCATCTTCGAGATCGATGGCGCGCGCGAGTGCGCGGTCGAGTTCCGAAGTTTCTCGAAGTCGGGCGGCTTCACTGGTGTGCGCTGTGGGTACACGGTGATGCCGAAGTCGTTGAAGGCCTACACGCGCGCGGGCGACGCGGTCGCGCTGCACCCGTTGTGGACGCGCCGCTGGAACACGCGCTCAAACGGCGTGAGTTACGCGGTGCAACGCGGCGCGGAAGCGCTCTACACCGTCGAAGGAAAGCGCGAAGTCAGCGCACTTGTCGACTTCTACATGGAGAACGCGCGCATCCTTCGCGACGGTTGCGTGAAACTCGGCTGGAAGACTTGGGGTGGCGAGAACGCGCCGTATGTCTGGTGCAAAGTTCCCAACGGCTCCGACAGCTGGGCGTTCTTCGAACGACTCTTGCGTGACGCGCGCGTTGTGACGACGCCAGGTGCAGGCTTCGGCCGCTGCGGTGAGGGCTACTTCCGTATCAGCGCGTTTAACTCGCGCGCGAACGTCGAGGAAGTCGTGCGGCGGTTGGGTTCGGTCTGACACGCGGGGATAGGTCGCGCGCGGGTAACGCGTGAGGGTGACCCCCAAAACGCACAACGCCGACTGGTTGGTCGGCGCTGTGCGAGAGAGAGGAGAAGATGCGTGCCCGTTGGTAGGTTTCGTCGGGAGGTTTCGTCGGGAGGTTTCGTCAGAAGCCTCCGACGCGGCGCGCCCAGCCGTCCCAAGCTTGCGCGCCGTCCGCCAACGGACAGAGAGAGAACGCCGCTCGCCACGGTTCGGTTCGGCAATTTCATCGGGTGAGTGCCTTATTTCGCGCGCGCATGAACACGAACCAGCGCGACCAAAAAAAGTGGTCGAAATCTCAGCAAATCGGCCGTGCGTGCGAACTCAGGGAGCCGCCTGCGCGCATGCCACAGGTCGCATGAGGGTGCGCGTCGCCGAAGTCTGTGTACCGAAAGATGCCTGGCTCCAAAAGGGTTCCGAAACGGGCTCCCAAACAGGCTGTGAGACGGTTGGACGCTCGACGAAGCAAAAGTGATGGCAAGGATGATGGCAAGGATGATGGCAAGGATGATGGCAAGGATGTGAGGGGCCGCTGTACTCCCCAGCGGCAAACGGACTGTGACCTGAGGTTCTCTCTGACGGAAGAAGATGATCCGACGCCAAGTGCTGTCGGTTCCGCGATGTCGTGCTTCCGCGCAGCTCGGATCGAGGGTCACGGATTGAGGGTCACGTAAGGATGCATGCGTCGAGATGTGAGGCCACGCGCAGCCACATTCGACAACTTCTTTCTCCCCTACAAACCCCGCGCGCAGTAAGCGGGGTTTGTCGTTTCGCCGATGTGCGTTGCTGCGCCGTCTTGTGCGGCCGGAGCGCAGTTCCGTTGCAGCGACGCATGCGGCATGCAAAAGCGAACAGCCCGCGGCATCCTGCCACGGGCGTGTTCGATTTCCGTGCGCGGTGGGCTCAACTCACGCGCGCGCGGACAGGATGTTCGAGATGCCGCCACGGCCCGTGAGGCCGCCCGCACCTTGTTGGAAGAGTTGCTCGACGCGGCCCATACCCGTGAGATCAGGCGCTGGACGCTTTCCGAGGAACGCTTCAATCCAACGCGACGCAAACGACTGCGGGTTCGCATTCGGATTTGCCTCGGTGTAGCGCGCGAAGTGCGCGTTGAGCGCTTTCTCAAGCTCTTCGCGACCGACGCGGCCGCTCTCATCGAGATCGAGTTGGCGGAAGATGCGGCCGTTGTCGTTGAAGTCGCTTGCGATGATTTCGCCATCGCCATCGTTGTCGCGTGCCTGCATGGCGACGTCGATCACGGCCGAGACAATCTGCGTGCGGTCGTTGGCTGGATCGCCCGCAGGCGGCACGGTTTGCGCGTGGAGCGCGTGCGCCAAGTCGGTCGCGTCGACCACGCCGTCGCCGTTTGCATCGTTGACGCCCGATTGGCCCCAACTGCCCTGCACGGCGGTCGTGCCGGCATTCTGCTGCGACGAAGCGAGCGCCAAGTCTTGCGCGTCGACGATGCCATCGACGTTGAGATCGGCTTCGGCATTCGAAGTGCCCCAGTGCTCCAAGATCTTTGCGATATCGATCGGTTGCTGCGCGGGGCCGCCGGTTGCGTTGGGGGGCAGTCCCGCACCCGATTCCTGTGCCTTCGCCAGCGTCTGGGGAACAGGACGCTGGAGCAGACGATTCGGGCCGATCGAGAGCGACGCGGAGGGAGAGATCTGCATAGAGGGCTCCAATCGCACCAGCGACATCGCCGGAGCGGGGAGACGGCATGCAAGAGTCGTTCCCGCGGTTTCTGAGCACCGTTTTGGAGCGCCAACGCGGGGTCGGGCCTCGCGCGCATGATCCGCGCGGGCATGAACTGCGCGCGATCGGCAATTCATGCGAAGAGGTTCAGCGGGCCGGGTGCGACTCCGAACGCTCGCGTCACGGTCATCCGTACTGCGTGGTGTCAGGCCTCGTCGTCAGCTGCTGCCCTTCACTCCGACCCTTCAACGCTTCGCGTGGCCTCTTCACTCGGCCTTTCGCGTGGCCTTTCACTCGGACCCCGAACCCCAGCCTTTCGAAGGCTTTCGCTTCGGAAGAATCGAGTCCTCCGCCGTCGGAACGCGCCCATCGCCGCCGCGGTATCCGTGGCACACGATGAACATCTCGACGCTTTCCTGCCGCGACGCGCGCGGCTTGTAGCCCTTCGCCTCTTCGAACATGCGGCCCGCACGCTTCAAGAGCTCGGGGTACTCGCCACCTTCGAAGACCTTCATCGTGAGATTTCCGCCGCGGCGCAGCCAATCGACGCAACGATCGAGGAGGTCGTGGCAGAGTCGCGCCGAACGCAGCGCGTCGCCCATCGGGTCGCCCGTCGTATCAGGCGCCATGTCAGAGATGACCGCGTCAAACGGACGACCGCCCAACTCCGCGAGATCGAGATCGCGCAAGTCCGCTTGGATGCAACGCACATTCGGTGGGTAGCCGCCACCGTTGATCAACTTGAGATCGACCGCGATGACTTCGCCCTTCGGCCCAACGCGCTCGGCAGCAACTTGCGACCAACTTCCTGGCGCGGCGCCCGCGTCGAGCACACGATCTCCGCGACGAAGGAGTCGCTTGCGATCATCGATGTCGATGAGTTTGTACGCCGCGCGAGAGCGATAGCCCTCTTCTTTCGCGAGTCGAAACCAGTGGTCTTGTACTTCTTTCATCGACGTCCTTCGTCACTCGTCACCGCGGCGAATGCTTGCTGCGCGGCCTAGGGTGGACTGTATCTGAAAGACGACTGCCGCCGCGGTTGATCCACGGCGGCAGCGGAGATTGATTCGTCTATGCCTTGCGTCTGTGCGGAGCGAGAACCGAGTGCGTCACTCGTCATGCACTCGTGGATCACACGTCATTCACCCATGGATCACTCGCACATCACTCATGAATCATCGGCCCAACCGCCGTCGGATTCGGCACGACCGCGACGCGAATGTTCTCGTCGCTCGTCCGCAAGACCACGGGATTTGTTCCGCCATTGAGCACGGCATAGAAGCGATCGTGGTCGTTCTTCGAGTCGAGCGCGAGCCAACTGCCATACTCGCAACGTTGATTGACGCGACCACCGTGGGTTTCACAATCAAAGACGCCCTTCGATTCGCCGCGCACGCGGTAATCGATCGCACCTTCGCTCGTGATGATCGTCATCGGGCCCGTCATCGGCCACGGCGTCATCATGCGAACGTCGCCGCGCGTCGTCTCGACGTCCACCGCGCCTTGGTTCTCGATAATGGTGACATCGCCGTTCGTCGTGCGAATCTTCACCGTGTCGAGCGCAGGCGCGACCACGAGGATTTCCATGTGGTGGAAGTGTTCTTCGGGATTCGGCGTGTCGGTGCGAATGATGAGCGTCTCGCCGCCGCCGACGCGCGGTTCAAGCGTCGCGGTCCATTGCGCGTCGTCGAGCGCCTCGCGCGATTCGTTCCAACGGCCGAGGCCGTGGGTCGACACGCGTCGCACCTCGACAAAGGTGCGCTCGACCTTGCGATCGGCGCGCACGACGATGTCGCCTGCGAAATTGTCAATGTCGATCGCGACAGGGCCCTGCGTCTTCAACTCGACGGGCTCGTCGGCGACGAAGGTGTGGGCGCTCAACGCGTCGCGGACGTCGCGGTGCGTCGACAAGACTTCGTCTTCGAAGGTACGGTGCTCGGCACAACCGGCGACGAGGGACGCCGCCGCCAAGAAAGATGCGAGCAACGCGGACGCGGGCCAGAAGGACGTCTGTGGACGGGACATCGACAAGACCGATCGATCAAACATGATGCGGGGCTCCGAACTGAACCTGCCGAACGCGCGGGCCGCATCCGACGCAGGGTTCCGTTGTATCGGCTCGCCCCACGGTCGAGAATCAGCACATGACGGCACTCGCGCACCTCTTTCATGCCATCAACCGATCTTTCGCGGAGCGCCGCGGGTGCCTTGCGGGCGTCGTGGGGCTTGCGATCGCGGGTTCGAGCGTTGGCCAAGTGCCGCCGACCGTCAATGTCGTCGAGGCGCCACCGCCACCAAAGGACCGATATTTCATCACATGGCGGCTTCCGCGGGCTGATTCTGGGGAGAAGGCTGTCGAAGCAGTGTCGGGTGCGCCAGGTGCCCGAGACGCTGCGGCACCCGCGGCCAGTTCGCCGGGAAGTGCTTCAGGAAGCAGTTCGCGGAGCACCCCCGCCCCTCCGCCCTCGACCGAACCAGAAACGACACCCGCATCCACGCCTACTTCAACGCCTGCCGGTCGGCTCATCCTCTTTCTCGTCCCCGACACGCCGCGATTCGCTGGCGTCGCTCCCGCCGAGGGGCCATTCTTCGAATCGCTCCAGCCGATCGTTTCGATGCCGGTCGCGTCGCAGGTCGACGGCGCGATTGTGGAGTTTGATTTCGCGCAGGCGGCGGAGTTTCGCGGCGCGCTTGAGACGCTCGACGGCGCGTGGCGCGTGCAAGCGGTGCTCGACACCGACTTCACCGAACGCGGGCACCTCGGGCCCGGCAACCTCGTCTCGGTGCCTTTGCGCGTTGAACTCGCAAGCGACCGCGCGGACGAAGTGCGACTTGAATTGAGCGAGGTCTTGCCCGCGGTCGTGCCGACGCCGGATGACACAAACGCCGCCGACGAACGCGCGGGTCAACCCACACTCGTCTGGATCGAACGAAAGAGCGAACTGCTTTCGCGGCACTTCGGTCGCGAGTTCAAGATGCGCGCCGGAGTCGTGCTCCCCTACGGCTACCACGATTTGTCGTTTCCGCGTCGCATGTGGCCGTCGATCTACGTCGTCGGCGGCTTCGGCGCGAATCACTTGGCTGCGGCCGATGCGGCGCCCGCGTTGCAGAGCCCACAGGCGCGCGCGGCGATTCCGCAGGCCGCGTGGATCTTTCTCGACGCCGACACGCCGTGGGGCCACAGCGGATTCGTCGACAGCGAAACGAACGGACCGATCGGGCGTGCGCTCGTCGAAGAGTTCATTCCGTATCTCGAGGAACGATTTCGGCTCGTTCGCGCCACTGAAGCGCGCATCGTGACTGGGCACTCAAGCGGCGGATGGACGGCGATTCATTTGGTGACGACGTATCCCGAGGTCTTCGGAGCCGCGTTCGCAAGCGCGCCCGACCCCGTCGATTTCAGCGCGTTTCAAGAAACTGATCTCTATCGCGATCTCAATCTTTTTGTCTCGTCGGATGGGCGTGAAACACCGAGTTACCGCGGCGTCCTCGGGCCGAGCGACGACCGCGTCTTCATGACTGTTCGCGATGAGGTCGCTTCGGAAAATGCGATTGATCCGAACGGCCGAAGCGGTTGTCAGTGGGCAGCGTGGGACGCGATGTGGTCGCCGTTCGATCTCGAACGCGCTGCGCCGCGACCGCTCTGTGACCCGGCGACGGGCGAGATCGATCCCGTCACCGTCGAAGCGTGGTCGCGCCACGACATCGCGCGGCGTTTCACGAAGGACCCCGCGCGCATCGGGCGCATTCTTGAGGACCGCGTGCGCATCCTCTGCGGAACGCGCGATTCGTACTACTTGCAGCGCGCCGTCGCGCGATTGAAGGCGAAGGTTGAAGCGTGGAAGGCGGACGCGCGGACGCGCGGTGCGCCGATCCGCGAAGGTGACGGTTCCATCGAGCTGATCGACGGCCTCACCCACGACACGATCTACGCCTACGCACAGATCCGTTTCCATCAGGAGATGGTGGCGTACTTGCGTGCGCGCGGGCTCGCCGACGCGCCGCCGGTCTCAGGCGGCACGCGCCGAAGCGATGACGAAAGCGAGCTCGAGCGACCGCTGCGCGACGATCGACCGGCGCCCGCACCCGCGCCGACGGGCGGGTAGCGGGAGGTCTGCGCCGAATCCGTAGGTCTCACAAACGGTGCACGGCACGTGCCGTGCAGTGCCTGGCACTGCCTGGCACGTGCCAGGCACCATGCACTCTGCGCGGTAAACAGATTCGCCGACGCCGTTTACGACTGCATAGTTTTGTGCACGGCACGTGCCGCTCAGTGCGTGGCACAGGACGGCACGTGCCGTGCACCAGTGGTTATTGCTGCGCGCGGGGCCGCGAGCCCATCATCCGACGTGCGCGCGCCACGATGTCCGCCGCCGAGAGCCCTGCCGCCTTCAGCGCTTCGTCGTACGTGCGCGCCGACGTCGGCAACACTTGCACGCACATCGACTCAATCGTGAACGCATCGCCTGACGCCGTGCACGCTTCGCTGACTGCCGCCGCCAACGCGCCGCCCGAGTTGTCCTCGACGACGAGAATCCGACCGCCGTTCTCGTTCGCGAGATCAAGCAGCGCTTCCTCGTCGAACGGAATCGAATAGAGGTCGATGATCGTCGCACTGATGCCCGCTTCATCGAGGCCGTCGAGCGCACGATTCACTTCATGCACCATCGCGCCAGCGGTCACGATGAGAAGGTCGGTGCCGTCGAAGAGAATCTCGAAGCGTCCGAGATTGAAGACCGTCTCGGCGTTGTAGAGAAACTCTTGCTCGCCGCTTGGAATGCGCATGAAGCAGACGCCATCGTGCTCCGCTGCGGCAAGCGTGAGCGCGTACGCCGCAAAGGCGTCGGAAGGCTGGAGCAGGTAACCCGAAGGGTTTCCCGCGCTGTCGCGTTGCGCAGCGATCCCGCGGAACCACGCCACATCGCCGACTGCCGCTTCTGAAGCGCCCGCCGTAAGTGCGCCGAGACCAGCATTCGTCGCGACAAAGGTCGTGTGTGCACCAGCCCGCGCCGCCGACTCGATCCCTTCATGTGCACGGACGAACCCGCGCGCGGACGCTGCCGCAAACGCGACCTTCCCGTGCGCCGCGAGTGCCGACGCGACCGAGACCATGTGCGATTCGGCGCTCTTCAAGTCAAACGCGCGTGAGAGAAGCGTGCGATCTTGCGCGAAGAGTTCGCTCGCGCCACCAGCGCGCGCGTCGGCCTCAAGCACAACCGTCCCTGGATGCGCGCGACCAAGCGTGCGCAGCGCGAGCGCGTGGGCACGACGCGAGGCGAGGCGGCCGCTCTGATAGACCGCGAACATGTCGGCGTCGCGCATCGCGCGGGCGAAGTCGGGTACTGCTGCGAGATTGTCGGCAAGCGACGGCGTCGCGGCCGCCGCGTGCTTTGCGCGCGCCGTTGGACGCGCGATGTCCGCGCCGAACGAACGCGTCAAGCCGACGCGCGTGCTGCGCAATTCTTCGAGCGCGGCCTTCAATTTGTCGCCGGTTGGAATGCGGCCGCTCCACGCGCCGCCTTGCAGACTCTTCGCGCCCCAACCCTTGGTCGTACGCGCGACGATCGCCGTCGGCCGCGACTCCTTCGCCTTCGCCGCGATCTCGTCGACCGCGGTGCGAATCTGCGCGGGCGCGTGTCCATCAATCGCGCTGGCATGGAAGCCGAGTGCCGCGAGTCGACGCACGAGCGCGTCGGGGCCGTCGATGTTGGCCGAACGATCGGTCGTCGCAGGCGTGCCGACGACGAAGATCGGAACCACCGACGTCAACCGCTCCTCGGCGATGTGCGCGAGTGCTTCCCAGAGTTGTCCTTCGCGAAGTTCCGCGTCCGAGACAAGGACGAATGCGCGGCGATCGACGCCATCGAGACGCGCGGCAAGCGCGCTTCCGACTGCGTGCGAGACACCGGCGCCGTGCGCGGTGACAGGGTGTTCGAAGAGCGCAATCGTGCCGGCCGTATGTGCCGTCGGCGTCACGGGAAGCGGGCCGTCGGCCGCGCCGAACTTGGCAAGATCGGCCGTCGTGAGCGGTCGCCACGCGCCGTCGATGAAGGCGGGGACGCCGAGGTCCGCGCACGCCGCGTAGAGGATCGACGAAAACGCCGCGTCCGAAAGAACGAGCCGGTCGCACGCCGCGTCGCGCGGGCTCGACGGATCCCAGCGCATCGATTGCCACAAGAGCGTGGTCACGATGTGGGCTGCCGACATCGCAACCGTGGGGTTCCCCACGCAGGCGGTCGCGCACGTTTCGAGGGTGGTCGACGCGAGTTGGATCGCCTTCGCATGCGCGGCGGAGTCCAAACTGGCCGCAACCGCGGAGTTCGCGTTGGCAGAGGGAGCGGAGAGCGAAATCGAAGGCTGCGATGAAACGGACTGAGACGAGAATTGGCTCGTCGAATGATGCATCACGTGCGAACTCACTTGGACCGTGGCGGATCCGGAAAAGGTTGGAAAATGGCCGTTTCGGCGCGCGACGAACGCCTGAGGGATGCCCGCGGCCGAGTCCCGCAGTATCGGGGGGACCCGCACATCGGGCAAGCACACCCAACGCGAGAACGGGCTGAATTCCGCGTTTCCCGTCAATTTCGTGGCGAAGGTCCGCGGTCGCGAGGGAAACTTGGTTGAAGTGCCGCGGAAACAAGCGAACTACGCTCTTGTTCTCGGTCGAGGAGTGACGGAATCGCGCCGCACGTGCATCATGCGCACTCGCGCGCGACGACACCTGGTCAGCGGCGAAGCACCATGAAGTGCATCGCACCACAAGACACGACGTACCGCGACCGCTCGCAACCATCGCCCTCGCACAATCCTCTCCCGCGACCCTCTCGCTCAACCTTCTCGTCACGATTGTGAGACCACCATGCAGCGCCTCTTCACCACGCTCTCGTCGCTCCTCACCCGCCGCGCTCGCACTCTGGCACTTGCCGTCGCCCTCGCGGCCCCAATCGCCGGGGCACTCACGACGACCGAACACGCATACGCGCAAATGAGCCGCAGCACGCCGACGCCCGTCTCGGCGACGGACTTCGCGCGCATGCTCGTCGAATGCGGTCTCCCCGAAACGACGCGCGACATCGCGCTTCCGCTGCACGAAGGTTACTTCGCGCGCTTCCGCGAATTCGAAACCCGCGAAGTCGATCCTGCGCTCGACAACGCCGCGGGCGGCGACTTTGCGCTCTCCCGCACACTCGAGAGCGCGAAAGAAACGCGCGACCTTCGTCGACGACTCTTCCAGCGCGCCGCACAACTCGACGCGCAACTCGTCGATGAACTCGTCGGCGTGCTGACGGCGGAAGACGCCGTACGCGCGGAACGCCTGCGTGACACGCTCGCGCGTCGCCGCGCGGCCACGATTCTCGCCAACGTCGGTTTCGGTGCCGGACTCAGCGGAAAGCCCGAGACCTTTGATCTCCGCACATGCGAAGCGCTGCGCACGCTCGACTCGACCGCGCGCGATGCGGTCGCGCCGAGTTTCGATGCGTACGGCGTTGAACTCACACGCGCCCTCGAACGCGCGGCCGACGCGCGACTCGATGTTTCGGTCAAAGCCGCGGAACTCCGTGCCGAACGCAACATTCCACAGACGCCGGTCATCGATGCGCCGCAAACGGAGAATGCTCAAGAGAACGCCCCAGAAAACGGCGGCGCGGAAGCGGGTGCCGATACCACGCCTGCCGCGCAAGGCATCGACGAAGAGTGGTTCCGCCGCAACGCAGAGATTCAGCGCGAAGCAAGTGCCGAGTTCGCGCAAGCGATGCTCCGCGTGCGTCGCATCCACTGCGACGCGCTCGCGAACATCGAGCCGCTCGTCTCGGCGAAAGTGGCACGCGCGATGCGTGCCGACCTCATGCGCGCCGTCTACCCAGGCATCCAGCAGAAGAACGCGTTCGACGCCGCGCTCGCCGAAGCCGAAAGTCTTCGCGCGAAAGGCAAGATCGATGACGCGCAGTGGTCTGCCGCCGAAGCGATCATCGACGGTCACGATGTTGCCGCGCGCGGCGTACTCAACGACTTGATGGACCTTGCAGACAAGAAGGCTGGAAACGGCGAACTCGGACTTCTTATGGTTGCTGCCAACGACAACCAAAGCGAGGAAGCGCAACGCGCCGCGCGGCTCTCGCAAGAACTCGTCGATCTTTCTACGCGCGATGCGGAAGCGCTGCGCGCGACGCTTGGACTCGAAGCAGTCGCGCCGCAAGTTGCGATCAACGGTCGCGCGATCGAGCTCAACGGCGTGGATATCTCGAGCGCGATTGAAGGTGCGATCGGCGAAGCAATCGGTGGCGCAGTAGGCGGCGGCGACGCTGTTGAAGCCAACGTGCAAGTGCAAGCGGTGATGGTCGGTGGCGACGGCGAAATGATCTCGCTTTCGAGCGAAGACATGGATGACGCCGGCATGATGTTCATCGGCGGCCTCGCTGGCGGTGGTGGAGGTCCGCGCGTACCGAAGCCATTCACGCGTGACGAACTCGACAAGATCGCCGCGTGCGCAGGACTTGAAGGCGCACAACGTCTAACCTTCGATGAAATCGCTGCGCGATGTGCCGAAGCGCGCAACGCAGCGACAAAAGAACACGGCGCTGCTGGTGCTGGCAGCGTCGCGAATCTCGATGGCAGCGTGAGTTTCTCAATTTCGGTCGGCCCTGATGGCGCTGTTCCTTCAGCAAATGGCGACGGAGATACCGACGCACTCATCGCAGCCATCACAACCGCCGAAGAAACGATGTTCGACGAAGTGCGCGCCGCTGCCGAAGCCACGCGCGTCGATGCGATCGAAGCTGCACGTCGTGCGCGTGCGCGCGCGCGACTCCTCGCGGGTGCGACTGGCGAGTACAGCGTTGATCTCGTCCGCATCATTGAGGACGCCGCGTTGAACGAGGCGAATCGCGCCGCGATCGCGACCACACTCGAGACGTGGGATGAGGCGTCGATCGGTGCACTCCAAACGCTGCAACGCGAGATCGATGAAGTCTCAAGGCGTCGCCAGGAGATCTGGACGAGCATGACGCAAGAGACAACCACAAACGACGGCAACGGCAACACGAATGTTTCCCGCACGATGGAACTCAATGGCTCTGCTGCCGAAGAGCTTTCGTCGCTTGCGACGCGCGAGACGGCGGCGAAGAAGCGCGTTGCGGATGCCAACATGCGCACACAAAGC
>JAIXVI010000130.1 GCA_027483065.1 Planctomycetaceae bacterium
AGTTGGCACCGAAGGTTCGCGTGCATTGCATCGCGCCAGGCGTGATTCTTTGGCCGGACGATTTCCCGAGTGCTGCGAAGGACGCGATTCTCGCGCGGACGCCGCTCGCACGAACGGGTACCGCCGAAGATGCCGCGCGCCTGGTGCGATTTCTCGCGTTGGAAGCGTCATTCGCGACCGGCGAGACCATTCGCATCGACGGTGGTCGCGCGTTGCGATGAGCCCGGCGCGTCGAGCGCATCGTCGCGCGGCGCGGGTTCGATCAGTACGTCGATCAGATTGAGTATTCGTCGAAGTGCATAGTCGTCGACTGGAATATGCGTCGGTAGGAATAGTCGTTGAAACGAATACGGCTCACGAAGATTTGCGCTCACGAGGACTTCCGCTCACGAAGATTTGCGCTCGCGAGGATTTCCGCTCACGAGGATTTCCGCTCACGAAGCAGTCGAATCGCAGGCTCAATCCGTGCGCGCTGCGCGCTTCCCCCGAAAAGGCCATCCAACGCGGAAAGTTCTGATGCGGCGCGTGCCTCATTTCCTGCGCGGAGGAATGCGAGTGCCGCTTCGGCGCGCAGGTAGGGATCGTTCGGAGTGGCGCGAATCGCGGCGTCCCACGCTGCCGCAGCTTGTGTCGTTTCTCCCGCTTCTGCAAGAGCAAGCGCGAATTGCTGCGCGATCGCGGCTTTCGCGCGTTCGCTTTCGCTCAGTGCTGACAGCAATCGTGCTGCATCACGTGGACGAGCGTTCGCGCGCAGTGCCTTCGCGAGCACGAGCCGCATTTCCAACATGTCGCGGTCGCGCGTCAGTGCGGCTTCCGCAGACGCGAGCGCGGCGGCTGCTTCGCCACGAGCGAGCGCGATTTCAGCGCGGAGCGCTGCACTCCACGCAGCATCCGGCGCGAGGCGTTCGTAGCGTGCAGCGAGTTCATCGATGCGTGGATCACTTGCGTTTCGCGCGAGTGCCGAAAGCGCCGCAGGGAGGATGGTCGCGAGATCGTTTGGTGCGGCTGCCAGTGCAGCGTCATACAGCGATTGCGCGGTGTCGCGGTCGCCAATCCGATCGGTGAGCATCGCAGCGAATCGACGCGCTTCAACCGAGGGCTGGTTGGCGGCCGATATCGCGGCCGAGGTCGCTGCCGCTGTTGTCGCGTCCGTCGATTCCGCAACAGCACGTTGCGCGGCCAAGGCCGCCTCGCGCACGAGTTCTGCGCGCGACTTTGGCGAGAGATCCTCCGCGAGCTCTGCGCGCGCGAAGTATGCGCGTGCTGCATACTCGTACGCGGTTCTTCCGAGTGCGGCGTCGGAACCTGCTTGTTCCAAGAGCTTTCTGGCGACGAGTTCTGCTTCGCGTGTGCGATTGGCGGCGATGTAGGTTTCGATCGCGCGCGTTGCGTCGTCAAAGGTCGCGCGGGAGAACGATTCGGACGATGGAGGAGATGAGGGTGATGGAGCTGTTGCTGGCGATCCGGATCCCGAGCTTGCTCCCGATTCGGCGCCTTCACCGCACGCGACGATGCTGAACGTGCACAGCACGACTCCAATCGCAA
This sequence comes from Planctomycetaceae bacterium, assembly GCA_027483065.1. Classification (GTDB taxonomy): domain Bacteria; phylum Planctomycetota; class Phycisphaerae; order Phycisphaerales; family SM1A02; genus QWPT01. Next base: position 1,546 of record JAIXVI010000130.1, read on the forward strand.
CCAAAGCCAGCTTCGCGCCATCGCGTCGCGAAACGTCCTTTCGCGTGCGAGATTCATGGAAGCGTTCGGCGCGCATCTTTGCAATGTAGCCGCGAGCCGCAAGACTTGAAAGCGTGCGGAACTCGGCAACTTCAAGCGTTTCATCGAGACAGCATGTGTCGCGCCGAAGGTAGAATCGCCGCCCCTATGTCTGCGACGTCTTCTCAACCCACTTCCTCCGCTCACTCGATCTCCGAACTACCCAAGGCGTACGTGCCATCGGACGCGGAGGGCGCTGTTCACGCACGTTGGGATGCGGCACGCTGCTTTCACGCGGAACCGAGCGCACCGGGCGAGACGTACGCGATCTTCATCCCGCCGCCGAACGTGACCGCGGCGCTTCACCTCGGCCACGCGTTTAACAATTCGCTGCAAGATCTCCTGACGCGCTACCACCGCATGCAGGGCGCAAACACGCTTTGGATGCCGGGCACCGATCACGCCGGCATCGCCACGCAAACGGTCGTTGAAAAGCGTCTGCTCTTGCAAGGAAAGAAGCGCACGGATTTCACGCGCGAGGCGTTCGTCGAGAAGGTGCAAGAGTGGAAGGACGAGTACGAGGCGACGATTCTCGGCCAGTTGAAAGGCATGGGTTGCTCGTGTGATTTTGATCGCACGCGCTTCACGATGGATGAAACGTGTGCGACGGCCGTGCGTCACGCATTCTTCACGCTCTTCAAAGATGGCCTCGTCTACCGCGGGAAGCGGCTCGTGAATTGGGATCCCGTCACACAAACGGCGCTCGCCGATGACGAAGTCGAGATGGAGGAAGTTGACGGTAGCTTCTGGTACCTGAAGTACCCACTCGCCGATGGATCGGGCCACATCACCGTTGCGACGACGCGCCCTGAAACGATGCTTGGCGATACGGCGGTTGCAGTCAATGCAAAGGATCCGCGCGCGGCCGCGTTGCGCGGCAAGAAGCTGCGTCTGCCGATTGTTGGGCGCGAGATTCCGATCGTGGAAGACGACTACGTTGTGATGCCCGCGTCGCTCGGCGGTGACCCCGCCGATCCGAAGGCGCAGTTCGCAACGGGTTTCCTCAAGGTCACGCCTGCGCACGACCCGAACGACTGGGACATCGGACAGCGTCACAACGTCGCCGCGATCAACGTGATGGCACCCGATGGTTCGATCAGCGATCGCCACGGATGGCTCGATGTTTCTGCGGAAGCGAAGCAGTTTGTTGGGCTTTCTCGCGAGGAAGCGCGCAAAAGAATCGTCGCGTGGTTCAAGCAGAACGGCCTCCTCGAAGAGGTGAAGCCGTATCGCCACTCGGTCGGTCACTCGTATCGCTCGCACGTGCCGGTTGAGCCGTATCTCTCCGACCAGTGGTACGTGCGCGTGACCGACGATCGTCTGCGCGGCACGGCGTTGCGCGCGATGGCGAAGGATCAGGTGGAAGGCGCGCTCGAATCGTCGGTGGCGAGCGGTCCCGCGATGGCGGGCGATGGCGAGTTGCGATTCTTCCCCGCGCGCTACGCGAAGAATTTCCAGATGTGGCATGAGAACATCCGCGATTGGTGTATTTCGCGCCAGTTGTGGTGGGGGCATCGCATTCCGGTGTGGACGAAGCGCGGTGAGGCGTCGATGCTTGCATCGAACATGGGTGCGCTCGCGTCGCTCGATCCGTCGCACACGGTCGTGCGCGCGGCGCGCGTTGTCGACGGCGCGGAGGTCGCGCTTTCCGCGCTGCCCGCTGCTTCCGGCGAGCACGATTTGCATGTCTGTCTTCTCGACGACACGCAAGGGGGCATGCTCGAGTCGTTGGGCTTCAAGCGCGATCCTGACGTGCTCGACACGTGGTTTTCATCGGCGCTTTGGCCGCTCTCAACGCTTGGCTGGCCCGATCCCTCGAAGTGGCCCGAGATGGCGGGGCTGCTTGATCGCTACAACCCGAGTTCGGTGCTCTGCACGGCGCGCGAGATCATCACGCTGTGGGTTTCGCGCATGGTGATGTTCAATCGCTATTTCCTCGGGCGATTGCCGTTCAAGCACGTCTTCATCCACGCCATGATCCAAGACGGCCACGGCCAGAAGATGTCGAAATCGCTTGGAAACGGCGTCGATCCGCGCGACATCATCCATTCGCACGGTTCCGATGCGATGCGTTTCACGCTCGTTTCGATGGCGACGAACACGCAGGACGTGCGCCTGCCAGTCGACATGGTTTGCCCGCACACCAGTGAGACGTTTACGCCGAAGTGGATCACGACGAGCGCGGGTTACACCGTCGCTGATGCGATTCAGCCGTCACCGAAAGATGCTTCGAAGAAGATGGTGTCGGGCTTCGGTGCGGCGACGGGTGTTGCGACGCCGACCGCGGAGATTCCGCTGGCACGCAATACAAGCGCGCGCTTTGATCTCGGGCGAAACTTCGCGAACAAGTTGTGGAACGCGACGCGATTCGCGTTGTCGAATCTCTCGCAGGCCGATGCCGCGTCGCAGCCAGCGCCGCTGACGCTGCTTGATCGTTGGATGCTCGCGCGACTCGAACTCGCGTCGCGCGCATACGGCGCGGCCGTTGCGGAGTACGAATTCCACCGCGTTGCAGAAGCGCTCTACGACCTCGTTTGGCGGGACTTCTGCGACTGGTATCTCGAGGGCATCAAGCCGACGGTGCGCTCGAATGCGACGCAGCAGGCGGTGCTTGCGGCGTCGCTCGATGCGATTCTCCGCATGCTGCATCCGGTCTGCCCGTTCGTGACCGAAACGCTTTGGTCGAACGTACAGGGTCTTGCGAAGGGCTCTGTGGACGGCGTTGCGCTTCAGCCGAGTGCGCTCTGCGCGACGGCCGCGTGGCCGCGGTTCGCGGCGAGTTTGCGTGACGAGAAGGCGCTCGCGGAGTTCGCGCGCGTCCAGGCGCTCGTTGATGCGATTCGCAAGGTGCGCGGCGAACGACAGGTTTCGCCGAAGCGGCGCATCGCGCTTCTCGCTGGCGAATCGGTGCGGGCGTTGATCGCCTCGTCGGGCGGTGTCGTCGAGACGATGGCTGGGCTTGAGTCGGTGGGCGCGAGTCCGGCTGCGCGTCCGGCGACGGCGGTCGCGATTCCGTTCGAAGGCAGCGAGGTGCTGCTCGATGGACTTGTCGACGCGGTCGATGCGGGGGCGGAGAACGCGCGTCTTTCGAAGTTGATCGCCGATCGCGAGAAGCAGGCTTCTGGCATGCGTGCGAAACTCGAGAACGAGGCCTACATCGCGAAGGCTCCGCCAGCGCTTGTCGAGGAAACGCGCAAGAAACTTGCGGAAGTTGACGCCGACATCGCGGCGGCGAAGCAGGCGTTGGCGGCGCTTGCGACGTGATTTGAGCGCTCGCGACTGGCCTGCGGGGCGGCTTCGCCGCGTCCGCCGGCCTTCGCTCGCTTTGGTGTGAACCTCGCCAGAGTGAGCCGCCGCAGCGGCGAACGCGAGAATGACGAGCGCTCGCGACTGGCCTGCGGGGCGGCTTCGCCGCGTCCGCAGGCCTTCGCTCGCTTTGGTGTGAACCACGCCAGAGTGAGCCGCCGCAGCGGCGAACGCGAGAATGACGAGCGCTCGCGACTGGCCTGCGGGGCG
>JAIXVI010000010.1 GCA_027483065.1 Planctomycetaceae bacterium
CGCACAACCGTGCGCGCCGGCGATCGAACCGGTACCGAGCGAACAACCAAGAGCCCTGCATCCAACACAAACGCGCTCAAATCAGCTTTGGCTCCCGGCGGAGGCGAAATTGGCTCGACGACGGGAAGCCCGAAGAAATTGCGATCTTGATCGATCGATGTCGTTGCACCGCACGCCGCGCACGCCGCATCGTCTGGATTCATCGGCGACTGGCACGCCGCGCAGCGCCCAAAGAGATGCGCGAGACCCGGCGCTCGCCGCGCGAGTGTCCAAAGTTGCCGCGTCGTTGGTCCGCGGACAATCGCATCGCGTCCGATTTCGCCGTTGCGAATCGCGGCGCAAAGCGCGTCGTAACCGAACCCCACGAAATGCGGTCGACGAGGATCGCGCACGAACCACGCGCCCATTTCATTTTGAGTCGCGTGCAAACTCCAAACATCAAAGAAACCACCACACGCTCGGCATTGCGAGGACGGCACCTGTCGGTCGCCGCAGTAAGGACAAAGAATCGCGCGAGTGTCTGACATGTCGTTGAGCGTTTTGCGTGGAAACCGAAGTGTACGAGGTCGGCGCGTCGCGTTCGGTCCCGCGGTACAGTCGGGGCGTTCCAAGATACGCACGCCCTCCCCGAACGTAGCCAACGTCTATGCCGACTTCCCGAGAATTCCTCGCATTCCCAGTTCACCTTGTCGCCGCGTGCTCGTTGGCAATCGTCGCGGCCTTCGCCACCGGCTGCGCAGGAACGGGATCGGGCGTGCAAGTTGCCACGGTTGACGGCACTGGGAACGGCAAAGATCAGTCCGCCACAGCTCCGTTAGGAACCCCTGCTCGCGCTGCGAACGAACAAGCGTCTCTCGTCGCCATGCTCGACGGCCAAGCGATCGAATGGTCAGAGCTCCGCGCGCCGATCGCGGAACTTGCGGGTCAACAAGTGCTGCGCGACGCGGTACTCGATATTCGACTTGCGCGGCGTCTGCGCGAACAGAGCATTGCGATCAACGGCGAACAAGTCGCGCGCGAAGAGACGATTCTGCTCGAGGCGCTCTCGCCCGATCGCACACGCGCAGTCGAACTTCTCGGCGTGATTCGGCAACGCCAAGGCCTTGGGAGCGTGCGCTTCGCGGCGTTGCTCAAGCGGAACGCTGGTCTCCGCGCACTCGTCGCACGCGATGTTCGCATCGATGAAGTCGGCATCGCCAACGCATTCGACATGCTGCATGGCACCAAGCGTGTGGCGCGACTCGCGGTGCTCACGTCGCTCCCCGATGCAGAGCGATTCATCGCGGATGTGCAAGCGGGTCGCTCGTTCATCGATCTCGCGGTCGAACGCTCACTCGACGATGGCGCTGCGCGCGGCGGGCTCCTTGCGCCGATCGCCCGTCGCGACCCGAGTTACCCCGAAGGTCTGCGCGCCGCGATCTACGCGACCAACATCGGCGGTGTTTCCGCGCCAATTCTTGAGAATGGCCGTTTCTTCGTCGTCACCGTCATGGAAGAGCGCCCGAGCGATGGCACCACGCTCGAATCGGCACGTGCGCGCTGCGAAGAGGTCGTGCGACGAAGCCAAGAGCGGCTTCTCATGGACGCACTCGCACGCGAACTTTCTGAACTCAAGGGCGTCACCGTTTTCGATCGATCGTTCGATCCGCCGAACAAGTGAACGCGGCGAAGTCGCACGACGCCGCACGACGCCGCATGTGCATCACGTCTTGAGCGCGCCAACACGCCACGCGGCGATCGGGAGCAACGCCGCAACCGGCAGGAAGACGCCGACCGCAGGTGGAATTCCAGGAAGTGCCACAGCCATCACGAGCAAACTTCCAAGGAGCCCCGGCACTGCCGTCGCGGCGCAGAAGACGCTTGGTTTGAGCATCTTCTGTGGTTCGCGCACGAGGAAGAATGGCAGTGCGATGATGAGCATCATCACATTCACAAGCGCACCCGCGAATCGTTGCCCCACGAGTCGCGTGGCGGCCTCCGGTTCGATGCCGCCTTCGCGCGCGAGCGCTGAGATTTGCGGCGTCGACAAGAGCTGCGCAAACCCGCGAAATCGCCGCGCGAGGATCGCCTTTGGACTGACGTCGGTCTCGATGAAGTCAATCGCATCGCGGCGATCGATGCGCACTTCTCGACCATCGCCTGCTCCCGGCGCACTGCGACCTGCGGCAACGCCATCGATGAGATCCCATCCGCCGCGCTCGGCGTTCCATGTCGCTTCACGCGCTTCTACCCGCCGCGTGGCTGCACCTTTCTCATCGCGTTCAAGAACGAGGAGCCCGTACGCACGCTCATCACGCGGATCGAACGCCTGCGCGAGTACAAGTTTCCCCGTGCCATCTTGCACGACGTTCAGCGGGAAACGATCGGCCGCGGGCCGCAGAATCGCAGACTTTTCGCGTACGAGAAGCGGCGCGAGTCGCGGCAGCAGGACTTCGCCATTCACGAGTTGGACGAGATTGAGAATCACCGCGACAACGAGCATCGCGAGACCTACACGCCAAAGACTGATTCCCGCCGAGAGCATGGCCACGAGTTCGCGTGCGCGCACCATCTGCGCCAACGTGAAGCCCGCAGCGGCCACGCACGAAAGCCCCACGAGAAACGCGTAGAACTGGAACACGCGCGGCAGATTGAAGTCGAGAATCGCGATGGGCATCGCGGTCCACATCGATCCGTAGTTGCCGGCCTCGACCGCGCGTTGGCACGCCTTCACATATGCATCGAGTTCGATGATCGTGTCGATCGAAATCGCAAACAGCGTCATCACAACGAAGATCAACACGAAATTCGTGAAGAAGCGGAAGGCGATCCATCGGTCGAGGAGCGGCATCAGTTCCTCGCAATCCTTCGAAGGCTGTCAGCGATGACTGCGAGAATCACGAGGTTTCCGCTCGACGCCACAATGACGCCGGTGAGGCTCGTCGCATCCTTCAGCATTTGTTCTCCGCCCGAGATCAGCAAGATGTCGGCGATCGACGGGATAAACGCGATCAGATAAATCTGTAGCGGATTTCCACCGCGCAAACGAATGGCGAGAACCGCGCCGAGCAGCAACATCAGCGGTGCCGACAGTGATTGATTGATGCGCTGCACGATGCGCGCAACGATGTCCGCGCGAACATCGTCGACTTCGCGCTCGATACGCGCGCCCGCGGCTCGCGCAGCAGCGGCGGCCTGTGCTGCGGGGCCTTCTTGGAGCTCGGGCGATGCCTTCGCTTCGACAACGAGTGCCTCGAGTGCAAGGCCTGAACGATCTGGTGCCGGGCAGTTTTCCGCGGCAAGACCAACGATGCGCGGTGGCCAGCGACCGCTGCCAAGCCCGCGAAGATCGGCGACGGTGTCGGCGCGGGCGAGCAACTCGAACCGCATGCCCGCACCCTTTGGTCGCGGCTCAGCATTGAGCGTTGCTTGCTTGACCGAAGCGCGCTTCGTGACGACACCACGCTCGATCTCGACAAGTTCGATCTCGCGCACGTCGCCAGTCTTTCCGCGCGGCACCAGTGTCGAACCCATCAACTGTGCGTTCTTCACTTCATAGATGCGAATGCCGCCAGCATCGGCGAATCGCGCCGTTCCTGTTTCCGCGAGCGACTTCGTGATACAGGTCCATGCATCAACCGCCGTCAACGCGCTGGTCGCTTCACGCCGTGCTTCCGCGACGCGGTGGTATCCGCCAACATCGTTCCAAACACGCAGAAGCCCCGCAGAGTCAAGATCCTTCGGCTCGAGCTGAATGCCCTTGCCGAGGTCGATCGCCTCGGGCTCCGCTTGCGGCACGTAGACGAGTGCGTCTTCGCCATCACGAAATGCCGTCGCATTTCGGAAGAGCAGTTTGAGGAAAGCGCTCTCTTCGGTGCGGTAGACGTCGACGGTTGCAAACTCAGCAGTGAACTCGGTCTGCGTTCGCCCATCTGGGCCTGTCTCAATCGCGGCGACACCGGCGAGCGCGAGCCGCGTCGACGGTCCGCGTTGCAGCGTGCCATCGCCTCCCTGACCAACAACCTCTTCGCCGGGAATCACCATCACCTCATCGGCGTACAACTGCGTGTTGCCGACGCGGAACGCTTCGCCGCGCTCGACCGAACTCACGAAGAGTCGCGTGACGTCGCGCGTGATCAAGCGGCGCATCGATGTCCAAAATCGCGGGACTCCCGCGTCGACCAAGAGCGCCATGCCGAGGAAGAGCACGAGTCCGAGGGCGGCCGCGGGCATCAAGATGCGTCGATACGAAAGGCCAGCCGCCGACATCGCGACGATTTCGTTGTCGGCCGCAAGCCGCGCGTACACAATCGTGCCGGCGAACGCGCCTGCGAATGGCAGCGCGTATTGCAGCATCGGCACCGATGCGAGCGTGACGAACTGCAGCACTTCCTCCGCCCCGAGGAGATTCTGCATGATCGGTCGGATCGCCGCGCCGAATGCGATCACCGCGACGAGCACGCTCGCCGTCAGAATCTGCACACGGAGAAGTTCCGCGATGATGTGTCGAAGAAGGATGCGCGGCATTCCGGACGTGGCATCCTCCCCCGTTCGGGCAGTTCTCGCAACCACCATGTTGGCCGCGGCAAACGCATAGACCCTACAGGCCGAACGGCGCTTACCCCGATTTCCGCCGAGCGCGCGGGAAGTCGCGTTTGACAACCTCGAAATGTCGACGACGAGAAGGCCCTGCGAACTTTCGCCGGATTCGTGCCATCCGTCATGACAATTCTGCGCACCGATCGACCGGAGAAGCCCCGTGACGCCGAGCGTTGCAGGTCGTCTCGCGCGCCTCGGCGGCACGGCGCATGCGCACTTCGTCGTTGGAAAGCTCGCGGTCTCACGCTCATCGAAGTGCTTGTCGCCGCCGCCATCTTGTCGGTCGCGGCACTTGCCGCCCTCGAGCTTCTCGCGACCAGCGATGCGGCCGCCCTCGCGGCGCGACGAGAGGCAATGGCATCGGTTGAGGCAGAGCGGGCCTTGGCGGACGCCGCAGAAGCCCTCCGAAACGGCCGCGAACCCTCCATCCGACGAGTCATCGATCAAGAATCTGGCGGCGAAACCCTCGCGGGATGCGCCCTGGAAGTCCGCGCGATTCGCGAGAGCCGTGCCGTCGGCGCACTCGGCGCGAACACCGCAGAGATTCCAATCGCCCGACTCATCGCTGAAGTGACGTCGCCCGACGGCACCACGCTTGCGATCCTCGAGCGCGTCGCCCCGCGCGAGACGAGTTCAGGGGGCTCCCGATGAATCGTCGCCGTGGCTTCACGCTCCTCGAAGTGATGGTTGCCGCGGGGCTTTTGGCCATCGTTGGATTTGCGATCGTTGCATTTATCACGGCGTTTGCCCGTGGCGCCCAAGCACGCGCGCGCGTCTCCGATCCGGCGATCGAAGGCTCACTCCTTGTCGAGCGCTTTCGTGCACTTCAGCCATCGACTCGCGTCACCCTCGCAAGCGACGACCATCTCGCGGCACTCTGGCTTTCCGACCGGGTTCCGAGTCGTACCGTACACCTGAGTGAACTCGGATGGTTGCGATTTGATGCGAAGTCAGGCGATGTCGTCCTCGAACGCATCGAAGCAGAGCGCTTCCTGGATGATCGCGCGCTCGAAAGCGAGTTTGCATCAAGCGCTGATTTCCTCGCGCTTCGCGACGATGTTCTGCGCGAGGGCCTCCTCGTCTCGACGATTCTCGCCGAGGGCCTCGACGACGTTCGTTTCGTACCGCCGCCTCGTGAGAAACGCGGAGAAACAAAGTCTGAACTCGTGATCGAACTCGAAGCAGAGCGCGCAGTCGCGCGGCTCGTTCTTTCCTACACGCATCCCGAGGAACCGCTGCGATGAGCTTCAAATCGCTCGAACATTACCTGGCGTGCGCTTCGCAACGTCCGCAATCCTCGCGGAACTCGCGTTCCTTCCGACTCGAACGCGCATCGCTTCGCTCGCGTTTCACGCATCACGGCAACACCCGCTCACACCACGCCCGCGGCTCTGCCGTATTGCTCGCACTCGTTGCAGTTGGCGTCGCCACGTTCCTTGGGCTTTCGCTCGCCGCCACCCGTGACGCGAACGTTGCTGCAAGCCACAACCTCGCGCATGCAGCGTCGGCGCGTGCAGCGGCTGCAGGTGCATTGGAAATCGCAGTCGAACTCTTAGCGGATGCGGAAACCAGCGATCCGCAAGCGCTCGTCGATGCAGATGGCGTTCTCTTCGAAAGACTCGCGATCGGCGAAGCAACTGCGAACGCGCGCGTCGTGGATCTCGCGACGGGCCTCGCGGCGGGACCTGAGTCCGACGCGGTCGAACTCGTTGTCGAGGGCGTTTCCGGTGGAATTGCGCAGGTCGCGCGTGCGGTGGGTCGAATGCCGCGACCAAACGCGGCACCAGAAGCGGACCTCGATTGCTCCGAGTTCGCCCTTCTCGCGATCGGCAACCTCGCGATCGAAGGCGATGCCCTGCTCGCGCTGTGGCCGAACGCGCCGCTCGCCGTGCTCGCTGAACCCGTCGCGTATGGCTTAGCCGACGGGTCACGCAGCAGGATCGCCACCTCTCCTCACGCGAACTTGCATGGAACAGTCGCACTCTCGGTTGGCAACTTTGCGCCGGACGAAGAGACACGCGATGAGCATCTCGCCGACCAGGCTCTCTTCATTCCCGCCGCAATTCATGTACCGATGACGGCACTTCCGCGAGATCGCACATCCGAGCACGCGGAAGACGTCGCCGATGGAAGTACGGATGGAAGCGACGATGAGAACGATGATCAGAGCGACGATGAGAACGACGATGACAGCGAGAGTCGCCCGGGCGCCACGCTCGATGGGTACGTCGCCTTCGACATGTCTCCGGAAGGCGACATGCGCGTGCCGGCGCGCGCCGCGACGACGATTCGCGGTGTCCGCGTATTCGATGTGGGCGGCAATCTTCGCATCGAGCGCGGCGCACATGTTCGGGTCGAGGGCGAAACTTCTTTCGTCGTTCGGGGAAATCTCGTCATCGAACCTTGCGACATCGAAGTCGCTCCTGGTGCAACGCTCTCGATACTCGTCATCGGCGATGTCGCGATCAATGGCACGTATCTCGGCGGCGAACGCTCCAATCCTGAAGAACTTCGCGACGCAACTGGGCGTGCGGGCTACGACGGCGGAGCATCGCGCGTTTCGATTCTCGTCGAGGGTGCGAGCGAGATTGCACTCCGCGAAGGCAGTGTTGTGAAAGGCGAGCTCTACGCACCACGCGCCAACGTTTCGATCGCTTCACGCAGTGCGATTTACGGGCGCGTGCTCGGCGCCAACGTCACGCTTGGTACCGGCACCGCGATTTTCTACGACCCAGCGCTCGACGGTCGACGCGGTTGGAGCGCGCGTAGCAGCGGCATTTGGACCGACGCTGGCGAGGTCCAACCTTCGATTCGTGAAATCGAACGACTTTCCCTCGAAGATCTCACGCACTTTGCAGCAACGACGGGAGTTTCCCCCACTATTTCGCCTGCGTTCGTACCGGTTGCGATGCATTCTCAAGTTGTCGACGTCGCGTCGGTCGAGATGCGCAACGCCACGGGCTCGAACGCGCGCGAAGGTCGCGTGCGCACATTTGCGCGCGGCATCGTCCGAGCGATGCAAACGCAGATCGAAAACGGGCGCGGGGCGTGGTCGCGAGCGGCCGAGAGTGACGGTGATTCTTCTCGAACCAACACGCTCGAAGGCGCGTTTACATCGCTCGGCTTTGACACGCCGCGAGCATTGGATGACTGACGTGGCCTGCGCGATCGTGCGTGAACGCGCGATTTCAAGGCCGTTCGACTGAATGAGACTTCGTGGAGCGGGATTCTGTTGAAGCGTTGAGGCGCAACGATTCGTGTTCGAAATTGAGGGAAAATTCCATGAGCCCCAAACAACCCTCCACGCGCACGCTGCACTGCATGAGGTATCACATCGCGCGACGCGCGTTCAGCTTCGTTGAAGTGTTGGTCGTCGTTGGGATCCTCGGGCTCTTCGCCGCGCTTGTGATTCCGCGCCTCGCCAGCGCGAAACTTCCGCTCGCGACACCAGTCGAGAACACACTTGAGGCAGACCTGCGGCTCGCGCGAACCGAAGCAATCGCACGCGCAAAGCCTGTTGTCTTTGTGCTCGCTGCAGGTGGCGATGCATGGTGGATCGCCGACGCTGCGAACCCATCTGAACCGATCGAACGCACACGACGCGAGTTTGGCCGCGGCACACTCACCGAGCTCAACGGTGTCACGATCGAAGTCGCGAGCGGCGAATTCAACGGTCAGCTCACGCCGCCTGACAGTCCGCGCGATGCGGCGGGTGTGCACGTGATCGCGACATTCGATGCGCTGGGCACACGCGACGGTGACGTCGTGCAATTCACCGCGCGCGATGAGCGTGGATTACGCATCGCGCACTGGACTCTTCCCGCCGGTCGCACACGACTGGCGAAAGTCGAGAACTGAACGGCACACCTGAACGACACACCTGGACGACACAACCGAATGGCGCGCCGACTCTTCCTGCACGGGCGATAGACGAACCTGCCTGAGCGCGCTGATCCGCGTCCCTGACTTCACTCGCCGCACGGTCCCCAGTAGGTGAGAATCGCCGTGAGATCTGCCGCGTCGACTTCGCCGGATCCATCGATATCCGCGCGTGGATACTTGCCTCCATCGGTTCCCCACGCACTGATGACTGCGGCAAGATCGACCGCATCGATCACCCCTGTCTCGATCACATCAGCATCGACACAACGAACGCATACCGAGCCGCCTTCGCAGCAATCTGGAATGTTGTTGGCGTTGGTATCGCCGAGCGCGCCGGTGAGAATCTGCCCGTAATCGACGATGCCGTCGTTGTTGCAGTCGGCGGAGTATTCGATGAGGTAGGAAGGGACCAGCCAACCAAACGAGCAGGTTGTCTCGTCTTGGATGTCGTTCCAACCATCACTCAGAAAGGCTAAGTACTTCTCATCACCACCAGGGCCGCATTCGGCATGGTCGTTCGGCTCGCCGAAAGCCCATGCTTCGAACTTCCATGGTTCGCCCGAAACCCAAGTCCAAGACTCCGTGGCGGCTCCGTTGGCGACACTTTGAAATCCACCAAGCGCGGGCCCGAAACCGCCCCCCCACCCCATTGATGTCTTTGAGAACGCCACGTACACAAAGTTGTGCTCTTCGGACGAAGTCAGACACGCCAGATATCCGCCCGTGTTCTCCGCTTCATTCCGACAGGCGATCCATGTTGTTCCAGCAGGCACAACACGAACCTCGTACCAATGCCCATTCCCACCATCTTCCACGCGCCACTCGACCGCTTGGCCGCTTGCGTGCGACGCAACAGCTCCGCCAACCAACGCCACCGCCGCCACCGTTCGAATCTGCATTTCTCGACTCCGTTGAGGTTGACGCTGCGTTTCGACGCAGCGTGACGCCCCCATGAAGCGCGGCGCGAGGGCCATCGGGAGGATCAATCCAAGAGAAAACGCGATTTTCCCGAAGTGCGGATGAACGCGTGACTTACGCGAGTTCGGCCGATGATTGAAGTTCGCGGGTGTTGCGGTTGGCCGAGGTGTCGATTCGCTCTCTGGGAGCGACTCGCGAGCGTCCTCTATCGCTCTCCAAAGTCGCTCGACCTCTGCAGCGCTGAGCGCGGGAAAGCCCGGTGCGCTGCGCTCCGAACTGCGTCGACTAGGCATCGAACCCGTCCGTCAATCGTTCGACTTCGCGGTCGAGTTCGCTCTCACGAATCCCATCCTCACGCAGAATCTTGCGCAGTTCCGCTCGAACACGACGAACGACGCGTCGAGTTGCGACCGCGAGTTGCTCTTCAGACTCACGGCTCGGCGAAAGACCTGCAGAAAGCCGGATCGCCCGATACGAACGACCTTCCAAAACGTGCTGCCGAAAGATCGACCACGCGTCGAGCCTGGTTTCTACGTCACCTTGCGCGCCTTCTTCTGCGAGTCCTGCTTCAACGCGTCGACACGCCTCGCCGAACGTTGTACGAACCCACATGCGATCAAATGCGCGCTCTGCATCGAGCGCGGAAGCATCCACGTGCGACTCATCGAGCATCATCGAGCTCGAGCGCGCATCGCGCGCGCGCCTGCGCCACAACTCACGAATGTGCGCTGAAACACCATGCATCAGCCACTTTCGCAAGGAAAGTCCGCTCGCGAGCCAACGTGCGAGATAGTCCTCTTCGCCGAATCGGCGCGCGAAAAAGTCATGCACGATGTCATCCGCTTCGCCAAGCACCGAAACTCGCGCGCCTTGGACGTACGCCACGAGCGCGGCGCGACTTCGCATCATCACGTGGGTGCGAACTGCGACAAGGCCAACATCGCCTCGAGCAAGTTCTTCTTCGATCCAAGTTCGATGCGTTGATGGAAAATGCTCGACCGACATAAGAAACTCGGCTGTGTATCGCGAGAAACGCGGGCTTCGTCACTTGAGTCCGTATTCCTTCAGCTTTCGGTAGAGCGTTCGTTCACCGATTCCGAGCATCTGCGCGGTCAACTCGCGATTTCCCTGCGTCATCGCGAGCGTCTGGCGAATCGCTTCTTTCTCAAGCTTGTCGAGTCCAACGCCCGCGAGGCCCGCGCGCGATTGCGCATGGCCTTCGGCGGCATCGTCGCCCGCACGAATCTCATTTGGAATGTCGCGCACGTCAATCGTGTCGCCTTGCGCCATCACGACCATGCGGTGCATGAGTTGGAAAACTTCGCGCACGTTGCCTGGCCAGTCGTAGGCCACCAGGCGCATGAGTGCAGGCTGCGTCACCGTTGGGCGTGTGCGACCGAGTTCCGCGGAGTACTTGCCAATCGCGTGATTCACGAGAAGCGGAATATCTTCGCGTCGCTCGCGCAACGGCGGAATGTGGATCTCCGCGCCCTTTAAGCGGAAGTAGAGATCCTCTCGGAATTGCCCGTCTGAAACCGCCTTCTTGAGATCGCGATTGGTGGCGCTCACCAACCGTACATCGATCTTCTTCGGCTCGTTTGCACCAAGGCGCACGATGTCACCAGTTTCGAGAACGCGCAGAAGTTTCGGCTGCATCGAGAGCGGCATATCGCCGATTTCATCGAGGAAAACCGTGCCTTTGTCTGCATACTCAAAGACGCCTTCGCGATCCTTGTCAGCGCCGGTGAAGGCACCACGCACGTGACCGAACAGTTGATCTTCGAGCAAACTCTCGGCCTGTCCCGCTGCGTTAAACGTGACGTATCGGCGCGACGCGCGCTTCGAGGCTTTGTGTAGCGCCGCTGCGACGAGTTCCTTCCCCGTACCTGATTCACCAGTCACAAGCACCGCGAGATTGCTCGGCGCGAGCTGCTTGACCATTTGAATGACCGCGCGCATCGCGGGGCTTTCACCGATGATGCCTTCAAATCCAAACGCGGCGTCGACTTGTCCCTTCAGCGCTTCGTTTTGGCTGCGCAGCATCACAGTTTCGGCAGCGCGATGCACCAGATTGCGCAACACCACAAGGTCCACCGGCTTCTCGATGAAGTCGTACGCGCCACCTTGTAATGCCTTCTTCGCGGTCGGAATATCGCCATGCGCTGTGACCATGATGGTCTCCGCGTGTGGCTGTTCCTTCCGTGCAAGCGCGAGCACGTCGAGCCCAGCGGTCTCTGTTTCCATCACGAGATCGGTCACGACAACATCAAAGTGTCCGTGCAGAAGCTCGTCTTTCGCTGCGGCCAACGAGTGCACGATCGTGCACACGTGTCCGGGCTTTCGAAGCGTGTCGGCCATCGCTTCAGCGTGATCGCGCTCATCATCGACCACGAGAACCTGCGCTCGGATTTGGTGCGTTGCCTCCGTCACTCGTCCGTCTCCTTTGCATCCGAGTCGCTCTTCGAAGCGTTCCCACGCGGCTTCAACGGGCTTCCATCGACGCACCCCTTCGCGACGATCGGCGGCGCATCATCGGCGACTGGACGAATCACGCCGAAACCCGAGGATGCCGCGACGTACGCAACTCCTCCGCCAACGCGATTTGGATAAAGCGCGATCATCGGGCCGTTGAGACGAATGAAGTCGCTGAGTGCGATTTGCTTCGTCAGCGGATCAAACTCGATCACGTCGATACCGCCAGTGTGTCCAATCCAGACTTTGCCATCCGCGAGTGCGAGCGTCGAAACTTCGGCGCCACCAGTTGGCTCATGCGTTTGTGAGCGCTCGCCGAATGAGAACGTCACCAATTTGCGATCTTCGCTCGTTGTGGCGGTTCCCCACGAGGCTTCGACCGAAAACTCCGGGCGATCCGGCGAAGCGATCGGACGCTGCGTCAACTCAGCTTCTTCGCCGATCAAGTACATCCACGAGCCTTCGCTGCTCGCCGCAAGAATGCGACGTCGATCGGTGACGGAAACGTCGAGTCGGCCTGGTACGCGTTCGACCGCGTAGAACGTGTCGCCTGGCGCATCACCTTCAGGGAGATACCGGTAGAGCGAACGACCGAAGGTGCCACACACCGCGAATCGATTGCGCTGCACCTTGGCGATGTCAATCGCACCGCGCACGGGTACGGAAAGCGTGGCACCGAGACGAAACTTTGGCTGAGGCTTCGTCGGCGCACCGTTCTGGTCAAGCTCGTTCTGGAGTTCGCTTCCGCTTGGCTCCGCTGCATCGACGGCTGGCTCGAGCTTCCACGTCGAAACTTCGAAGTCGTTGATCGCAAAGAATCGATCATCGAAGCTGCGTACGTTGTGCACGACTCCTCGAAGACCACTCGACGAGATCTCGCGGAAATCGCGGCTCATCAAGCCAACTTGCGCTCCCTCAGAAGCCTGCAACAAGAATCCGTAACCGCCGCCCCACTCTTCGGACATCGCAAAGAGTTTGTTCGCAGCTCCAAGATAATGCGCGTCCTCAAGTCGGAGGATGCGGCGGCCGACGCAGCCGACTGGACCACCATCCGCATCGACGATGCACTCGACGGTGCGTCCCGCGAGGAATGCAGTCGGGGGCGCGGGCGGAATCGGCTTGCCATCTTCATCGAGGTGTTCGCCGATCGCTTTCGCGTCGGTGAGTCGAATTGCGCCACCCACACCACCGACGTACGGCTCGCCCTTGATGTCCGCCACGACGCGCGGCTCGAGCCCAAGTTCCGCAATGCCCCAGCGACGTTTCACCACAGGAATCCGCACGACGGTGATGTCGACTTCAACGACCTGATCGCCTTCGAGTACGACGTACAGCAACTTGCCAATGCGGACGAAGTCCTGCACGTGTCCGGTCGTTCCGCGCGGGGCGAGTTCGAGTTCCGTCAGTTTCGTTCCGCTCTGTGCATCGAGAAAGAGCATGCGGTTCGCGAACGCTTGGTACCAGATACCCGCATCGATCTCGGCCTTTCGATGCACTCCGCCGAAGCTGCTCACAACCCGCATCGACTTTGGCACCGGCGGCAACTTCGCTTCGTCCTCATCGACGACGGGAGTCCCGGGGGGCGCGGTCGTGCAACCCGGGGTCGTCAACAGCGCAATCGAGCAGCCGAAGACAGCGCAGCCGAGAAAGATCGCGCGAACGAATCGAAGTGGTCGCAAACTTTGCCAAGCCATGGGGCGGTAGAGTACCCGCCTGCCCCGATCTGGGCCTCCCAATGCAAACCTCTGGCTCCGAACGACTCTCCAAACTCCTCGCCCTCCACGCCGCCGAGCCCAACGACGGGTTCGTGCTCTACGGCCTTGCGCAGGAGTGCCAAAAACTCGGGCAATTCGACGAAGCGATTCGTTGGTACGACCGCGCGATCGACGCCGATCCAAAGCAGTGCTACGCGTTCTTTCATAAGGCGAAGGCGCTCGAAGCGGCCAAACGAACAAGTGAAATCGCCGCAGTTTTGCGGGCTGGGCTGGTTCGCGCCCGATCGGTCGGTGATTTCAAAGCATCAAGTGAAATTCAAGGGTATCTCGACGAGATCGAATGATCCGTCTCGTTTGCTGAGTGCGTGTGATGGACCTTGTTGGAAGCCGTCGAACCGATGACGGAACACCTGTGACGGAAACCGTGCGCCGCGTCCGCGCACGCGGCATCGCAGGAACAACTGAGATTTACGCGGCCAGCGCCGCAAGAAAGTGAGCGGTGATGGCAAAGTCGACACGAGCAACGAAGTCGAAGAAGGCAGCGAAGAAAGTCGCGAAGAAGGCGGCGAAGAAGACGGCCACAAAGGTCGTGAAGAAGGCTTCCCCAAAGACCGCGAAGAAGGTCGCGAAGAAGGTTGCACGAAAGAGTGCACCGAAGACTTCGACGAAGACTTCGACGAAAGCGCCAAAGAAAGCCGCTCGAGCCGCCGCGTCCACGCAGCGAACACGAGCGACCTCGATCGCTGCAATCGCGCCCGTCGGCAAAGGCGATTCGTCGGAAATCATGAAGTGGGAACTCATGATGGAAGACGGCACGAGCGTGATCGTGAACGCGTCTGCTGCACAAACGATCGGGCTTGGAGTGAACGGCGCCTGGAATGCGACCGTTGCCTCCAAACTCGCGGCCGCAGAAGACGATCAGCGCGCGTTCACCGCCGCGATGCAACTCCTCGCGCAAGGGAAAACTGCTTGGACGAAGGCGAAATTGCTTCAAAGACTTGGCGGTGACGTGCGCGCAAAGCGCACTGTTGCGGCGCTCGTCGAAAGCGGATGGGTACGCTGAATGGCGACGCTCCCGCTCGCAAGCACACAACGGAAGCACCACCCTTGACCGGATTGAATCAACACGGACTCCCTGCGGGATATCCGCACCGCCCGGAGGACGAAACAACTCCGCGCGAACTCGCTCAATTCTTGCGCGACGCCAGTGCTTCGCGCCCCTTCATCCTCGACGTGCGGACACAGCCCGAGTGGGACATCTGCCGACTTGAGCACGCGCGGCTCGTTCCGCTTCAAGAACTTGAAGCGCGGCTCGATGAACTCAAGGCAGAACTCGACGACGACTTGGATCGCCGCGTGGTTGTGCACTGTCATCACGGACGCCGAAGCCTCACCGCGACGTACATGCTGCGCGCTGCGGGTTTCACGAATGTCACGAGCCTCGCGGGCGGAATTCACCTTTGGTCGCTCGATATCGATCCGAGTGTTCCAACCTACTAGTGTGCCGACCTACTAGGGTGATTGCAGCGAGCGACTGCGGGTTGATCAGGAAGGTTCGAACGCGATGCTTTGGCAACGACTCATCACTGGCCCGCTTCTGATCGCGCTGATTTTGGCCGTCGTTTGGTTCGACGCTTCGCTCGATGCGTGGTCTGCTGCACGCGGATTGCCACCAGGGCTCTTACTCTTCGGTTTTGCATGCGTCCTCGCACTCCTGATCGCGCGTGAAATCGTTGCGTTCTTGCGCGGTGCAGGACTTTCAGCGAGCCTCTTCGCAGCATCGATCGCGGCGCTCCTCGGTCTCGTGGGAACTTCACTCAGCGCGCTCGCTCCCACAAGCGTCGGCGTTTCGGGTGTGCTTTCGACGGCACTCGCCGCGATGCTTGTGACGGCGCTTTTGCGTATGGCCCGCGAGCGTGATCCGAAAGGCGCACTTGCGCTCGCGGGCGGCACGCTTCTCGCAGGGATCTATGGCGGAGTGTTGCTGGGATTCTGGATGCTCGTCCGTCTTGAGCACTCGCCATGGATTCTCGTCGGCGCGATTCTCACCACAAAGTCGTGCGACATCGGTGCGTACTTCACCGGCATGTCCATCGGCCGCCACAAGATGATCCCGTGGCTGTCACCAAAGAAAACGTGGGAAGGCCTCGCAGGCGGCATCATCGTCGCCACCGCTGTCGGCGCAGGACTCGCGCACCTTTCCGCGCGCTGCGAATCGCCCGCCGATCAGATTCCGATGTGGGTCGGCGCACTCGGTGGCGCGCTCGTTGCGGTCGTTGGCCAAGCGGGCGACCTCGCAGAGAGCGCGTTCAAACGCGACTCCGGCCTGAAAGATTCTGGTCGCATACTGCCGGGAATGGGCGGGGTGCTCGATGTGCTCGATAGCCCGCTTTTCACCGGCCCCGTGGTGTACTGGCTGCTGCGTTTCACGACGACGTGATGCATTCGCGCGCGCCCGACGGCGCGGCGAATCAACACCCTCGATGCCAACGGAAGCCCGAGGCAAAACCCGCAAAACAAGCGCGAAATCAGTTTGCGCTTCTTGTTACCATCCGACGTTCCATGGGACTTCTCGCCAATCTTCTCACACTGCACCGCGTCGACGCTCAAGTCCGCGCACTCCGTTCTCGCGTTGACAACGCCAAGATCTTTTTCAACGCGCAGGAGAAGCAACTCGCGCTTCTCGAGAGGCAGCGTGTCGATCTCGAGACGCAGTTGAAGCAACTCAAGGCCGTGGTGCACAGCCTCGAGACGGACCAAGCAGCTGCGCAGGAGCGCATCGACAAACTCCGCTCTGAACTCAACATGTCGACCAACGACAAGCAGTACAAGGCCATCCTCAACGAGTTGAAGGTCTTGGAGAATCAGAAGGATGAAACCGTCAAGCGTGCGGTCGAAGAGATGAGCCGCATCGACGAAACGCAGAAGCGCATCGAGTTGCATGCCGCGACCACGGCGGAGCGCGCGAAGGTGCGCGAACTCGCAAAGGCGAAGCTCGATGAGTGCATGAAGGACGTGGGCGAGCGCCTGTCGGAACTCGAGTCCGAGCGCGAGCGCGCCGCGGACTTGATCCCCGATCGCGAGCGCAAGATCTTCGATCGCGTTGCCGAGGAAACTGAGGGCGAAGCGATGGCCGACGTCACGATCGTCAGCCTCCGCCACCGTGAGTTTGCCTGCGGCGCGTGCAACATTGAAGTGCCGTTCGAAACCTATGCGAAGCTTTCGTCCGCCGCGGACGCAGTCGTGCAGTGCAAGGCGTGCACACGCATCCTCTACTTGAGCGAAGAGACGCGCGGTGCTTCGAACGAAGAGAAGTCGGCAGAGAAGCCGAAGAAGACGCGCGCGACTGCCAGCGCGGCCGCAAGCAGTGGCGGCGACCTCGATCCAAACTCACCGGAAGCGATCGCGCGCGACAAGGCGAAGTTTGAGAAGACGCGGAAGCTCTGACGCGCTTCGCAGAAATCCCCGCAAAACCCGCGCCGCACGCTCGGCACAAACTTCAACAAGGACCCAATCCGCCAGTTCGCGCTGGCGGATTTTCTTTCGCGAATTTCCTTTCGCGAATTTCCTTTCGCTGATTTCCTTTCGACGAGTGACTTTCAACGTCGCACACGAAGCACGCGGCCCGCGGGAGCAGGTCCGATGGCGACGGGCTCTCCACGCAGCCGATCGCCCGCGAACCAGACGCGTCCACCGACGATTTCGGTCGCGGTTCCGAGGCCAAATCGCGCGAGCGGCTCGCACTGCGATTGGTAACTGCGCGTTGGCGAAACGACGCGACGTTGCGTCACTTGCTTGCCGTCGATCGCAACATCGATTTCGACTTCCGCCCCAAGCGCTCCGACGCCCTCGGGCACGATCGCGATCCAACCATGTTTCGTTGCTTGATCGTTGCGAAGAACGCGCGCGGGCCCGTCGAGGTCGATGAGGACGAGATCCGTGTCGCCGTCGTTGTCGAGGTCCCCCGCCGCAAGCCCGCGACCGACCGCGGGTTTCGCGAGGTCGCCGAGCGTCGACTCGGGCGCTTCAACGAAGAGCGGCACCGCGTTGCCGCCGCGGTTCATGAAGAGTTGGCCGCGCTGTGCGTAGGTCTGGCTCGGCGCGACGCGCGCGATATCAGGCTCGAGATGGCCGTTCGCCTGCACGATGTCCTCGTTGCCGTCGAGGTCGAGATCTGCGAAGAGGAGCCCGAAGGTGAGATAGCGCCGCGTGGGCGCGCCGAAACCTTGGCCGAGCGCTTCGTCGGCGAAGGTGGGCTTGCCGAACGGATCGCTGTAGAAGTTCGAGACATACAGCGAACTCGGCTCGTTCGCGAAATTGCCGACCGCGACCGCGAGGCTCATGTCGTTGCGCGGCCATGCGACGTCGATGCCCATCGCGCCCGTCGCTGCGCCGTCGCGGTCGTAGGCGAAGCCCGACTCGACGGCGATGTTCGTGAAACGCGGCGTGCCGTCGTCGGCGGGGCCGAGGTTGCGAAGGAGGAACTTCGGCGTCTTGTCGTTCGCGACAAGGATGTCGGTGCGTCCATCGCGATCGGCATCGACGAAGACGAGCCCCAACGCTTTCGCATACGGCTCGCCGGTGACGGGGTTCATGACCCCGACCCCTGATTCCGCCGTCGCGTCGCGGAAGGCGCCTCGTCCGTCGTTCAACAGCAGCGTCAGCATGGTGCCTTCGAAACCAGTTGGCGGGCCGTACGCACGACCGATCCCGTCGAGCGTGAAGTTCACGCTGCGATCGATCGCAGGCGACCACGTCACATAGTTCGCAACGATGACGTCGAGATCGCCGTCGTTGTCGGCATCGAGCATGCCTACAGAAGTGCCCCACTCGCCTTCGCTCGGCGCGTCGATCGCCGCAAACTCTAATCCCCCAGATGCACGCTCCCCGCCTTCTGGCGTTCGATTCAGAAGCACACGGTCTTGCCCGACACAGGCGATGTAGAGATCCACGTGGTTGTCGCCGTCGAGATCACCCGCCGCGAGTCCGTTCGCGAATGCGCCACGCAAGAGCGCTTCGTCACCAGACCATCGCTCGAATCGCATCTCGCCCGCAGCCTCGGTGCGGTTGAGGTAGATCCGGACTCCGCCGCGGCCCGCGTCGGGGTCGCTTGCGCTTGGCTCCAAGGGCTCGCCCTGCGTGAACACGATGTCAAGTCGCTCATCGTGATCGAGATCGACGAGCGCAACGCCGCCCGCAAGACACTCTGGCAGCAATTTGCCACCGCGTGCGCCTGATTCATGCACGAAATCAACGCCTGCAGCCCCGGCAACATCGGTGAACCGCACAACACTCGGCGGCGCAATCGCTTCCGATGGCGCGGGTGCCGGTGGCGCGACGACAGCGCCCGACCCAGCATCCGGAACAGGCTTCTTCCGCAGTGTCAGAAACAACGTGATCGCGATCGCGATGAACGCGACCACGCCAACGGAACGCCAGAATCCGCGCGCGACGAGTCGGTCATCACCCGCGATCTCGCTTCCGTCTGCAGGCTGATCCGCCGGCGGCTTGCGCGTTTCGTTCGATGGCATGCTCCGACTTTACCCGATCACCGTGCGCCGCATCTTCACGTAGTCCCAGACGACGAAGCGGTCGAGTTCTTCGCCGCCTGCGAAGAGCACGCGTCCGCCTGTGCGTTCGGCGAGGCGATGCGCGAACTGCACGTCGTCCTCAGTCTGTGACCAGCTCGGCAAGAGGAAGATGTTGACGACGATCCCCTCGCGACGGCAGCGCTCGGCCTCGCGCATGGTCTCGGCCTCCGTGCGCGGATCGGGCGGATAGAGCATGAAGAGATCGCTCCCCTCAAAGTGCGCGGTGGGAAGCCCATCCGTGAGGAGGAAGATCTGGCGGTTCGGCGTGTCCTGCGCCGAGAGCACCTGCCGCGCAAGCGCGAGCGCGCGCTGGATGTTCGTGAAGTGCAACGGCAGATCGAGTTCGCCGATCTCAGGGTCCGACATATCCGCGCGCAAACGCACGACCGGATCATTGATCGACACGGGCTTCGGCAGCATCTCGACGATCTCGCCCGCCGGACGAAGTTTCGCGAGCGTGTACATCTCGATCGCTTGTAGGAAATCGCCGGGATATTCGCTCCGAATGAGCGCGTCGAGCGCGAGCGCCATCTTCTTGCACGCGATGTACTGGCCGCCGTAGCGCATCGATCCCGACATGTCGAGGATGAGCGCCGTCGCGCACTTTGGCGTGCGACGCGTGCGATGGACGACGAGGTCCTCGCCCGCGGGGCGCGCCTGCCCAGTGCGCGCGACTGCGTTGAGAATCGACTGCGGCATGTCGAGATTCGCGGGCGAATCGCCGAATTCGTATGCGCGCGTCGACGGAAGCTCGATCGCGCCGTCGCGCGACAGCACACCATCATGGCGACCGCGGCGCGCATCGGCGAGTTCACTGAAGATCGTCGCAAGCAGGCGCTTCTGGTAGGTGCGAAGCGCACGCGGCGACGAGCGATAGCCCTCGGGACTTCGCTCAAGCCCCGCTTCCTCCGCCATCTTTCGAAGGAGTTCATTCACCTGCCGCTGCACGCGATCCAAGTCGGCAAGTTGCTCCTCGCTCGCAAACTCGCGCAGCGCGGACATGTCGATGATCGCAGGCTTCGCGTTCTTGAGCGCTTCCTCGATCTGCTTGAGCAGCCGCTCGATCCGGTCGAGTTCGCCCTTGACTTCAATCGCCTGCGCGACCGTCATTTCCTCGCGGCCGGTGAATGCGTACTTCGACGCGAGCTGCTCGACCGTGAATCGCTCGCGAAGCCGCGCGATCGCGCGCATGAGCGATTGCGAGAGCGGCGAAGCATCGGGGACGCGACGATGAATCTTCTCGAGTTCAGCGAGTTGCCCCGCCGCGAGCGCGGGCGCGAGGCGCGGTGCAAGTGCCGCCGGAATCTCGACCTTCGCGGCAGCTTCCGCAGCGCCTTCGTGCGCGAGTTCTTCGGCTCGGCGCGTTTCGTACTTCTCCAGGATGCGACGACGGCGCTCTTCAAGCATCGCGCGCAGTGCATCGAGGCTCGGCCCGAGACCGCGAACTTGCGATGGGTCGAGACGGACGGCGTCGGCGAGTTCGCGCTCGGTAAAGCGACGGCGCGTGCCGTACATCAGCATGTGGTCGAGCATCGCGTCGGCGGCATCGCCCGAAGGCGGGCGCGTCGGCGGCGGGAACTCCTGCGGGTCGTAGCCGAGATAGGTGTGAACGACCCCGCCGAAGGGCGCGGGTTGCGAGGCGACAATCGGCGCAGGATCGCGGGGAGTTGGCACGTCTTCGGTGCTCACAGCCCGCGGACCTCGTAGGAAACGCGGCCGTGTTTTTCGGAGCGCGAGATGCGCTCGGTCGCCCAAAGTCCTGCGAGCACGAACTCCACGCAACTCGCACGAACGGCGAGATCAGCCGACGCGTTCACTTCGAACGCCTTCTCCCACGCGGCGGGCACTTCGCGCAACGCAGCGGCGTATGCCGACGATGGCAGCATGTCGCCGACCTCGATGCGCACGCCCTTCGCGAAGATGTCGGCGATGTCGCCGAGTCCGTGGGCATCGACGTACTCGTTGAACACCGCTGCGATCGCTTCGGCGACGATCGCGTCGATCGCCTGGCGCTCGGTCATTTGGTGCGAACCCATGAGGTCGAGTTCGAGTTTGCCCGTTGCGCTCGCGTGGAGGTGCGCGAGGTCGCTGATGCGCGGTACGGCAGGCCGCTCGCCATGCGCGATACCGCGACGACGTGCATTCGCGACCATCGTGCGCCAGTTCGACGCGGCGAATCGCGCGGAGACGCCGCTCGCGTGATCGACGAAACGCGACTTGCGCGCGACGCGCGAGATTTCCTCGCAAACTTCGTCCATGAACGGCGGGACGAGCACGGGGTACGCACCGCCAAGATCGATGCCCGCTTCTTGCCGCGTGATCGCCATGCCAAGTTCGCGCTCGCGCGGATAGTGCGTCGCGATCGTGCTGCCGATGCGGTCCTTCAACTGCGGAATCACCTTGCCCGAACGGTTGTAGGTCGTGGGATTCGCGCTGAAGAGGACAAGGACATCGAGATCGAATCGGATCGGATAGCCGCGGATCTGGACGTCGCGTTCTTCGAGAATGTTGAAGAGGCCGACCTGTACAAGTTCGTCGAGGTCGGGCAATTCGTTCATCGCGAAGATGCCGCGATGCTGGCGCGGGATGAGGCCGAAGTGGAGCGCTTCCTCGGCCGACATCGATGTGCCGGACATGAGGCGCGCCGGATCGATCTCGCCAATCACGTCGGCGAACTTCGTGCCGGGTGCAAGACGTTCTGCGTAGCGCTCGGATCGGTGCCACCACGCGATGGGGACTTGCTCCGGCGGCGACGAGGCGACGAGTTCGCGGCCTGCGCGCGTGATCGGGCGCTCGGGATCTTCGTGGACCGGCGCGTTGGGGATGTCGAGATGCGGAATCCACTCGTCGAGGAAGCGCGGGAGGAGGCGCATGAGGCGGCTCTTGCCTTGGCCCTTTTCGCCGAGGAAGAGCATGTCGTGCCCCGCGAGGATCGCGTTGATGACCTCGGGAAGCACGGTGTCGTCGTAACCGACGATGCCGGGAAAGAGATCGCGCGGCGAGCAGTCGGGCGTGGCGAGCGCGCGCACGAGATTGTCACGGAGTTCGTCTTTGACGGAACGTGAACGCCAACCGGAGGCGCGGAGCTCGGCGAGTGTGCGGATCTTGGGTGGAGCGGAAGTCGCCGCGCGATCGGAGGGCGCGCGTTCGATGGTGCGGTCAGTCGGTCGTTCAGTCGTGCGGTGAGCCATGCGTCCATCTTCGCCGCCCCGCAGCGTTGGGAGTCAAGCCAACTTCCGAATTGGTGTACGGCACGTGCCGCCCGACGCCTCGCACAAGCGGTTGGCTCACCGACCGCGCGGGCCTGCGGCTTCCCGGCGCAAACCCGGCACTTCAACCCGCGTGCCCGGCAGCAAATCACCCTCAAGTCGACCCACGCGACCGAGTGAGTAGATCACCGTCGCCTCGGCGGCCGCATTCGCCCACGGGTACTTTTCCCGTGCGAGCCGGACCGCGCGGTCGCGCGCGTTTTCGTCGGGCTTGTACCGCGCGTGCTGTTCGCGCGCCGCTTTCGCACCGTCCGCATCACCGAGCATCTCGCACGCGCGGTTCACAAACCACCACGTCGGCGCTTGCTCAGGATCGACCGCGAGCGAACGCTGCGCCACTTCGCGCGATTCCTTTGCCAGCGCCGTGCGTGCGCCGTCGTCGGGCATCGCGAGTGCCTGCTCAAGCAGCACTTCGGCCAGTTCGTTCAGGACACGCACATCGATCGAGAAGTCGAACGCACGCTCGCGCGCACCCGCGAAGTCCGTCGCGAGCACGCGTTGGAAACCCTCCGCAGCCTTCGCGAAGTTTCCGTTCTGCTTGTCGACGAGGGCCGTGAAGTACGCGACCGTCCACGGCGACTTCACTCCTTCGCCGCCCGCTGGCACGAGGAGCGCAGCCGCGTCGTCAAGTCGCCCCTCGCGGATCGCAAGCCGCGCACGCGCCAACGCACCAACTGCAGGTTCAAGCGCCGCAACGCGCGCGAACGCTTCATCGGCCTGTCGCAGCGCACCACGTCCCGTGCCCCGGTCACTCTCGCGGAAGAGCCCAATGCCGTAGTCGTACCAACGCTGCCACTCGGGAATCGCATCGGGCGCGGAGGTCGCCTCGCCATACACGCGACCATCTTGACTGCGCACCGGCAGCACGATTTCGTCGCGCGCAAGCACCATCACGGGGTAGTCGTTGACGCGCGTCGCGCCTTCGACGAAACGCAGATAGGTCGTGTCGAATTTGCGATAGCGCACTTCGCTCTCGATGCGGAGCGGCGCCGCCGCGTCCGCTGGAACTTCGAGAAGGAGATGCGTGACATCACCCGCGCCCGGCGGAATTTGGTTGTTGTAGAGCGGGAGGAAAATGTCCTGCGGATTGCGTCGATCGATGCGATTGCCTTCGCGATCAATGACGAACGCGTTGAACATGCGCGACCACGGATCGAGTTCGCCGGTTGCTTGATCGAGGCCCCCACTCACGCCAACGACGCGCGCGTCGCGATCTGCTGGCTCAAGCGTCGCACGCGTCCACAGCCAAACCTCGTTTGAATCTGCGGTTCCCTGCGTGAACTCGTGCCCGATATCGAGCGTTCGGACGACGACTTCAAGCAGGTACCGCTGACCCGCGTCGAGCACGGGCAATTCCGCGCCGATCACGCGCAACGCACCGTCGATCGCACCGCCCTCGCGCACCGCGAAGAGATCGACCCGCACGGTCTTCGCGTTGAATGCCGCGTGACCCGCGACGATCGCCGCATGGGCGTCCGCGGCCGTTTCGCTCGCCATCTCATCGGGAAGTTCGGCGCACGTTGCACCTGGAAGCATCGCGCAGGCCGATTGGTCGATCGCCTTCGAAAGTGCCGTATTCGCGCTTGGGAACGCGTGCGACAACACGCTGCGCACGCCGCTTCCATCGCGATCGCGCGCGGCGAAGTCGTCGCTCGCCACCGCCTGCATGTGGCACGAGTTGCATGAGGTCGCGGCCTTCTCGGGGTAGTACCAACCGAGCGCACCATGCCCGCTGCGTCCAGACGCAAGGAATGACCCGTAGTGATCTTGCCCGCGCAGCCACTTGTAATCGTTGAGCGGCTCCGGGAGGAAGACCTTGTGGCACGAGCCGCAGAACTCGTTCGAGCGGTGCACTTCCGGCTTCAAGAACGTGCGCTTATGAAACGACGGCTTCGCCTTCACCAGTTGATTCGACACCCACTGCAAGAGCGGTGATTCGCTGAAGGCAAACGGATAGTGCGGACTCTCTTCGATCGTGTAGTCGGCGTTTCCGCGCGGACTATCGATCGAAACGATGCCGTGACACACAGTGCAGGTGATGCTCGCGCGGCCGAGCGGATCATTCGCGACGTCGTACGCGGGGTCGTCCCACTTCGCATCTTCAAACGCGCCCGCGAAGAATGGCACTGGATCGTGGCAGCCCGCGCAGAAACGCGCATCCTGCACACTTCCATCCTTCTCGAACGCTTCACGACGCGTCTCGCGCACACTCGCCGCATAAAACGGATTGTTGAACGAACTCGTCGCGTGCACGGAGTGCGCCCACGAGTGCACCACATCGGCGTGGCACTCGAGGCAGTACTCATTCGCCATCAAGCCCTTGGCCGGAATGAATCCGCCCGTCGAGGTCTTTGCGAGTGACGGCTCGAAGTAGCTCGCGCCATCTTCCGGAACACGCGGCGCGCGCTCGGGAAGCACGACGTGCGCGAGCGTGGCGACCACCGCGACGCCGGCCGCAACCGCTGCCCACCGCGCACCAACCGCCCACTTGATGCGACGGCCCGAGAGTCGGTGCAAAACAAAGAGCCACGCTGCGACGAATGGCGCAATGACATGCACCCAATACACGATCTCGCGCGTCGTCGGCTCGCGGACGCCGATCGTCGTGCCGCCAAATTCCACGCGTGTCAGTGCAACGCCCGTCGCGAGCAACACGATCGCTGCGACGAAGGTCGCGATACCCGCCGCGATCGCACGCGGATTCGGACGGTTGGCGACGTTACGCCAGTGGAGTGCGCCGAACACGATCGTTGGAACCACGATCGCGAACCCGAGCACGAGGTGCGCGAGGAAGTTGACGAGGTAGAAGCGATTCTCGAGCGTCTCGCCGGTCTTCCACTGCAGGAACGTCACAGCGCCGAGGTAGACGCTATTGACCGCCAACAACGCGAACAGCCCAAACACCGCGGCAAGAAGCCACTTCAGTTTCGGACCAACCGCTGGGCGGAACTTCGACATACGCGCACTCTATCGACCGCTCACCGCCCGCCCATCGGTCGAGTGCGCATTTTCTCCATCGCCGCGGGCTTCGAGCCAGGGAGCGGTTCGATCGTCTCGCCGTCCTTCGTGAAGAGGTCCATGTCCTTGCACCAGCCGCGGACTTCGAGGATGTAGCGACGCGTTGTTCCCGCGGGCGCTTCAGCGGGAAACCCGCCAGAAACCCCGCCAGAAACCCCGCCAGAAACCCCGCCAGAAACACTGGCCGAAAGTTTGGCGGGCACACGGAAATCAACCGTCACCTGCTCGCCTGGCCCGAAGACCGCGAGCGACTCGTCGCCACCACGCACGAGCTCCGCGACATCGCCGAACTCCGTGTAGAGCCCGAATTGGAATCGGCAATCCCACAACGGAAGTCGCCGCGCATCGTCGTAGTGCGGTTGCTTCTGCGGTCCGGTGGTTCGTTGCGCGAAACCGACCGACGCGAGCTCCGCGCCTGCGAGCGCGAGTTCGATCGGCGCGGTCGGCAGTGCTTCACGCGCGACAAGCCGCACGCTGTCGAAGTAGACCTCCATGTTCGTGCGCATGCGAAGCGCGTTGACGCCTGCGGGCAGTTTCTCGCGCGGAATCGGCAGTGCCATGCGACGCGGCATCCCCGCGGGATAGCCCCACTCCTCCACCAGCGTCGTCCAAGTGCCGTCGACACCGCGTGCTTCGAGACTCGGCGCGCGATACTTCGCGCCCGCCTGCCATGCCGCAAACATCGTTTGGCAGTACGGGTACTCAACCCACCCGTCAATGACGAGCCATGGATCGGCGATCGCGCCGATCTCGGTCGCAAACTCAAGTTCGAGTACCTGTTCACCGGCGAGTCTTCCGAGAAAGCGCGGATCGTGCGGCCCGACGTCGGGCGCAACGAGGTCGACCTTCGCCAACGCTTCGCGACTCGACGCGTTTGCGGTCGATGCGATCCACTCGTCTTTCCACGCGACGATATCGCCGGTTGGCGCAACGCCGCCAATCGCGAGCCGCTCATCGGGCGCGAGGTCCCAACCTTCAGGTACATCAACCGCACGCAGCGCGACCTGATCGAGCATGCATGATTCTTCCATCGGCTCGGCAAGCGCGATCCGCAACGCGCCATCGGCGCGCGGTACAAGCGCACCTTCCGGAAACACGAACGTTTCGCGCGGACGCGGCTCGCTGTAGACGCCAGGCTCTAGGAGGTACCCGAGCCCACCCACACCAAGGAGATCCGACACGAACTCCATCCGCTCGCCGTTCCATGCGAAGAGCACGGGGCACGAAGAGATTTGCCGCTGCGTCTCGACGATCGATGTGATTTCGCCAGCCTTCACGCCGACTTCACTTTGAAAGACACCGTCCGACCACTCGATCTCCACGACATCCGCCGCGTCGAACGGACCGATTCCCACGGAAACAGGCGCGAGCGACTGTCCGCGACCGGTGTGTGAGCGGAACGTTTCACCGCCGAACCACTCGTTACCCACGCGAACCGCGTAGGCCGTACCGATGCCACTGGTATTCGAACGCATCGATTGCGACGGATCGTCGCGTCCGCTGAAACGGAACGCGACCGAGTTTCCGCGCCCCGGCCCCGGCGCGAGCAGAAGCGGCGCTTTCCCCGCGCGAAGCGCGAGCACCGACGGGCCTTTCGTTGCGTCAAGTTGCACGGCCTGTGCGCGAATGATCTCTTCACCGTACGGAAGCTCGGTGACGAGTCGTCCGGATTCATCGAGTAAAAGCATGCTTTTCGCACGCATCAGCAAGAGATCACTGTGCCCATCGCCCGTTGCATCGACGACGGCGAGTTCCGTTCGCGCGTCGCGCGCGTAGGTCTCAATACGCGTTGGCATGCGCAAGTAACCGCCACTCGCGAGTGCAAGTCGTCGCAGCGGAATGTCGGCGAGATCGACTACTGCTGCTGCGAGGGCCTGTTCGTCCAGTTGCTCTTGCGTGAAGCCCGGAGCAGTACCTGGCACCCATCGCCAAAGCCGCTCGTTCAAGAGCAGCGTGTGCGGCGGGAGTTCGTTCAAGATGAAGATGTCGGCATCGCGGTCGTAATCGAAGTCGCCGATGATTGTTGAAATTGGCCCGCGCTCCGCGGTCTCGAATCCCGGAATATTGAGCGCCTCCTTCGCAATGTCTTTGAACGATCCGCCGACATTCGCAAGAAGTTCAATCGGCCCGTCGCGTGCGAGGAGCAACACATCGAGATCACCATCGTGATCGAGGTCTGCGAGTGCGCCGTCACCACAACTTGTCGTCGTTCCCGCTGCTTGCCATGTCTCCGTCGCATCGCGGAAACCACCACCTGGTTCCGCGAGAATCAACCGATTTCCGCCGCTGCGACAGAGATAGAGATCAGTCAACCCGTCGTTGTCGACGTCACCGAGCAAGATCGACCACGTCGAACCTCCTGCCAACGTCGCCAGCGCGTGATCTGGCTTCGCAACGAACGATCCGTCCGCTTGACCTGCAAGAAAAAGCGCCGACAAATCAAACGCACCCTTTTCGACGAGTGCCCGCGCGATCAGGATGTCGAGACGTCCGTCGGCATCTAGATCGCCTACAACCGCATGCTGCTCGAGATCCTGCGACCACTGCGGGGCGTAACCCTCAGGCCAGCGAATCGCGAGTTCTTTCGGTGCTTCGAAGATCGGCCCCGACGGCGGCTTCCAATCGGAGGGCGTGAACGACTTGGGAAGTGGTGCCAAGCCAAGTGAACCCATGCGTGTGTATTTGAACTCCGCGTTCTTCGCGCGCGGATTGGCCGCCAAATCCTCGAACGACTTCAGCGCACTCTCCGCGCGCGCTTCATCGCCTGTACGACGCGCACATCGTTGCATGCCGAGAAACGCACTCTTCAAGCGCGCGTCGCGCGTGGCGGCTCTTTCATACCACTCAAATGCTTTCGCGTACTCACCGGTTTGCTCGAGTGCTTGTCCCGTGAAGTACTGCGCGTACGCATCTTCACCGCGCGCCTGCGCAACAGGAAGAAATGCCGTCAACGCTTCGGCCGGCTTTCCGAGATAGAGAAGGCAAAGGCCTTGGCAATAGCGTGCACGCAGCGCGAGATCTTTCGGCGGGTTGGTTTTGAGAAACTCGCCGAGCAGCGCGAGCGCTTCGTCTTGCGCTCCCTCGCGCGATTGATTCAAGATCGCAATGGCATGACCGAGCGCTACCTCACGCGGCGCGTTCGGCAACTTCGCGATCCGCGCAAACTCCGCGGCCGCTTGCTCAAACTCGAATCGCCCCATCATGCCAACGGCGCGATTGAGTTCCGCCGCGAGCGCTGCGTCGAGAGGCTCTGCACTTGACTGCTCACTCTTCCCCGCCGTTTCCGTCGCGCCTTCCTCTTTGCCGCAACCAAGTGTGACCGAAACGAGCAACATCGCGGCAGTAAGACTGCGCGCGAAAAGCACATGTTCGCGAAGGCGAAGGCTGTCGAAGTTCAAAGCGAGGGACATGTCCCGAGCATACGGCCCGACGCGGCGTTCGTGGGTGCAATCTTCGTGGGTGCAATGTTCGTGGGTGCAATCTTCGTGGGTGCAAACCGCTCAGGGAAGAACTTCTTGGGCGCGCACTTCGCGCCGCGATCTGCGACTTACGGAAGTGTCCGCTTCGCTGCCGCAATACGCGCGTCGTTCGACGCGATATCAATCGCGCCACTCCCCGCCCGCGCAAATCGCGGCATTGCAGCGTACGGGTGGACTTCGGCGCGGTAGTGCGCACGCATGTCGTGGCCCTGACGTCGCGCACGCGCGTCGCGCAGCGCTGCCAAATCGATCGGCGCAACCACGACTTTTTCGCCGGCCCCTGGATCCGCCTGCGCAAGCACGCGACCGTCGAAGTCGACCGCCATCGAACCACCTGGCCACGAGAACGGCGGGTAGCCCTCGAAGGTCGCGCCTTGATTGCACGCAAGCACAAACGCGGTGTTCTCAATCGCGCGGGCACGATTGATCGTCGTCCACCAATCCATCGGCGCGGTTGCCCCCCACGGATCCATGTACGCACTCACACGGACGAGAATCTCTGCGCCGTGAAACGCGAGTTGTCGAATGGACTCGGGGAAAAGCCAGTCGTAACAAATCGCGCAGCCGATCTTCCCGATCTCCGTGTCCGCCACCGGAAATGGTTCTTCAACGTACTGCGGAAAATCATGCGGACTCGCGTGCACTTCCCACGGAATCCACGGATTCACCTTGCGGTACTTCGCGACGATTCCCTCCGGACCGATGAGGCACGTCGTGTTGAACACCGCGCCCGGATAGCGCGCGTCGCGCTCGATGAATGTGCCCGTTTGCACGTAGCACCCCGTTGCGCGCGCGAAGCGCACGTACGCGTCGGTGTGGTCGTTTGGAATCTCGACCGCGAGATGCTGAAGCAACTCTTCGACCGTGAAATAGACCGGCGCCGCGTGTGCAAACTCAGGAAACGCGATGAGCCGCACATCGAAAAACGGCTTGTATCCCGCGACGGTTTGCTCCGCCATCGCAATCATGCGCGCAACGCGCGACGGGATTTCCGCGCGCGTTCGCGGATTCTCAAACGCCGTTTGAATCGCGGCAGCGTGATAGCGTTCGACGGTAGATTTGGGCATCTGTCTTCCTCACGCCAATGGCGCAACGATTGGATTCGACCGGTGTCCGACCAGCTCGTCTTTACCCACGCTCGTCCATCCACGCTTGTTGGATCGCTTCGAGAATGCGCTCGTTGCACGGATGGCCGGGCTGCTCGACAAATCCTGGCAATGCGGTGACCATCGCTTTCAAGCGAGGGAACGACACCGTCGTCGGGTCGACCTCGGGATGAAGATCCACGAGCTCCTCTGCGATTCGTTGAACATCGAGCCAGTGCATGGTTCTCTCGCGTTAGTGCGGAATTTCCTTCACCGCGTTGCGATTCCACGCAGGAACTCGCACGACGATCGGCACGCGCTTTCCTTCGCCGAGATCTTTCAGCTCACACTGGCACGAGAGCCGCGACGTGCGCTTGATGCCAGGCGCCTCTTCCACGCGATCCTCTTCGTCTTCCGAGGCTTCGCCGACTTGGTTCGCGCCGCTCTCGAGGTAGATGTGGCACGTTGAACACGCGCAAACGCCACCACACGCGTGCTCGATGTTGATGCCGTTGTCCATCGCCACTTCGAGAATGGACTCATGCTCGCCGCCGAGCACTTCCCAAACTTTCTGCGAGGTGCCCGTCAAGCCCTCGGGGTCTTCGAGGTGGAAGGTGATCGGAATCACCGGCGGTCCGTGATGATGGCTGTCGTCGCGCTTGAGATGCATGGGGTTCGCCTGTCGAATGCCCTCCGACGGAGGGGGCGCGGATCATAGCGGGCCGGAGAAGTCAACCGACCC
This sequence comes from Planctomycetaceae bacterium, assembly GCA_027483065.1. Lineage (GTDB taxonomy): Bacteria > Planctomycetota > Phycisphaerae > Phycisphaerales > SM1A02 > QWPT01. Next base: position 30,750 of record JAIXVI010000010.1, read on the forward strand.
ACGATTCATGCCGTTATTCTGCGCGCGCGGCGTGGTACTTGCCCGCGACACCCCGACGTGACACCCGATGAGAGCGCCTGTGACCACTCCTTCCCCAAACCACGCGACGAACCACGCGACAAACCACGCGACAAACGACGTCCTCGCGTTCGTTGAAACGCTTCGCCGCCAACTCGACGGCATCTATCCGCTGCTTGTCATCGAGACCGACGATGAGGATGGGCTGCGAACCGCCCTCTTCGACGCTGTTCGGAGTGACCTCCCCTATCGCGAGTGGACCGCGGTGCGTGGCCTCGGAAACGCGCGCCTCGCGGGCGACGCCATCGCCGAGACGACCCACGCTTCCGCAGCGCTCGCGTGGATGCCCGCCAACGAGTCGCACCAGCGTTCAGTCACTGTTTTTTACGACCTCGGCGCGCATCTGGCAGATCCGCGCGTCGCCCGCGCCTTGAAAGAAGCGGTCACATGGGCTCGACGAAACTTCTGTTCGATCGTGCTCGTCGAACATCGCGTCGATCTCTCCGCCGCAACCTTCGGCGCACTCGCGGCCGAAGCCCATCGCATCGCGGTTCCGAGCCCATCCGAAGCGGATCTTTCTGAACTCGTCCGCGCGACGGTGCGCGAAGTCTCACGCTCACGGAAGATCGAGGCATCGGTGCGCCGCTCCACGCTCGAAGCGATGGCGCGCGGCCTGCGCGGACTCACACGTCGCCAAGCGGAACGCGTCGTACTCGCTGCGGTCACCGAAGACAATCGCTTCGACGACAGCGATCTCGAGCGCATGCTGCTCCTCAAACGCAACGCGTGCGCCGACCTCGAAGGCGTCCTCGAGTTCGTGCAAGCCCCAGTTTCCATGGATGAAATCGGCGGACTTGCGCAGTTGAAGAAGTGGCTCGATGCGCGACATCTCGGCTCGATCGACGAGGCGGAGGAGTTCGGACTCACGCTTCCGCGCGGCGTGCTTTTGCTCGGCGTGCAAGGCGCCGGAAAGAGCCTCGCTGCGAAGGCGGTCGCCACCGCGTGGCGCGTTCCGCTCCTCAAACTCGATGCAGGCGCGCTCTTCGACAAATACATCGGTGAAAGCGAGCGTCGCTTGCGCGACTCTCTCGCACAAGCCGATCGCATGGCACCTGCTGTGCTCTGGATCGATGAAATCGAGAAGGGCTTCGCAAGCGCGAGTTCGCAATCGTCGGATGGTGGTCTCTCACGCCGCATGTTCGGTACGCTCCTGACGTGGATGCAAGAGCGTCGCTCAGCCACGTTCCTCGTCGCAACGGCCAACGATATTTCCGCGCTTCCGCCCGAACTTCTCCGCAAAGGACGATTCGATGAGGTGTTCTTCGTCGACCTTCCCAACGAGAGTGTTCGACGCATGATTCTCTCCATTCATCTCCGAAAGCGTCGCCGCGATCCCGCGCAGTTTGATCTCGGCGCACTTGCGGCGGCGACTCACGGCTTCAGCGGAGCAGAGATCGAAGCTGGCATCGAAAGCGCGCTTCGCCGCGCATTCGCCGACGATCGCCGCACGCTCACCGATCGCGATCTTCTCGAGACGTTCCATGGAAGTCCGCCGATCTCGGTGGTGATGGCCGAAAAAGTCGCGGAACTCCGCGCATGGGCCGCGCAGCGCTGCGTTTCTGCAGACTGACTGCTACTCTTCGCGAATGCCCGCGTCGACCGACTCTCCCCTGCGCCCACTCGGCTTGACCCGAGCCGCGTTTGTCGCGGCCGCGCGAGCACATGGTCAGAGCGCAGGCAACGCACTCGATGCATATCGCGCGCTCTTTCGCGATGGAATCGTGCCCGCGTGGTGCTCGGTTGCGGACTATCCCGTTACTGCAACACTCGTCGAAGGTGAGACCTCGAAGTTCGTCCTTCGACTCGGTGGCGCGGGTGATGAGTCGTACGAAAACCTCGAAACGGAGAGCGTGCTCATTCCGATGCCACGCTCGACAGGCACCACGACGACGCTCTGCGTTTCGAGTCAAGTTGGCTGCGCGATGGGTTGTCGCTTCTGCGAAACCGCGCAAATGGGCCTCATTCGCAACTTGCGCGCCGATCAGATCGTTCATCAGTGGTGGTCGGGCACGCATCGCGTGCAACGCAACGCCGAACGCCCGATTAAGAACATCGTGTTCATGGGGATGGGTGAACCCACCGACAACATCGATGAAGTCATCGCGGCAATTCGCGTGCTCGTCGATCACGACGGCGCGAAGGTCCCCGCTTCGAACATCTCGATTTCCACCGTTGGGAATCCTGAAGGCATCGAGAAAATCGGCGCACTTGTCCGCGAAACTGGCTTCCATCGACTGAATCTCGCGCTTTCACTCAATGCACCCAACGACGAGATTCGCAGTTCAATCATGCCCGTCAATCGCGCGTGGCCAATGGCGCGTTTGAAGGACGCACTGTTGTCGTTTCCGCGGTATTCGAAGGCTGCGTTCTGCGTCGAATACGTGCTCATTCCAGGCGTCAACGATCGCGACGAGCACTGCGACGAAGTCTGCGCGTTCTTGAAAGACGTGCGTTGCTCGCTCAACGTGATTCCGTACAACCCTCGACGCAATTCACCGTGGCCTGCACCCGAAGAGCACGACGTCGATCGCTTCATTGGACGCGCGGTAGCCAACGGACAATTCACCAAACGCCGCGGAACCAAAGGCCGCAACGTTATGGCCGCGTGCGGACAACTCGGCAACGAACGCATCCGTCATCGCAGGGTTGTTGATGCAGGCGGCGATGACGCGAACTCTGCGCGCGTGCAA
>JAIXVI010000013.1 GCA_027483065.1 Planctomycetaceae bacterium
CGAGATTGTCGATCGCGCTTTCAACGATGAGATGCGTGCCCGCATCCGTAGTTTCAAGTGCGAATCCGATGTCGCAGAAATTGGTGCGCTCAACAGCCGCGATGCTCGGCCAGCGGCCTGATTTCAACACGCGCACAAATGGGCGGCCTTCGTAGGCTGCGTCGTATGCGGCGCGAACTTCGCTTTCGCCGACACCCACATGCAACTCAAGGTGCACCGTGGCGAGAATGCCCCGGTCGTAACAACCGAGATGCGGCGTGAAAATGGTCGCAATTCCCGCGTGTTCTGCGATTTCCGGGCGGTGGCGGTGCTTGAAAACGCCGTAGGCCTGCATCGAGACTTCGCAGAAGAGGCTCTTCACTTCGGCCTTGCGCCCAGCGCCCGAGACGCCGCTCACCGCGTCGACGATCGCAGGACGCGTGGTGTCGACGAGACCAGCTTCGACCAGCGGCAAAATCGCGAGGATCGATGCCGTGGGGTAGCAGCCAGGCACTGCAATCAGGCGCGCTTCCGCGATGGCGTCGGCGTTGAACTCTGCAAGGCCGTAGACCGCTTCTTCGAGGAGATCCGCGTGTGCGTGGGCGAAACCATAGTTCTTCTCGAAGACCGCGCGATTGGACAACCGAAACGCGGCCGAAAGATCGAAGACGATGATGCCGGCATCGACGAGAGCGCGCGCGACTTCATGCGACAGCTCGTGTGGAGTCGCGAGAAAGATCGCATCGAGCGAGAGTGACTTTGCGGCATCGATCGAAAACGCATCCACGCGCAACGCGCCAGCACTCGAGCCCTCGAAACGCGGAAAGAGATCTGCCGCGGTCGGCGCGCCTTCATCCGCTTTCTTCGACGAGCCAAAGAGCCCCACGACTTCAGCGCATGGATGTGCGGCAAGAATCGCGAGGAGTTCAGCGCCCGCGTAGCCGCTCGCACCGACAATCGCGGCGCGAATGGGGCGAGTGGACGAGAAATCTGAAGTGAGGTTCATTTCCAAGTGCGTGTCCGAAATCGAGAAGCGTGACTTGTGCGAGTGGAAGACTTGCGAGTGGTTTGTGTGCCGGGCGCGGATTTCGCGCGGATTCACGGGAGTTCCGCGAGATCACGGAAGTGTTTCGCGATGCGCCGCGCGGCGAGTTCGCTGCGCGCTGCGACGAAAATGGTGTCGTCGCCTGCGATGGTGCCGAGGACTCCGCTCACGCTCGCGCGATCGAGTTCAATCGCGAGCGCATTGCCGTGTCCGATTGGTGTCTTCAAGACAACGAGTGTGCCGCCCACGTCGATCGAGATCAGCTCGCGCTTGAGAACACGTGCAAGGGCGCCCTCTGGAGTGACGACTGCGGGTGCGGCGCCCGGCAGTTGGTAGCCGCTTGGGCCCTTGAGGACGCCGATTTCGGTGAGATCTCGCGAGAGCGTTGCCTGCGTGGTTTCCACGCCTTCGCGCGCGAGGAGCTTGGCGAGTTCGGCCTGGCTCCAGATCTCGCCGGACGCGATGAGGTTGCGGATGATGGCGTGGCGGCGGGATTTCATAAGGTGCGGGGGCGGTTTGTTGCGTGTGGCAGGGAAATGACGTGGAGCGTTGAGGGCGGAGACGAGATGGCGATCCGGCGCAGTTGCCGTGTTCCCTTGCAGGATGGATATGCAGCGAAGCGGAAAAATATACATCCCGATGCATAGAACGCAAGTCCGATGCATGATTTTTCATAAAGTCGTTTCCTGCGGCGAAACTTATCCCGCGGCGTGGAGGCGGTGACTTCGTTGGTGACCTCGTTGGTGACCTCGTCGGTGACGAGCGACCAACGCCCGCGTCTTATGCATGCGCAGCAGCGGCGATTCCGTCGAGGCGCCGAAAATCAGTCTCGGCCACGTTGCAGTGGACATGGAGTACGGCAGGGGCGCGGTGCTCGCTTGTATCTCTTGTCTCGCGCGCCATTTGCGCATGCGCTCGCTCCACAGCCGAGCGTGTGAGCCAAAGGCTTCGTCCGAGCAGTGTCGGTCGTTGGAGGAACGACGCCAGCGGAAATCTCACGCCGGCGAGTCGAACCGAGCCCGACGGCGGAACGCGCTGAAGTCCGCCGTGCACGATCGCCGTCTCGGCGGTTGGCGCGCCAAAGGCGGGGCAGTACCACCGCGCCTCGCAACCAAGCGCGACGGTCAGGGCCTCTCTGCCGCGGAACGGGTCGTCAGGTGCCGGCCGGACTGGGTCGAATCCGTAGAGGCCGATTTCGTGCCGCGAGACCAGCGTGCGCAAGAGTTTGACGTGATGCGTGATGTGCGCGCCCGGAACCAGAAAGGTCGCGCGGAGGCCGAGACGATCGCACGCTTCGGATGCACGCCGGGCACCTTCCGCGGCGCGGGAGATGAGAGCTCCATCAGGCAGCGTCATGCACTCGCGACGGGTTCCACCGACGACCGCGAATGAAAGTGCGATGCGAGAACAACGCCGCCGACCCTGCGGATCGGCGGCGTTTCGACTTTTAACATGTGCTCTTCGCTCAGCCGGACGAGAGTCAGCGCGCGAGGCGCTTCCAACGTAAGCGTCGGTCATCGCGTCGCATGCGGAGCTCAGGCGTACGTCGATCGGGTGGAGGTCCATCATCTCAGCATCCGTCGAACGAACCGCAGAGTGCGGCGACCTCGGATGGATGAACACGCCACGCGACGCCGCGCCCTAAACCCAAACCCTCGAATCTTGAGCTCCACGTCACGCTCACGACTCGCCGTTTTCGAGGCCGTTCTCGAGATCGTGATCATCGTCATCGTGATCATCGTCGTGCATGTTCTCGAGTTGCTCAGGAATCGTCGGGAGAATCGGCTTGCCTTCCGCGGTCATCTTGCGCTTGTACGCTTCGACCTTTTGCTTCTCAGGCACGAGAATCATGCCCATGCGGCGGCCGTTCAGACGCGGTGGAACTTCGACCTTCGCGAGATCCGAGAGGCGCTCGATGATGTCTTCCATGCGCTCGTCGCCCTTCTGACGGAACGCCATCTCGCGCCCGCGGAAGTTCTGCACGATCTGCACGCGGTGACCTTCGATGAGGAAGCGGCGTGCTTGCGCAACGCGGATGTCGACGTCGTGCGGGTCGATCTTCATCGATCGCCCGAGACGGACTTCCTTCATTTCGGACGCCTTGCTCTTCGCCTTGTTTGCCTTTTCCTTCTTCGACTGTTCGTATTTGAACTTGCCGAAGTCCATGATCTTGCACACGGGCGGGCGGCTGTCCGGCGAAATCTCGACAAGGTCGAGATTCATTTCGTACGCGCGGCGCTTAGCTTCATCGAGTTCGACCACGCCGAGCATCTCGCCTTCTGGATCGAGAAGTCGAACAGGCGAAATGCGAATGCGGTCGTTGATGCGAGGACCGAAGTCTCTCGAATCTTGGCGTGGTCCCCCAAACGGTCTGCGAGGCGGGTAGATAGGTCGATTCCTTTGAAAGTGTGACGCTTCAGCGGGCGACGTCGGAACGGGTGATGCCGAAACGGAACGCGTCGCCCGCGTGCCGAATGGCCGGATACGAAATGCTCAAGACATGTCGAACGACGAAAGCTTCGGTCGCACCGATGCAACGCATGGAACCACTGCAGGAGCCTCTGGTCGAGGGCTCGATCATGCGGAGCGGGTGGTTCGAATCGTCATGGATCCGAAAGATAGCACGATCTTCCGCGGAGGGAAGCGGGGAAGCAGCCAAAAACGCGTCTCCGCGGATGCTTGATTAATCGGCATGCTCGGTGAGCCGAGCCGTCCTGCGCCATGCCCGCCAGCGGCGAAGGACGGCGAGAAGGGCCATGCCGGGTACGCCCCGGGCGCGGTTCTTTGCGCCAATTCGAAAGGCTTCGCGCCAGTGACTGCGCATGATTCCCCATGCTCGAAGCGCGCCAAACGATGGGTCGTACATGTTGGTCGCTTCGGAGAGGATCCCGTTGGCTTCCAAGATGACGCCGCCCTCGCCGCGCATGCACGTGCTCTCGTCGGCGAATCGAACGTCCAAGCGACCATAGTGGAATCCGTGCGCGCTTTCGCATGCACGCTCGACCCACGCCTCAAGCGCGGGTGTCCGCAGCCGCTCGCCATCGACAAAGAGGCAGCCCTGCGCATGGTTACCCGCGTTCGCAAGTCGGACGCGTTCGCCTTCTGCCGGGATGCGGTCCGCCTCGTCGCCAAGCCGCGTGAGAAAGACGCGCTCCTGCAGGCGAAGTCGACGGTCGCGCATGATGATTTCGCGAAGCGACGCACGGCCATCGCCGATGGCAAATGGGAATCGCTTCTCACAAATCGCGAAGAGTCGTGCGCGCTCACCTTCGGCGCGCATCACAAAGAGCCCAACTTCGCAAGAGCCGTCCTCGTAGCGTTGCACGAGAAGCGGAGCGTGTGACGCGCGGAAAACGGCGCGAAATGCGTTCGCATCGCGCACGAGTTTCACCGCGATGCCGCGTTGGCCGCTGTCGGGCTTCACGATGACTGGTCGTGGCCAAGGAGTCGTGCTGCTTTCCGAAGGACGCGAGAAATCGGCGCCTGTCCAAGGCTGCGCGGCGAGTTGCGCCAACGCATTTTCGATGAGCGCATCGGTGAAGTTTGGAAGCGCTTTCTCCGAGATTTGCGCGGGAATCACGCGAAATGCGGGAGCGGTGAACTCAGCATCAAACGCACCGAGTCCCTCGAGTTTCGATTCGCCAACAGCGCCGCCGTCGGGCCAACATGGGTTGGTGGCTGTGAGTGTGCGCGCGCCGCCGAATCGCAGCGATTGCCACGCAAACCATGGAAGCAACGGTCCATAGACCGCCCAATTCGGCCAGAACTCAAAGCGAAGTGCGCGCAGTGTCGCGATGAAAATGGCGCGTCGATGTCGCCATGATTTCAGCAGGAGATGAAGCGTGATGAACACAACGATCGCCGCGACAATCCACGTCGTCCAACTGCGACCAAGATGTTGCTCAAGCCACGCGATGAGAGAGCCGCCGACGAGCGCGGTTCCGCCGACGACAAGCGGAGTCCAAAGCGCGACGGCAACAGCCGTCCACAGTGCGAAACCAGCGAAGCCCGCACCCACAAATCCCGCTCCGAGATAGACGGGAAGGCGCGTTCCCGAGATGACGCGTGTGAGAAAAACCGCTTTCCAACTGCCGCGATCAAGCCATCCTTTGAGTTGTGCGAGCCGCGCTTCAGGAAGGCGCTTTCGAATCCAACCTGTGCCTTTCGCGCCGCGCGCCGCTGCAGCGCCCATCACGTAGAGCGCGAGATCGCCGATGTAAATGCCGACACCGGTGCCGAGGATGGCGACGGGCATCGAAATCGTGCCGTTGTGCGCAAGGAGTCCCGCGGCAATCGCGGTCGTATCTTCGAGGATGAACGTGCCGAGCATCAGCGCGAGCGCTTGCAACCACGGATTGGAAATCGAAGAGAGATCGAATCCGCCGGGGAGCACCGTTGATTCTGTCGCGACGAGCGTCGCCGACACACTCGAGATGCATGCGAGAACGTTCGCGAGAAACAGGATCATGCAACGCCTCGCGCAAGCACCAGAGTTTCCACGGGTGCAAAGACATCGTCTGCAGAATCGCCGGCGCGCGGCGCGTAGTGCATGACGATCTCATGCTGCGTGACGTTGATGAACGTCTGACTCACGCTGCGCGCTTCCGCACGATCCATGCGAACGGAGAGATGGCGGCGATCGGGCCATGCGTGAGTATGAAATGCGTCTTGCGCTTCGGCGCACGCGTCGCACGGCGCACGAACGACGATTCCTTCGAAGAGTTCTGTTCGCGGTGTACGAACGAGTTCATCGCCAAGACCGCTTGATGCGCGGATGAACGGTCGCATGAATGGTTCGAGTGTTGTTTCGGAGCGTTGATTCCCCCCGATGACTTCGAGCACATGACGTCCATCGGTTGCAATCAGGCGAAATCCGCGCGCCACAGTGCGTGCGAGTTTCTCGGTGTTTTGCGCAATTTCTTGCAGTGATTCACTCGAAAGGAGACGTGGAATGATGAGGCCGCGGCTGAGTCCGGCACTGCGTCCGTCGGGAACTCCGTGTTCATTTCGATTGAGAATCGCGACTGCGATTCCCGCGTCGTTCACGGCGATCCATGTTCCGCCGCCTTCGGGATCGCTTGGGTGTATCGCGCGTCGATTTCCTACGAAGACGGTCGCCGGTGGGGTGCCAAGGGCGCGCGTTCGCTGTTCATCGCGATTGAATGCGAGTCGAAATGTCGCGCGAGAGACTGCGCGAGCGTTCGGCGAAGTTTCTGTGGTTGGAATGATCGAAAGCGTGCACATCGCCCGCTCAACGTGCCTGGGCGTGACTCGCGTCGTTTGCAAGCGTGGCGGGAGCGCGACCCGCCTTTGGGTCTGGCTGCACGCCCATATTTGTGGCCTGCGCAGACATCAATGCGGTGTGATGCACGGTGTGGTGGAAGACGTAAAGCACTTCGCGCGCGACCGACGAGGTGAATCGCACTTCTGGTGCTTGCGGTGATGTCAGGGCGAGCACCGTGATCGGCGATGACAGTGCAGAATCTGAGATCGCGCGCACGAGTGCGGCGCGATCGGCGGCTGTCGCAAGTCCGGCGGTGCGATCATGCTCGATGGCGGTACCTCGTTCGCGACGGTCGTAGCAAATCTCGCCGGTCGCGATTCCGTTGAGAAGCGCGTCGACATGATCGATGGAGTGTCGGAAGTGTGCGCCGAGCGGGCTGTGAAATCCGAAGGCGAGTCCTTGCGCGTACTGCGTTTGGTCGGCCTTCGCGGCGAGCGTGGCGAGAGCGTCAAGGCTCGCGGCCAGCGCAGCGCGCGGATCGGATGCGGGAAGTTCCGTCGACATGCGCGGGAGAATAGTGGAAACCCTTGCAATTGCCACGTCCGATCGGCGTGGCCTTTGATGGAGGAGATGGCGTTCGATGGACAAGTGCGCGGCGTGTACCTCGCCCGTACTGCCTCGGAGCGTCAATCTCGCGAAACTCCAATTCCAGAACCGCCTCCATCGCGGCGAATTTCCTGGCGGTATCTTCCGGCAGTGCTCGTGGAATTCCTCGTTCAATCCGTGCAGCTCTACGCGATCGTTGGGCTTCTGTTTTCGCTCGCGTTTACGTGGAAGGGCGCCGCAGTGGTCGACCCGGTCGCAACCCATGCGACACTCGGATTTCGCGTGCTGCTACTTCCTGGAGCAGCGTTGCTCTGGCCGCTCCTCGCCCATCGTTGGTGGAAGGCGGCACTTGCGGGCTCAGCCGACGTCCCAGGCGATCACACGGAGCGCTGGCAGCAGGGTTCTGAAAAGTTGCGAAGCATCGCGCTTGTGATGTGGCTTGTGCTCACGCCATTGCTTGGTGCCGTTCTGCTGTTCGCCATGTTGTCGCGCGAAGGCGCTGCGCCCGCAACGCATGATGCGCTGCAACTCCCTGAAATTCGCGCAACAAACGAGGGCTCGGAGGATGCGCGATGAGTGTTTCCTATCGCGCGGTGCAATGGAATCCCGCGAAAAAGGCCTACGACCGACGACTTGCATTCGCCATCGCCGGCTACCTCGCGGTGTTCTTCATCGCGGCGGCAACGGCGTTTGAAACGAGTCCACTGATCCTTGCGATGCGTGCGTTCGGAACTGGCGCCATCGCGTTACTCGTCTTCACTCTCTCGATCGGTCCGCTGGCGCGGTTTTCTCCGCGCATGGCGCCGCTTCTCTACAACCGTCGACATCTCGGCGTCGCCATGTTTCTCATGGCGCTTGTGCACGCCGTGCTCGCAACGCTTTGGTATCACGGGTTCGGCGTGCTTGAGCCCTTGACGAGCATCTTGACGAGCGGAAGTCCCTTCGAGGGCGTCGCACAGATTCCATTCCAACCGCTCGGACTTGCCGCGCTTCTCATCTTGTTCGCGATGGCGGCGACAAGTCACGACTTTTGGCTCCGCAATCTCTCGCCGCGCGTCTGGAAAGCGCTGCATCTCGGGGTCTACGTCGCGTTCACGTTGTTGGTTGCGCATGTCGCACTCGGAGTGCTTCAAGATGCTGTGTGGCCTGGATTCGCGTGGATTCTCGCGGCGGCGACGACATGGATCGTTGGAATCCACATCGCGGCGGGTGTGAAAGAGTGGCGCGCGGATCGTCGCAGCCGCATGCTCACCGCTGATGGCTGGGTGCGCGTTGGGGAAGTCAACGACGTTGTCGCGGAGACAGCAGAAGGTCAAGCGAAGGCAGTCCTGATCGACGAGTGCCGCAAGGTCGCGGTGTTTCGCGAGAACGACGCATTCAGCGCGATTTCAGGCGTTTGTGCGCACCAAGGTGGTCCACTCGGTGAAGCAAAGGTCGTGGATGGCTGCGTCACGTGTCCGTGGCACGGCTATCAGTATCTCGCGTCGAACGGTCAGTCGCCGCCACCGTTCTTCGAGAAGATTCCAACGTACGAGTTGCGCATCGAAGGTCGGACGCTGTACGTACATCCGCAAGCGAAACCGCCGGGAACTCCGTTGCCGCCGTGTCGCATGGAGCTCAAGGACGGAGGCGAAGCATGAGTGCGTCGAACGAGTTCTATGTTGGCTACCTCCCAACGCCTGCGCGTCAACGAAGGTTTTTGTCGGTGTTTTTGCCGGTGTGCGCGTTCCTCGCGTTTGTTCTCGCGGCACTCGCGGGCGCATTCTCGCGCCCGACGGGAGATGGAGTTTGGGAGACTGGCCACGAAGTCACAGTGGAAGGCGAGTTACTCGCGACACCATTTCCGATGATGCGCGTTGCGCGTGCAGACGGCACGATGGAGCGCGTGCTGCTTGTCGAAATGGGCAAGCACGGCGCCGATGCGCGCATTGCGCCGCTGGTTCCGACCGACGGCACGCGAGTCGCGGCGCGCGCGCGCGGATTTCTGATCGCGCGTGGTGGACAGCGCATGCTTGAACTTGTCGAAGAAGATCCAGTCACGCTTGGCGGAACGTTGCCCGGACGCGTCGCCGCACGCGCGATTGGAACGGTGGAAATCGCTGGCGAAATCGTCGATTCGAAGTGTTGGCTCGGCGTGATGAAGCCAGGCGACGGCAAAGCGCACCGCGATTGTGCGACGCTCTGCATTCGTGGTGGAATTCCGCC
>JAIXVI010000247.1 GCA_027483065.1 Planctomycetaceae bacterium
GCGTGAATCACGCCAAAGGTCGCCGCCGCAGCGGCGACCGCGACGACAACGTCTGCTTCGCAACTTGCTCGCTTTCGCGTGAATCACGCCAAAGGTCGCCGCCGCAGCGGCGACCGCGAAGAAAACGTCTGCTTCGCAACTTGCTCGCTTTCGCGTGCATCACGCCAGAGGGAGCCGCCGCAGCGGCGACCGCGACGACGAAGGACACGCCAGTGCCCTGAGGATTCACTCCGAAGGGCACAACCAGAGGGAGCCGCCGCAGCGGCGACCGCTCAAATCACGAGCCGCCGACCTTCACTTTGACGCGTCGCACGCGCGCGGGAAAGCGCGCCATCAGCGTGCGCTCAAGACCTTCACGCAGCGCGCGTGAGGCTTCAAACCCCGCAGCCGAACTCGCCGTCACCAACGTGAGAGTTCCTTGCGAAAGTCCGCCGATCGACACCATCTCGCGGAGCCGCGGCGGCGCAACTTCGAGCCAAACATCAACAAGGTCGCCAACTTCGCGTTGGCGCGCACGGAACTCGCGCTCGAGCTGCCCGAGTTGCATGCCGAGCGTCAAATCGCGCTCGCGGCGGCCGCGAAACTCACGCATCCGCTCGATCCACGCCATGCCGGGCGTCCGAGGGCCGAGTGTTTGGTTTGCCGAGTCCGCCGAACTCGCCGCGTGCGCCGACTGAGTCGACTTCACGTTCGATTTCGCCCTCACCTCAACCGACGTCTCAACCGACGTCTCGACCGATGTGTCAACCGACGTGTCGGCCGAGGCCTTTCGGCCAGTCTTTCGTCCTGTCGGCTTCTCGGGCATGGGTCGCATCGTACTCGCGGCAGCGATCAACACCGCGCGTCTCGGGTACCTTCCGCGCATGACAGCGATTCGGATCGAAGGCCTCGTCAAGCGCTTCCGCGACACCGCGGCGGTGTCCGACGTCAACCTCGAAATCCCAAGCGGTAGCCTCTTCTTCCTGCTCGGCCCGTCGGGCTGCGGCAAGACCACGCTCCTGCGCATGATCGCAGGCTTCACCGAACCAACCGAAGGACGCATTTTCTTCGGCGATCGGAATGTTGCCCGCGTCGCCGCGAATGAGCGCAACACCGGCATGGTGTTTCAGAACTACGCGCTCTGGCCGCACATGACGGTGTTCGACAACGTGGCGTTCGGCCTCGAAGTGCGCAAACTGTCGCGCGACGCGATTCGCGAGAAGGTGAAAGGCGCGCTCGAACTCGTTCGGATGGGCGAGTACGCGCAACGGAAACCCGCGGAACTCTCGGGCGGTCAACAGCAACGCGTCGCACTCGCGCGCGCGGTTGTCTTCGAGCCAAGCGTGCTCTTGCTCGATGAACCGCTCTCAAACCTCGATGCGAAACTTCGTCTCGAGATGCGTCAAGAGATTCGCCGCATCGTCGACACACTGAAGATCACAACGGTCTACGTCACGCACGATCAAGACGAAGCGCTGTCACTCGCTGACGGCATGGCGGTGCTGAAGTCGGGCCGGGTGATTCAGACGGGTGCGCCGCGCGCGATGTATCGCCGGCCGAACTCGCGCTTCGTGGCCGACTTCTTGGGTGATACGAACTTCCTTCCCGCGATCCTCGTGCGAAGCGATGCGTCCGAAGCGCTCTACAAGACGGCAGCGGGGGACCTGGCCTCCACCGTTGCGCCATTTCCGAAGGCGACGGAACTCTCGCTTTCGCTGCGTCCTGAAGCGCTGCGCATGATTGCGCCGAACGCGACGCAAGAGCGAAACATGCTCGCGGGTGTCGTGACGTCGAGTGTGTATCTCGGCGGGCATGCGCAACACGAAGTGCGTCTCGCCAACACCGACGCGACGGTGCGCGTTTCTGAACTCAACCCGAAGAATCCGCCCGCGATCGGCGATCGAGTCGTGCTTGCGATCGACACCGACGACGTGGTTCCGCTTGCCGAGTGATTGGCAGAACGCACGATGGCTGAAACACCTGCCAACACTTCTGCCAACGCGTCGGGTACGACGGCGGCCAACACGCCAGCGAAGGGCCTTTTGCTCGTCGTCTCTGGCCCATCGGGCGTCGGAAAAACAACCATCGTGCATGAAGTGATTCGCCGCCTCGGTGGTGAGTTCAGTATCAGCGCGACGACGCGCGCGCGCACAGAACGCGAACGTGATGGCGTCGACTATCACTTCGTCGATGAAGCGACGTTTCAGCGCTGGATCGATGAGGGGCGATTCCTCGAGTATGCGCAAGTGTTCGGCCGTTCGTGGTACGGCACGCTGCGCGATCAAGTCGAGCAGGCGCTTGGTGAAGGCAAGTTGATTGTGCTCGATATCGACGTGCAGGGTGCCCGCGATGTGAAGATGCGTTTACCTGCGGCGCTCGGCGTTTTTGTGCTGCCGCCAAGCGAAGAGACGCTTTTGAAGCGGCTTCGTGCACGTGGGCGCGAAGATGAGATAGCGATCGAGCGACGATTCGCCGAGGCGCAGAAAGAGATTTCGTTCGCGAAGTCGTCTGGCGTTTATGACGCGTTTCTCGTCAACGACGATCTCGAAATCGCGATCGACCAGTTGTGCGACCTCGTGCGCGGCCGCCGTTGACGCGGCGCGTACCCGCGCTGTGCGCCATCACCGCGTCCGCGGCCGAATTCCAGCCTTCATACGCGCCATGAACGCCTCAACAAGCCGCGCGAACACCGTCTCCGGGTTGCGACTCGCATCGATCGTGACGTATCGCGCAGGATCTTCGCGGCATTGCTGCAAGTAACCCTCGCGCACACGTTGATGAAACGCCGCGTCCTTCTGCTCCATGCGATCAGGCGCTGCGCGCCCAGATGCTGCCATGCGCTTCCACGCCGTCTCAGTATCGACGTCGAAAATCACGATTTCGTCGGGCCACATGTCGCCGACCGCAACACGCGCGACATCCATGATTTCGTCGCGCAGCATGCCGCCCGCGGTGCCTTGATAGGCAAGCGTTGAACTCACGAAGCGATCAGCAAGCACAAGTTCGCCGCGCAAAAGCGCAGGTCGAATGCGCTCTTCCAAGAGTTGCGCGCGGCTCGCCATGTAGAGCAGCATTTCGGCGCGCACAGTCATCGCGTCGTTGCGCGGGTCGAGGAGCACCGAGCGAATCTGTTCGCCGATCGATGTGCCACCTGGCTCGCGTACCTCCGTCACGACGACGCCTTGTGCAGCGGCCCAGTCGGCGAACCGACGGAACTGCGTGCTCTTCCCGCAACCATCGGGTCCATCAAAGACAACGAAGCGTCCTGCGAGGAACGCGCGCATGGCTTCGATCGAAGTCTCGGGCGGGATCGTGTCGTTCGGTGGCTCGAACATAGCGGGCGCAACGTATCATCCCCGACGCATGCGCATCGAGCCCCGCGACGCCTCCGGACGACGCCTCGCGCGCATCGAGGTTGATGAACATGCGCGACCCGCGCGTGTTCAGGTGCCGGGCGTCACCCACGACGTCTACCTCCGCTGGGATGGTGCCCTCGATGACGCGGCGAGCCTGCGACGCTGCGTCCTTTGTGGCTGCAGCGACGTCTACGTACGCAAGAATTTCCCGCAGGTCACGCCGTTCGTCATCGTGCTCGCGTTCTCCGGCGCCGCGGTCGCGCTGCTTGGATACTCAACAAATCCTGTGCTCTACGCACTCCTCGCGGCGCTGCTCGCCGTCGACGTCCTCAGCCTCATCCTGAGCGAACGGCAGGTCGTGTGCTACGGTTGCGGCGCGATTTACACGCGGCTGCGCATCGCGCGATACCTGCGCTCGTGGGACCGCACCATCGCCGAACGCATCGCAAAATCGCCGCCCGAACTTCCGACCGCGCTTGCCGTGCACGTCGAAGTGCCAGGCACGACTCCGCCACCCACCAGCGAGCCGTCCGCTCCCACGCCACCTCTCGACGCATCGCCTTCGCAGAACGAAAAGGTCCCATGACGATTCCGCATCAACGCATCATTTTGCTCGGTGGCGGCGGCCATGCCGCAGTTGTCGCGGAAGCTGCCCGTCGAGCAGGTCATGCGATCGTGGCGATTGCGTCGCGCGATGAACCCGTGCGTGGTACCGACGCATGCGATCCATTCCACGCGGTGCGATGGCTTGGCGACCCCGACACGCACGCCGGAGCCGCGAGTATTCGCGAGGAGATCGGGCGTGGCGCGCGCGTCATCATCGCGGTTGGTCACGCGGAATTGCGTGCGCGATGGGCGAAGGCGTTCACGGAAAGCGTCGCGGACGCGAGCCTCGATCCGTTCGCGATCGTTTCGCCAAGCGCGACGTTGGAGCGAGGTGCCTTCATCGCAGCGGGCGCGATCGTGCAGGCGCGAGCGGTGATTGGCGCACACGCCATCATCAATACACGCGCGGTCGTCGAGCACGATTCGATCATCGGAACACGCGCACATATCGCGCCCGGAGCCGTGCTCTGCGGTGGCGTCGTCGTGGGTGAAGACGCGCTTGTCGGTGCTGGCGCGGTGGTTCTTCCGAACATCCGTATTGGTGCGAACGCGGTGGTCGGCGCGGGTTCGGTGGTTACGGCGAATGTTTCCGATGGCGCAACGGTGCGCGGCGTTCCGGCGCACGCCTGACGCTGCGTGGCTGCCCGACTCTTATCCCGCCGCCCACACAACCGTGTGGGCTACGAGCACGAGGAGCAGCATTCCCATCATCGTGAACGCGGTCGCGAGCGCTGCGTCGCGCGGTGCGAGGCGCAGCACTGGCATCGCGCAGAGTCCTGCGAGGAGCGGCACACCGAGTACGTTCAGCGTCTGCTTCACAAAGCGGATCTCGCTTGGAACAAGCCACACGAGCATGCCGATGGCGACGATGGCAAGCACTTTCGCGAAGAGCGCGATGACGTCGCCCACCGGTCGTTGCCGCAGAAACGCGAGACAAAGCACGCCGAAGACGCCGCCAAGTGTCGCGAGCGCGAGATACACCGCCGTGCGCGCAACACCAGCCAAACGCTCGAAGAAGCCGAGTTCAGGAATGATGGGCGAGCCATCCGAACTCGGTTCAGGAACGACAAGCTGCGGCGCGCCCGCGAGCCACGCGATCATGAGAAATGCCGTCGTGATCCCTGCGACGACGAGCCATGGCTTCGGATTCGAAGGCCGCGAGATCGGGGGCGGAAGCGATTCGTCGTGGCTTTCGTCGTGGCTTTCGTCGCTCTCCTCGCTCTCGCCGCCTCCATGCTCATCACCTTCGGTTTCATCGTCTTGCGTGAGAGCTTCCCGAGTCTCCGATGCACGCGCCGTTGCCGCCCGCGCAGGCTTCGCCTCACGCACACGACGTAATTCCTGCGCGTCGCGCTTCGCGTCATCAGGCGCAACGCGGTACGTGCCATCGCTCTCAAGGTCATCCTTCATGTGATTCTCGTCGGATGGATGCATCGCTTGCTCCCTTCCGCCTCTTCGGCGCGTTCATGCTTGCAGTTCTCTCCGTGCTCCGCTACCGTCCGCGCTCACCACTTCTGGAGAAATCGATGACTTCAAAACTCACTGCGTGCATGTTGCTCGCGCTCGCAAGCACGACCCTCGCATTCGCGGATGGCGACGAGATTACGCTTGTCGGAGGCGACGTCCTTCGCGGCAAGATCGTCGGCGAGTCCGACACCGCTGTCACGCTCGATCACCCTGCACTCGGCCGCATCGAAGTTGCGCGCGAGCGCATCGCGAGCGTCACGAAAGCTCCAGTGACGACGGCTCCAGCAACGACGGCTCCAGTGACCACGCCCGCGCAAACTGGTGAAAAGCCAGCAGAAGCGGGCGCTGAACAAGCCGTGGCCACCACACCCGCGCCCGTCGCCGCGCCTGAACCGCCCGTCGCTGTTCTGCCCGCGCCTGCGCCGCCACCGCCCGCGAAGCCCGATGGAAGCTGGAAGTTCAGCTTGAGCCTCGGCCTCACCGGTAGCGAGAGCGATGACAGGTCGAACTGGGACATTCGCGTCGCAGGTGCTGCGAAGCGTGAGAGCGAGACGGATCGCACCACGATCACGGCTGAGTATTACTTCCAGACGGCCAACGGTGCAAACACCGACAACAACCTCCTCGTCCAAGGTCTTGAAGAGTTCCTCTTCAAGGACTCGAAGTGGGAGGCATTCGTACAGGGCAACTACCAATACGACGAGTTCCAAGCGTGGGAGCAGCGCATCGGTGCCTACGCAGGTCCTGGTTACCGCATCTTTGAGGGCGATCCATTGGCGCTCAAGGTCAGGCTCGGTGCTGGTGCGAGTTACGAATTCCCCGACTCGACATGGACGCCCGAACTTCTCCTCGCCGACGAACTCGTGTGGAAGATCGATGAGCGCTCGGCTCTGAAGCAAGGCTTCGAGTTCTATCCCGACCTCGAAAACTTCGGTGAGTATCGCTTCATCATTCGACTTGATTACGAAATCGCGCTCAGCCCGAAGGGTGACCTCAAGGGCACGGCGGGTGTGCGTGACGAATACGACTCGTACGTTGAGGCCGATCAAGGCACCTCGAACGATCTCAAGGTCTACGCAGGTATCAAAGTCGACTTCTAATGCTGGTGCTCAAGCTCGCGCGCGCGGTTGATACGAGTTGATATGAACTGCGAGCCGCGACGCTGACCGCACTCCTCCGACAAGCGCGCTGCCAAGTTTCTTGGCAGCGCGCTTTCCATTTTGGGCCTCTTCGCGTGTTCAGATAGACCACATCACGTCCGCATTCACACAAGAAAGACCTTCAATTCAATCACTTCAATCTCGTGAATCGGCCGAATCACGCAGACTTCCCTTGCATGGAGGGGTAGACTTTCCGTCTCCTGTGGCGTTCCTTGCTGCGCAAAAGCGCCGCGTTGATCGCTGCATCGTCGTTTGCGTTGTTGTCGAGCGAGCCCTCGCTCGAAATCTTGAGGAACTCGAGTGTCACAGTCGCCAGAAGAAACCGCCGTACTCGCCGTTGACGCATCGATCTTGCGTGAACTCGACATTCTGCCCGGCCCTGTTGGGATGGCTCCCGCGGTTGCTGTGCCAGCAGGCCGTCACGCTGCGCCTATTCCACATCCCGCGGCAACCCCGACCTCCGATACGACGACCGCTCCATCTGAAGCGGATCTCGCGGCCTTGACCGCCGAAGCTGCTCTGCGCCAGGCACCGCTTGCAGTGCGACTCGCAACGGCGATTGCAGTCATCGTTCCGCCCTTGGCGCTCGTTGGCGCGATGATCCTCGCGTGGGGCGGCTACTTCGGCTGGCTTTACGTTGGGCTTCTTGTCGGGATGTACATCATCTCCGGCCTCGGTATCACGATCGGTTATCACCGTCTCTACACGCACAAGTCGTTCGCGACGCGCGGGCCGGTTGCGGTCCTCTTCGCGATTTTCGGCGGCATGGCAACGCAGGGTCCAGTGATCTGGTGGTGCGCGACGCACCGCAAGCATCACCAACACAGCGATCACGAGCACGATCCGCACTCGCCGCACGCGGGCCACGGCCCTGGCGTGCGCGGCGCGGTGAAGGGCTTCCTCCACGCGCACATGGGCTGGCTTTTCGAGGATCTGCGCGCAGATATGAAGCGCTACGTTCCCGATCTTCTCGCCGACCGCACCACCGTGCGCATCAACCAACTCTTCCCGCTGTGGGTCGCACTTGGGCTTTTGATTCCCGCCGCAATCGGCGGACTCGTCACGATGACGTGGATGGGCGCTTTCCTCGGATTCCTCTGGGGCGGCATCGTGCGTATCTGCGTGCTGCACCACGTCACCTGGAGCATCAACAGCGTCTGCCACATTTGGGGTAGCCGCGATTACGCGTCGGGCGATGAAAGCCGCAACAACCCGATCTTCGGCATTCTTGCGTTCGGCGAAGGTTGGCACAACAACCACCACGCGTTCCCCGCGAGCGCGCGCCACGGACTCAAGTGGTGGCAGTTCGATTCGAGCTGGGTCATCATCCGTACGCTCGAGAAGTTGGGCCTCGCGAGCAAGGTTCGCTTGCCCGCGCCCGATCGACTCGCCGCGAAGTCGACGCGCACGCGCGACGTGCAAAGCGCGTAACAAAGGTGCGTTGTAACGGCGCGTCATAACGGCGCGTCATGAACGCGCGTGATCGAAGTATCCGCGCGCGCGAATCGTCAGAAATCACAGCAGTTTCAAGCGCCCGCAAAGCATCGACTTGGCGGGCGCTTTTCTTTTTGCGCGAGAAAGCGCGTCACCAAATCTTCCACTGGGTCAGACCAAATGTCAGGTCTGTTTGTACTTTGGATGACTTTGGTTTGGCCGTGGAATGAGGCTGTCGTATCTTGCGAAGATGCTTCGTCCCAGTGCTCGTTCAGGCGCTTTGCCAGCACTTACAGCCGCGAGATTTCCAGTCCTGCGGTCTTCGGTTCCGATCCTCGCAACGTTCGTTGGTCTGTTTGGCGGTCTGTTCGGCGCGCAAGCCGCGGTGACTGCGGCATGCGCTTCAGGCGACAGCACCATCGACTTCAATCGCGACATTCGGCCGATTCTCTCGGCGAACTGCTACGCCTGCCACGGACCCGACGCGCACGCGCGGAAGGCAGGCCTCCGTCTCGATGTCGCCGAAGCAGCCTACGCGACAAGCGAAGACGGCATCACCGCGATTAAGCCGCGCGACCTTGCGGCGAGCGAAATCTGGAAACGCATCACGTCGACCGATGCCGACGATGTCATGCCGCCACCGGAATCACACCGCGCGCTGACCGAGGAAGACAAAGCGAAGATTCGCGCGTGGATCGAGGCCGGCGCGCCGTACGCCGAGCACTGGGCATTTGTCGCGCCGAAGAAAATGCCGCTCGCGGACATCGCGTTGAACGCACCGCTCGCTCCACTCGCCCCACTAGATGGTCTCGCGCCGTCGAACGCGAGACAACCAGCGCCTCCACTTGAAACGATTCAAGCGATCGACACGCTCGTTCGTGCGCGTTTGGAGCGAGAAGGCGTGACGAGCGCGGCAGAAGCGTCGCGCGAAGCCTCGCGTGCCACGCTCGCGCGACGACTCGCGCTTGATTTGACGGGGCTTCCACCGAGTACGGGCGAAGTCGCAGCATTTGTCCGCGACACCGCGCCCGACTACTACGAGCGGTATGTGCGCACACTGATGTCGAGCCCGCATTTCGGCGAGAAAATGGCGCTCCCGTGGCTCGATGCTGCGCGATACGCCGACACGAACGGATTCTCGATCGATGGTGGTCGACATGCGTGGCTTTGGCGCGATTACGTCATCAACGCATTCAACAAGAACAAGCCGTATGACCGCTTTTTGCTCGAGCAAATCGCAGGCGATCTGCTGCCGGACAAGAACGAAGAAACAATCACCGCGACGGGCTTTCAGCGGAACGCGATGATCACGCACGAAGGCGGCACGATTGCCGAAGAGAACCTCGTCACCTACGGCGCGGATCGTGTGAAAACGTACGGCGAAGCTGTGCTCGGGCTCACGCTCGCGTGTGCGCAGTGCCACGATCACAAGTACGACCCGATCTCGCAGCGCGAGTACTACCAACTCTTCGCGTACTTCAATCAAACAACCGAGCCTGCGCACGGCGGCGATGGTGGTGTCAACGCGGCACCAACAGCGCGTGTGAAGAGCGTGCTCGTGACGCGCGAAGAGAATCACTTGCGGATGAAGATCGCAGAGCTCGAAGAGCGCATGGCGAATCCCGATTCGAGCGCCGTTGCGGCGTGGGAAGCACGCGAACTCGAGAAACTCCGCGCGCGCGGCGCGAATCTCGCGCTTTATCCAACGCGTGTGACGCGCATGAGTACGCCGAACACCGGCAGCGGATTCGAAATCGTCGATGAGCGATTCGCGTGCGTGAAGCGACCGATGTCGTTCCTCGCGTTCGATATGGCGCTCGAACCAACGCAAGAAGCGGCCGCGCAACTCGCGGAGAAGCGCGCGCCGATCACGGGCTTGCGCATCGTGATGCATCCATCGCCCGACGCGCCGCAAGCGGGTTGGGGCTATGGCGGCGGCGAGAACGGGAAGAATCGTTTCGCGGTGACGAGCGTGACGGTCAGCGCGGGAACGGTGCCAGGCGACCAAGTGAATCTCTATCGCATCGCAGAACTCGCGAGTGCGACGGCGAACAGTTGGGTGGAGCCTGCGTTGTCGAGCGCACGCGTGGATCTCGCTGGCGATGGCCGCCCCGATGGCGTCCTTGAAACGCGCGGCGATACCGCGTGGATTCCCGATCTCGCAACCGATGGGCCGGTGCATCTCACGGTGACATTCAAAGAGCCGCTCGATCCAGCGCTCGCGACACATTTCACTGTGCAGGTCAATTTCGGCCGCTATGGCGATATCGCGGCAAAGCGCATGGAGTTCTTCCTCGTCACGGGAACCGACGACGGGACGAATCTGCCCGCGAATCTGGTGGACGCTCTTGTGAACCCCGCCGCGGGCGAGCGTGATCCTCTACTCAACGAAGCGCTTCGCGCACACTTCGCGCGCTACGCCCCAGAAACATTCGCGCTGCGCAGCGAACTTGCGAACGCCCGCGAGCGACTCGCGGTGCGCACCGAATCCTTCGACGCGCTCGTGATGGATACCGCGCCAACGCCGCGCGAAACACGCATTCTTCATCGTGGGAACTACGCGGATCCACGCGAAGTTGTCACGGCGGGTACGCCGGAAGTGCTGTCGAAATCGTCGGCGCTCAGCGCGCTTTCAACTTCCTCCGACGCTGCGCCGCAAACGCGCTTGTCGCTCGCCGAGTGGACGATTTCACCTGAAAATCCGCTGGTTGCGCGCGTGGCAGTCAATCGCATTTGGCAGATCTTCTTCGGTACTGGACTTGTCAAAACCGCGGCAGATTTTGGCATGCAAGGCGAAGTGCCGTCGCATCCTGAATTGCTCGATTGGCTCGCGGTCGACTTTGTCGAATCGGGCTGGAACGTGAAGCGATTGGTGCAAGCGATCGTCATGAGCCGGACGTATCGACAGTCGTCGGCGACGGAGTATGGCGCTGATGGTGCAGAGCAACTCGATCCAGAGAATCGCTTGCTCGCGCGGGGCCCTCGCTTCCGACTTCCTGCTGAACTCATTCGAGATCACGCGCTGAAGACGAGCGGGCTGCTCGTCAAGCAATTCGGCGGGCCGAGCGTGAATCCATACACGCCTGGCGACCCGTGGCGCGAGATCAGTCACTTCGGTTCGAGCCCCGCAACGGCGCAGACGTTTGTGCAAGATCACGGCGACAAGCTCTATCGCCGCAGCTTGTACACGTATTGGAAGCGCACGATGCCGCCGCCGAATATGGCGTCATTTGATGCGCCGAATCGCGAGGTGTGTGTCGTCGATCGCGCGACCACGAACACGCCGCTCCAAGCCCTGGTGCTTCTCAACGATGTGCAATTTGTCGAGGCTGCGCGCGCGTTCGCCGAGCGTGCGCTCGCGCTCGGTGGCGATGACGAGCGCCGACTCGACTGGGCGTTCCGTGAAGCAACATCACGCGCGCCCGATGAGCGTGAGATAGACGTTTTGTTGCGCGCACTGGCGCGTGAACGCGCGGAGTTTGTGGCGGATCGTGCATCGGCCGACGCGTTGCTTGCACATGGCGAATCGCCGCGCAACGCATCGATCGCGCCGGAAGAGCACGCCGCGTGGACACAAGTCGCAGCGTTGATTTTGAACTTGA
>JAIXVI010000243.1 GCA_027483065.1 Planctomycetaceae bacterium
CATCGGCATCGACCATTGACGAATGCGCGGAGCGCTTTGCTGTGGATTCTCCACGATGACGCCAGAACCAAGATCAAATGTGGCGCCGCCCCACTCAACCGACAGTCGCGCCTGAGCGCCCACAGCATCTTGAATGGACAACGAGTTGCGAATCACACTCTTCGCTGGACCATTCCATACGTTGATCGTTCGCGCACTCGGATCAAACTCCGCCATCGACAACGCCCCCGCGATTCCCTTCAGCGCCTCTTCCGGAGAAGCGACTGGTGAGAGTTTCAGCAGCGTCAGCGGCGGATCTTTGAGTTGGACAAGTTGCTCACGTGGTCCACCCCCGCGACCAACGTCGTGGATACGAAATGACACTTCGAGATTTCGCGCGAGGTTTCTCGCGAGGTTGCTCGTCGAGGTCGCTGATTCATCCGTACGCGCAACTGTGCTCGCTGCTGCACTGGCTTGTGCGCTTGGTTCTGCACTCTCCTCGGCATTGCGGCGCGCGAGGTCGAACTCCCGAAGTCCCGCGTCGTCGAGCATGCCACCAAATGCACCTTCAAAAGGATCGCGCCTCGCGTCGATCATGGCAGATTCGTACACGACTCGACCGTCTACGCGCGTCGTGATCTCTTCCGCGTGGAACCCCGCCAGAATCGGCTGACGCCGCGCATCGAGCGTAACTGCGAGGAGCGTGGTCGGAGGAAAATCGCCTCTCGCACCAACCTCAATCGCCGTCACCCGCCATTGCGTGAGTGCCGCGAGCAATGGTCCAAAGTCAAAGCCCTGAATCTCTCGAAGTCCGCACGCTGCGACGAACAACTCTTCCGCACCACCGCGGGACCAACTCACTCCGGTTGCGGAGAATGTTGGGATACCAGTCCACGAGAATGCCTTCTCACGTTGCGAAGTTGGCCACGTCGCCTCCGTCGCAAGCGCTTCGATGAATGCCGGTGACTGCAGAACTGGGCCGGCAACTGTACGCACCCACAAATCTGAGTTGATCCCGCTCGGACTTCCCGGTTGCCCTGACCGAACCATACGACGCGCGATTTCCCCAAAAAGATCGTGCCTGGTTGTGAAAGGCGGCGGATCGGGCGGAGACGCGAGCGCGCTCGCCACCAACTCGGTTCCCGTAAGCGCGCCAACGCGCTCGACCGCGAAGGATCGACTTCCTGCGCCAACCCGAAATCCCCGCACGAACTGTCGTCCGAGGGCGAACGTCATCAGGACCAACAGTGCTGCAATGGCAAGTCCCGCAAGCATCGTGAGCCGTACACGCCGACTCGCAGAGGCAATACCAACGAAGACCGCGCGCGGACGAGCAAGATCAACTCCGCATTCAGGGCAGTGCGCACATGCATCAACAAGCGGATAGTGGCACGCCGCACATCGCGCCCCTTCGTCCCCTGCCTGTCCGAATCGCAGAGACCGAAAGATGGAAACGACAAATGCGAGCGCAAGAGTCAGCAGCGCAAGCACACCAATCACGCACACAAGCGTGACAATCAGCAGCGCAGTACTTGGGTAGAGCGTCGACACGACAGCAGAAGCGTCGCACGGGGCTCCGCTTTCGTCAATACAGCATCAATGGCTTGCAGGAGAATTTCTTCGTCACGTCGCCGAAGTTTCCGCACCAGTCACCTGCGCCAATCAACGACCAAGCGCGAGCAACTGGTTGATGAGTTCGTCGGTCGTCGTGATCACGCGGCTTGCGGCCGAGTAACCCGTGCTCGCGAGAATCATGTTGATGAATTCTTGCGAGAGATCGACGTTCGAAAGTTCGAGCGCGCCACCGACGAGTCGACCCGTACCGAAGTCGCGCGGCTTCGCAACCAGCGGCGTACCTGAGTTCGGGCCAGTGCGGAAGAGGTTGTCGCCCGCGTCGACGAGGCCTTCGGGATTCGAGAACTTCGCGAGCGCGATCTGTCCGATCGTGCGCGTCAAACCGTTGGTAAACGAGCCGGAAATGCGGCCGTCTTCACCAATCGAGAAGTTCGAAAGCGTGCCGATCGGCGAACCATCCTGGAAGACAGCCGCGAGATTCGAAGCCGTATCGGTGAGGCTCGAGACCGCATCGGTGCCCGAGTTGAAATCCATGTTGACGGTGAGCGGGCTCACGGCGCCGTTCGTACGAATCACCGAGAACGACTGATTCGACGCCGACTGGAAACGACCGCTCGCATCGAACGTCACTTCGCCAAGTCCGATCAAGCGCTGCGCTGCGTCGTTGTCGTTCGACTCCGCAACCATCTGCCACGTCGTACCGCCCGACGCGCTCGTTTGTTGCAGCGTGAAAGTGAGATCGATGGTGAGCGGCGTGCCGAGCGAGTCGTACACCACAAAGCTCGTTCGCACACTTTCGCCGTTCGCAGCGCCAGTCTTCGTCAGCACCAACGGCTGTCCGCTTCCTGATCCTGGCGTACCGACGACGAAGTCTGCAGTCTCAAGGCCGAGTTCCTGCACGGTGCCTTCGTTACCCGTGATGACGAGTTGGCCGCCCGCGTTGATCGAGACGTTGCCGCCAAGATTCGATCCGCTACCAACCGCGCTGTTGTCAAGACCGAGGACATCCTCGAGGAAATCCGCGTAATCGCCGAGCGTGGTGCCAAATCCATCGGCACCTGTCACGGCCGTTGGGCTGAACGCGAAGGTCTTGGTACCAAGATCCTTGCCGCCCTTCTCAACGCCCGAGATCGTGATCGTCTTCGGGTTCACACTCGAATCAAACGCCAGAACCGAGCCACCTGCGCCGTCCGACATGTAAATGTCGGTCGTCGTGAGATTGGTCGCTGCCGTCACAGGAATCGTCATCGCAGCGTCGCTAAACCACGCACGACCCGTGTGCACCGAGCCGGTCGTTCCGACCGAACCCGACGCGTTGAGATTGCCGTTGAAGATCACGTTGCGGCTCGCTTCCGCGAGCGTCAAGGTGCCGACGGGAACCGAGAGCGGAACCAAGTCGCCTTCAATCACGTTGAATTGATCATCAACGCCGAAACCCATGACGCGCGCGCCCGACTGCGAAACGAGTTCGTTCGAAGGATTGCGGACGAAGTTTCCAGCGCGCGTGAAGTGACGCGTACCCGCGACATCGACGATGAAGAAACCATCGCCTTCAATCGCGACGTCGGTTGCGACACCGGTCGCACCGATCGCACCGTTGTTGAAGTTGCGCTGCGTGCCCGCAACCGTCACGCCGAGGCCGATTTGGCCAGGATTCGTGCCGCCCGTCGTCGAGCCTGGCGCGGTGCCGAGCGAGAAATTGCGGCTGAATGTCGGCGTGAACTGCATGCGGTTCGACTTGAACGCCGTCGTGTTCACGTTCGAAATGTTGTTACCGATGACATCGAGGCGGCGCGAATTCGAGATGAGTCCCGAGAGGCCGGTGAAGAGTGCGGTTGTGCTTGCCATAGCGTGTTTCCTCGTTGCGTCATGTCATGCGCTTGCGCGTTGCGGCGAGACTCCGTCGCCGTGCGCGCTTGCGAATCGTGCGGTTTCAAACTGCTCAGCGATCGAGACTGGTGGCAACGCGCGCGGCCCAAGTGGGCGATGCGCGAAGGTGGCCGATTCGCCGCGGATCGCAATCGCAGCGTCGACCTCCTCAAAGACGAAGTCATCGCGGGTCTCGAGTCTTTCGAGCGTGCGCGATGGAACATGTGCGATGAAGGTGCGACCTTCTGCGACGACCACAGCGCGTTGAGCGCCGCGGCCCTCGGCGAGATCGAGCGCACGGCCGACTTGCGCGAGGGTCGTTGGTTCAAGTGTTGCGCCGTCGGCGAGGACGGGCTCGCGCGCGCTTTCCATCGCCCCACTTTCCGCGAGCGAGAGTAACTCGAGAAACCCGCCATCGGCTACGGACGCGCGTCCGGTTGCGCCACCGTTGCCCGTTGGGCGCACAGCTGGCTCAAGTCGACGCAGAAGTTGCCGAGGATCGATCGTCATCGCGGTATCCAGAGGAAGACTCGCAAGCGCCGTGCCTACGTACGACGCTCACCCACGCGAACCTTGGCTTAGCCGCCAAGGGCGAGCGCGAGATCTGTCGCGTCAATCTTGCCGTCCTCGTTCAGATCGGTTGCCGATGCGTTTGAACCTGAGTTGCCCCAGTTTCCAAGCACATTGGTCGGTGAAACGGCTGGATTCTGATTGCCGTTGTTTCCAGCGGGCGGGTTTGTACCGCCAGAGTTGCCGTTTCCGTTGCCGTTGCCGCTGCCCGTCGGCGCGGGGAGTTGATCGATGTACTCGACGTTCTCCATCGGAAGAACCCAGCCGTTGTCGAGCACAAGCGCGATTTCTTCGCCGTTGCGCGCAACGCTTTTCACCGTTCCACCGATGCGCTCGTTGTCCGCGGTCAAACCCGCAACGCGCTTTCCGATGAGATTTCCGGCGCTCGCGAGTTGGTTCTGGAACACGATTCCCTCGAGTTGCTTCGAGAGTTCCATGTCGCTTTCGATCGAACGGATCGACTGCAATTGCTCGAGCAAAGCCGCAGAATCGTTCGGCTTGAACGGATCTTGATTCTGCAGTTCAGTGAAGATGATCTTGATGAACTCCTCGCTCGTGAGTTCGGTGAAGCGGCTCGTTCCACCAGCCGCGTTGGATCCACCTGTCAGTGCATTGATGGCGCTCATGCGAGGTCTCCTAGATTGATTCATCCGAGTTTGAAAGCTCGGGTTCTCGGGTTCTTAGCCCGCGCGACGCACGGACTCCGCCGTACGTGTTGATTTCGTGCCTGAGTTTCCGGCGTTTCTTGCGTCTTTCGTGCTTGCGTCCGCGAGTGCACCTGCGAAGCCACGCTTCGTTGTGCGGACATCACGTGCATCGTGCTCACTCGCGCTTCCGCGGTGGCGTTGGTTCTGATCTTGAGAGCGCTCGTCGCCTTCGCGTCGTCCACGACTCTCGCCACCTGCCGCGTCTTGACGCGAGTTACCTCCGTCGCTGTTGCGGCCTGAACCATCACTGCGCGCATCACTCTGCGAGCGTGCGTCACTTTGCTGCGCGTTCGATGCGTTCGCGACCGACGAGTCGGCGTGCGATCGTGCACCGTGGATAGAAAGACGATCGATCGAAAGTCCCTGCGATTCAAGGCGTTCGCGCAACATGCCCAAGTTCGATTCGAGCAACATACGCGCTTCTGGCGTCGCTGTCGTGAAGTCGGCGATAACCGAACCGTGTGCGATGCGAAGTTCAATCTTGAGTTGACCAAGCGCAGGTGGTTCGAGGCGCATGGTGATTGCGCCGCCGCGGTGTTTCGCGAGAAGTTCCGCGCCCTTCGCCGCCAACTGCGCCGCTGGCGAACCATCGTCGACCGTCGTGGCCGCGAGATCACCAGCGATCGACTGCGACGAACTCGCTGTGATATCGAGCGGTGTATCACTTACGTTCGCTGCTCCGAATGAACCCATCGAAGTTGCGAGCGAAGCGTTCGCCGCATTTCCTCGGGCGTTCATCCCATCAGCAGATCCCGCTGACGCTTCGTCACGAGCGTCGTTTCCAGTATCGGCACTTGTTCCTTGAAGTTCCCCGAGGGCAACATTCGAGGCGCTCGACACGCTGTCAATCTGCGCACCGCTGGCGGAGATTGCCTGTCCTGCGCGTGCGCGCGCGATGTTCGTCTCGACCTCTGCGAGTCGCCCAGCAACCGCACTCTGAACCTGCGAGTTCGTAGTCGCAGCCGTTTGCAGAGATTCCTGCACAGACTGCGTGAGTTTCGAGAACGGATCGTTTGCGAGCGTGTTTGCAGACGGCCCCTGCGCGGACGCGTTCGAAGCCTGAAGTGAACCCGCTCCGTTTCGACGCGCGAGATCCGCGGCGGTCTCGACCGTTGCTTGCATCCCAGCAGCGATCGACGCGCTCGCACGCTGGTTCGCAGCGTCGGCCGCGTTTTCTCTGGTCAAGTCGCTCGTGGAGAGCGTGCCGCGCGCACTCTGATCGTTTGCGACACCGACCGTACTCCAGCCCGCGTGCATCGGCGAATTTGCAACTCCATCGATCGTCGCCGCTGCGAGTTGTGCTGCTTCAAGCGTACCCGCGATGTCAGGATTCGCACCACCCATCGCGCCATGCATCGATGCACCGAACGAGAAATCAAACTCGATCGTCGACGCGGTCGTCGTGGGAACTGCGACTTGAAGTTGCGCCGCGGAATCGGCACTCAGCTCGTCTTGTGCACCCTCGGCACCCGAGTCGTCTCGCTGAGCGACGTCCTCCAATGAGTTGTCCTCAGATGATTCTTTCGTGCTGACATCTCGGTCGCCCGATGGCGCACCCAAACTCTCGTCGCGCGCCGTGCCGAGATTGTCGTCGGAGCATTCGTGGAGGCTGTCTCTTTCGGTGTCCTCAGCGTTCTCGTTGGCGATGTCCTTCCGAGCATCGTCATTGCGCGACGCGCGAGAACGTCGTGCGTCTTCTGCACGAGTCGCGCGCGTTTCACCCGACGGATCAGCGCTCTCGCGAATCTCCGGTCGGCGCGCTCGCTTGGGCGCCGGAGTTTCCCGTGCTTGCTCCGCGAGTGCCTCGCGGAAGGGCGACCGAGCCGTTTGAGACGGGGCCGGTTGAAGCTGCGGGCGTGTTCCCTCCAGCCGTCCGGACCGGGGAGCGGGCAGAATCGGCGGGTTGTTCGGCAGAAATGGCACCATTGGTCGTATCCGTGCTCGCCTCGCGACCGAGACCGAGCTTCCGGAGACGTTCAAGCAAATCAGTTGCCACCATGGCATCGCCTTCCGATTTGAAGGCCTTCAGGAGGTTCGCCGATTTCGCGGGGTTCATCGCGTCGAGGTATGTCACCGCGAGATCCGCACGACCTGACTTGATGAGTTCGAGAATCCACTCACGCCCCTGCTTCGGCGGAGCCGCTTCCAAGAGGCGCACCGCCTTGCGGAATTGCGCGTTGGTCTGGCGATCCTTCGAGTCGGCGATCGAAGCCTCCCACTCCTCCTGCCGCGCCGTGAGCGCTTCCTCGCGCTCCGTGACCGCTTCCTCGCGCGAACGGAGATCGTCTTGCATCCTTCGATGCTGCTCTTCAAGCGATTTCAGTGCAAGTGTGGCGCGGTCTCGGAATCGATCCTCCGCCGCGATTTCCTCACCAGATGCGAGCGGAAGTCCGCGCACGCGAAGGTCGTCCGCCGCGAGCCGATCTGCCTCGGCGGCGGTATTCCCAGCCTCGGCGCGCGCCGCCTCTTCCTCGGCGATCGTCGGGCGAAAGATGTCCCGCACGCGCGTCACGCGCTCGCCATCGACGCGGCCGCTCGCGAACAACCATCCAACGAAGCCTGCAACCGCAAGGAGATTCGCGACAGCGAGTACGAGCACAAGTTTGAGAAGTGTCTTCATCGGTGAGCTCCGCCGCCAGTTCCTTGTCGCGCGTTCACTGCGCCTGCATTCGCAACGCTCGCCTGCACCGCACTCGCCTGCGCCGCCTCTTCACGTGCTCGACGCGCAAGATCACTCGCAAATTCGTCAAGTTGCGCACGCTCGCGCATCGCTTCGAGTTCGACATGCGCAGCCAATCGACGCTCCCGCAGAATCTCGAGCGCACGCCGCGCCTTCGCAACTTCGACCAGTTCCGTGCGTGAGACCGTGATCGACTTCTCCAGCGAAGCCATCTCGAGCACGGTGCGCTGCGCCTTGCGCACGAGCCCCATGGCAGCACCTGCGTGATGTCGAAGTGCTGCGGCATCAACTTCACCAACGAGCTGCGTACGCCACATGTCGCGCCCCGCCGCGATTTCTTGCTGCCGACCGCGCAGCGCATCTTCGAGTCCACGCTTCTTCGCTTCGAGTGCTGCGTGCGTACGCCGCTTCGCCTCCTCCTCATCGAGGCGGCGGTCGAGGACACGCTGAAGTGCGAATCGGAACTTGGCCATGGTCGTGTTCAGTTGCTATCGGTCGCGGGCGAAGACTCGTTCGCGTCGTGTGCAAGAATTAGGTGCGACGCCCTCCGGACGATGCGGCTCCCGCGGTTTGCGCGGCCTTTCCGGCGGCTGGAGTGCCCTGCGCGCCTGCCTGAGCACCCGTCTGCGCGGCACCGGCCCGACGACTGGTTGCGTTCGTCGCTGCAAGCGAGAGTTCGATGAGACTTCGAAGCGTGCGCGGATACTCCGCGCGTTCGTTGCGATCTTGTTGCAAGAAGGCCTGAATCGCAGGTCGAACGGCGATCGCCGCATCGACATCGGGATTCGAACCCTTGGCATACGCGCCGATTTGAATGAGTTCTTCCGCCTCTCGATACGACGCGAGCAAGCGCGAGACATGTCGTCGCGCGTTGAGATGGTTTGAATCGCTGATCTGATCGGCAACACGCGAAATCGATTGCAGAATGTCGATCGCCGGAAAGTGCGCCCGCTCTGCGATCTTGCGCGAGAGCACGATGTGACCATCGAGAATGCCTTTCGCTGCATCAGCGATGGGCTCGGTCATGTCGTCGCCTTCCACGAGCACGGTGTAGAAGCCGGTGATGGATCCACCACCCGCGATGGTTCCCGCGCGCTCGAGCAAACGCGGCAACATCGCAAACACGCTTGGCGTAAAGCCTTTTGTCGCGGGCGCTTCACCTGCGGAGAGACCGATCTGTCGTTGCGCCTGCGCGAAACGCGTGATCGAGTCGAGCATCAAAAGCACATCTTTTCCTTCATCGCGAAAGTGCTCCGCAACGCTGCACGCAACCGTCGCGGCGCGCACACGCATCAATGGACTTTCGTCGCCTGTCGCAACAACGACCACCGAACGCGCAAGCCCTTCCACACCCAAGACGTGCTCGAGAAACTCCGGCACTTCGCGACCACGCTCGCCGATCAATCCAATCACGTTGACTTGCGCGCTCGTCCCACGCGCAATCGAGCCGAGCAATGTGCTCTTTCCAACGCCAGGACCCGCGAAGATTCCCATGCGCTGACCTTTGCCGATCGTCAACATCGAATCGATCGCGCGAACGCCGGTTGGAAGCGCATCACGCACAACGCCGCGCGAAAGCGGACTTGTGCGTTCGGGCCAAAGCGGCTGCGGCGAACCTGGCGCGATTGGGCCCTTGCCATCGATCGGTCGACCGAGCGCATCCACGACGCTACCGAGCCATTGATCGTTGACTCCGATCGTCGCATACGGTTTTTCACCCACCACTTGCACACCGCATGCGACACCATCGGCTTCAGAAAGAAGCATGACAAGCGCACGCGTCCCGTCGAAACCGACGACCTCACCGCGCGGCGCATCGCGACCCGGAATGTCCACACGCACGAGTGAACCAACGGGGAGCGGCAGTTGCTCGACCGACAGCACCAAGCCCTTCACAGAGCGCACTGTTCCGACGATTTCACGCGATTCGATCGCACGAACCGCAGAGCGAATCGCCGCGAGTTTCACGACGCGCCTCCCTGTGTCTCGGGTGACGCATCGCCAATGATGCCTGCACGCATGCGGCGGAATTGCGTTTCGATGCGCGCATCGATCGTGCCTTCACTCGAGCGAATCACGCAGCCGCCGCGCGTGATGCCCTCGCGCGCCACGAGTTCGATTTCAGCTCCAGCGGGAAGTGCCGCGCGCAACGACGGCATCGCGTTCGAGATCAACGATTCATCCTCAGGCGCAATTTCAATCGCGACGCGCGTTGCCCGTGCAAAGAGTGAAACCGCGCTCTCCACCGCGCGCGTGATCCACACAGGTTCACGCGCGATGTGTTCACGCAAGATCGACTCTGCAATCGCGACGGAGATTCCCGCGAGTTCCTGCTCCGCCGAACGAAGCACCTCATCGCGTTGCGCGCGCCAACGAAGGAACTCTGCCGCGTACGCCTCTTCGAGCGCTTTGAACGACGCATCGTGCGCCGCGAGTGCTTCAGCGCGCCCCGCGGCTTCGCCGGCCTTACGTCCGGCAGTTTCGCCTTCAGAGAAGCCCGCAGCGCGCCCCTCCGCATGCCCTTCTGCGCGCGCCTCGGATCGCATGCGCTCGGCTTCCGCCCGCGCCGCCGCCACGATGCGCGCCGCTTCCAACTTCGCCTCACGCAACGCCGACTCCGCACCTGCACGCAGGTCGCCGAGATCGAATGCACCACCGGTGATGGCGCGCGCGTTCGGAGTGGAGTGCTTGAGAACTGCCATAAACGTCGTTCTTCGTCGTTCAAAACTACTTGTAGGACCGCGTCCTAAACACATCAGGTCGCGACATCACACATGCACATCACACAACCACATCTTGCGCGCCACCGCGTCCAGAGATGATGATTTCGCCAGCCTCTTCGAGCCGTCGCACGATGTCGACAATGCGCTGTTGCGCTGCTTCGACATCGCTGATGCGAACTGGCCCCATGAACTCCATGTCTTCGCGAATCGACTCGGCCGCGCGCGACGACATGTTGGCGAGAATCTTGTTCTTGAGCGCTTCCGACGCTGTTTTGAGCGCGAGGCAGAGTTCGTCGTTTTCGACTTCCTTGAGCACTGCTTGGATGCCCTTGTCGTTGACGTTGTTGATGTCTTCGAAGACGAACATGCGACGACGAATCTCTTCCACGAGATCTGGATCTTCGCTTTCAACGCCTTGCATGATCGTGCGCTCGGTCGAGCGATCGACGAGATTGAGAATCTCAGCCACCGTTTCGACGCCACCAACCTTCTCGCTCGAAGTACCAATCATGTTCGAAAGCCTGCTTTCAAGTGCGGCTTCGACTTCACGAATGACTTCAGGATTCGTTTGCTCCATGTTGGCAACGCGCCGCACGACTTCAATCTGCTTCGATGGTGGAAGCCCGATCAAGATCTCACTTGCTTTGTGATGCGGAAGGTGCGACACGATGAGCGCGATCGTCTGCGGATGCTCTTCCTGAATAAAGGTGAGCAGGTTCTCGCTTTCTGCCTTCTGCAAGAATGCAAATGGCGTCTTCTGAACCTGCGTCTGAATTTGCTGAATGACTTTCTCCGCCGTCTTCGGATCGAGCGAGTTTTTCAGGAGATTTCGCGCGTAATCGAGGCCGCCTTCACGCACATAGCCTTGCGCCATCGCGAGCGAATAGAACTCGCTGATCACTTGTTGGCCGAGTTCCTTCGGCACATCGCCGAGCGCCGCAAGCGCGCGCGTCACTTCTTCAACTTGCTCAGTCGGCATCTCCTTCAAGATCGCGCCTGCGCTGTCGGCATCAAGGAGCAGCAAAAGAATCGCGCTCTTGAGTGTGCCGTCGAGCTCTTCGGCGGACTTTGGGAGTTTCATGCCAGGGCGGTATGCCATACGTGCGTTCCTCGCTCAGGCGTTCGTGCGCATCCAACGACGAAGGATGCCAGAGAGTTCAGACGGATCACGCTGCGCCATGTCGTTCAACTGCTCAAGCATTTGTGCGCGGCGCAGACTGTCATCATCGAGTTCCATACCTTCAAGCGCTGGCGTCGCCTCATCTGCCTCGCCAACGATTTCTGCATCGTCCGACTCAAGCTTCGGCGGGACACCGGCCAACTCTTCAGCTGTTGGCAACTCCTCACGCGCCGACGCGCGACGCGCGATGTTGAACATGAAGAAGAGACTGACAACCGCGAGCGCGCCAAGACCGATCGGCTTGATCAATCCGCTCATACCACCACCAGCACCACCACTGCCGAGCACGATTTCACCGAGCCCTGCGCCGATCGAAGCCTGTGCAGGCACCGACTCGAAGTCATAAAACCAACTGACTTCCACGGCGCCCTTCTTCGCATTTTCAACAGTGTCGGTCGCAGCAAGCGGCTCGATCAACTTTCGAATACGGGCGATTTCTTCGTCGCGAACTGCAGCAATCGCTGCGTCATCCGGCGCCTTCGCATCCGCGCCTTCCGCTGGCGGATTCTTCAGCTGCCACACCTTGACGAAGTAACTCCACGGAATGCTCACGCCGACATCAATCTTGGTCGCATAGCCCGTGTTGTCTTTTTCAACGATTTCACTGCCTGGCACGACAGGCATGTAGCGGCTTTCAGTCCGCTCATTCGAACTCGCCGAACCGCCACCAGACGTTGAAACCACCGAAAGACCCGTGTTCGGCACCACGCCTGGTTCACGCGACGGCGATGCGCCCTTCATTTCAGAAACCATGCTCGACTCACTGGTCGGCACGCTTGTTCCCTCGCCAAACTCCGTGCGCTTTTCCGTGCGCTGCTTGGTCACCACTTGCGGATTGACCGCGATCAAGACGCCTTCGATTGCGGCGAGCAACGTTGCGATACGTGCTTGCACAGCGTCCGCGATCTTGAGCGCTTGATCGAGATTTTCACCGGTCGCACCCGCGCGCGCAAAGCTCGTTCGATAGTTGCGAAGCCCGTCGGTGATCGAGACCGCTTCAGGCTTCAGTCCGGATTGCGTGCCGGCGACCATCGATGCGATCGCATCGACTTGCTCATCGGAGAGCGCTCCGGATCGCATGACAACATTCACGCTCGCCGTCTGCACATGGCGCGACGCACCAAGCGGCGTCGCAGGCTTGGGCGAAATGAAGACGCGGGCCGACTTCACATTGCGGAAGCCTTGAATGGTGTTTGCAAGCACATTCTGCAGCGCGATCAACTTCTTGGTTTCACTCTGCCGCGTCGTTTCGAAGGGACTATCGAGCGCGATCAGCCGATCGAAATCGATGCCCGAGCCACTACTTGCTTGCTCAGCGAAGGCCGACACAAGTTCGTTGCGCCGATCGACGGGCACGAGAAGCTGGCCCTCTTTCTCCTCGTATGACACGCCACGTGCGGACAGGAAAGCGCGCGCCTCTTCGAGCGACGCTTCCTTCACCGCAAACGGCACAAGATCGGTGGTTGCGCTCCACTGCGCGATGAGGAAGAACCCGAGCGCCACAATGACGACGAGACTTCCTGCGAGGAGCTTCGCAGAGGGCGAAAGGCCGGACATTCGTGTCCGGACGAGTTCGAGCATGTTGCGCAGAGCCTGCACGCGTGGCCTCCATGCCGTGGCGCGGGTCGATCGGAAGGAATCCGGTGCGTCGTGCCGTCCTAGCGCGACGTATCGGGAGAACCCCTATCGGCAAGGAAGTGTTTCACCCCGCAAAGACTGCGCGATGAATCCGGCGATTTCTGCGCGGAGGGCACGTGCGAGGGTTAGGCGGATTCGCCGAGCGGCGCCACCAACGGCGAACCGAACGCCTCTGCACGCGCGCTCCATGACAGAACCCCGCGCACAGCGGCACGCCAAGACGTCCCCCAACCAGCGATTTTCTGCGGTTTAGACGCGGATGTTCTTCACTTCGTCGTACGCGTCCACGACCTTGTTTCGCAGCGCGAGGAGCATTCGGAAGGCAGAATCAGCCTTCTCGGTCGCAATCATCACGCCTTCGATGTCGTCGCGCTGGCCAGTCAGCAACTCGTTTGTGGCCTGCGTCGCGTCCTGCTGCATCTGGTTCACCCGACGCATTTCATCAAGCAGCTCCTGCTTGAAATCGCCACCGCCCTGCTGCGCTTGGGGACGAACCCCAACGCCGGGTTGGCTGTTCACGCGGGAGACGATGCCGAGTGGATCAATCATGGTTCGCGGCCCCTCACTCTGAGAACTCTCCGACGACCGTCGGAATCCTCAGGAAGCCCACTGCACAATCCGTGCCAACTGCCCGCCGCTCACCCGCGGCCAGAATCAACCCAAGATCCGCAGGCTCGCCTCGATCATCGACTTTGTGGCGTCGATCGCGGCAAGATTTGCGTCATAACTTCGCATCGCGAGCATCGCATTCGCCTGTTGGACCACGGGGTCGATGTCGGGGTAACGCACGTAGCCGTTCGCGTCCGCCTTGTCGCTCCACGGTTCATAGGTCTGCCGGAACGCGTTGCGCGGCGTGATTTGCGCGACGTGCACCCCTCCCGCCGCTCCGGACGTCGGGTCGCCCGACGCGAACTCAACCACGCGCTCGGAAAACGGGGTGGTCTTCGAGCGAGGATCGACCGGCACGTCGACATTTGCAATGTTCGCGGCGATGGCGTCGAGCCGCGTGCGGTTCGCAACGAGTGCCGAGGTTGAGATGTCGAGGATGCCGAACATGTTGGTTCTCCAAGTCAGTTGCGACAGAAAGCCGCCGCGAGCACGTACGCCCTACCACACCGCGAGATGGAAGCCTCACGGACGCTCGCGGATGGCCGAGCGAATCTGATCGAACTGACCGCGCAGCAACTGCGATGCCATACGGAAGGTGTAGACATTCTCTGAGAGTTTCTGGAAGAGTCGTTCCATGCTGCGGTCGTTTCCGTCGTGGAACAGCACATTCTCACCGAGAACCGTCGGATCAAGCTTCGTCACGCCGCCATCAAACGAGACTGGTCCGCCCTCCTCAAACGCGAGCGAACCACCCTCGTCGACACGACCCGCATCGAGCGCCTCACGAAGCGCGCCTTGGAACGCACGCGGATCAACGTCGACCGGTCGATAGCCCGGCGTCTCCGCATTCGCGAGATTCGCCGCGAGAAGCTTCTGCCGTGCCGACATGAACTGAAGCGAACGCTCCAGTGCGGGCAGCGATGAGTTGTTCTGAAGACCGTCGAGCATCGCGCACCTCAGAGTTCAGCAGGAACGAGCGACTCGTCCTTCCACTTCTTCAACTTCAAGCCGAGCGTGCGAACGCCGATTCCAAGGGCTTTCGCGCTCTTTTGGCGGTGCCCGCGGAATCGTTCGAGCGTTGCAACGATGGAACGACGCTCGATCTCATCGAGCGTGAGATCGCCGTCGCACACGAGACTTGGAAGCCCAGTGCCATCGCCAACCGACGCAACAGCCGCCGTCGAGCCATTGCCTGATCCACCATACGATCCGACGCCGATCAACGCATTCGCCGCATCGGCAAACGTTTCAATCATCGGCGGTTCGCCCATCGGCCGCGCGAGGCGCGTCACCACACCGCCCGAAGCCGTCGAGTTCGCGCCACCTGCAGGTGCTACAAGCCACGGAGCGACGAGCTCCGAAGAAATCGTTTCGCTCGACGCGAGCACCGCGGCACGTTCGCAGAGATTCTGCAGTTCGCGCACGTTGCCCGGCCATGTGTACGCTTCGAAGAGCCCGAGCGCATCCTTCGCAAGCCGCTTGCGACGGCCGCCTTCGCGATCGGCGACCAAGCCGAGGAAATGCTCCGCGAGTTCTGTGACGTCGCTGAGTCGCTCGCGCAATGCTGGCATGCGAATCGGCAACACATTCAGGCGGAAGAAGAGATCCCCACGGAAACGACCCGCATCGACTTCTTTCGCAAGATCGCGATTCGTGGTCGCGAGAATGCGCACGTCTGCCTTTTGGGAAACGCTCGAACCAACGCGCTCGAAGCTCTTCTCCTGCAAGACGCGCAGCAGTTTCGCCTGCAAATCTGGCGGAATCTCGCTGATTTCATCGAGAAGCAGCGTGCCGCCGTCTGCAAGTTCAAATCGTCCCTTGCGAAGACGATCCGCACCGGTGAATGCGCCCTTCTCGTGCCCGAAGAGTTCGCTCTCGAGAAGCGCCGAAGAGAGTGCTGCGCAGTTGATCGCAAGG
Organism: Planctomycetaceae bacterium; assembly: GCA_027483065.1. Lineage (GTDB taxonomy): Bacteria > Planctomycetota > Phycisphaerae > Phycisphaerales > SM1A02 > QWPT01. The sequence continues at coordinate 15,448 of JAIXVI010000243.1, forward strand.
AACGGTCCTGATGCGCGCGGGCTGTTTTCATGGATGAACCGCGCCGCAACTTCCTTACCCGTACCCGACTCACCCGTGATCAACACGGTGCCGTGGCTTCCGGAAATCGGCGCGAGTTTCGCGCGCAATTCTTCCATCGCAGCGCCAGAACCGATCATGCGATGGGTCTGTGCGCGTCGTGTTTGCGGCGTGGCGTTCGCGCGAAGCACCTGATTTTCGCGGAGAAGTCGCGCATGCTCAAGGCCGCGCTCGACGGAGATCGCGAGTTCGTCGCCCGAAAATGGCTTCGTGACATAGTCGAATGCGCCCTTGCGCATCGCATCAACCGCAGTCTCCACAGAACCAAACGCCGTCATGAAGACGACCGGAAGTTCTGCATCAATCTTGCGAATCTCTTCGAGCAGTTCGAGCCCATTCATGCCCGGCATCTGCAGATCGGTCACCACGCACTCAGGCCGCTTGTCGGCAATGCGTGCAAGTGCCGCGCGCGCATCTGGCGCGGTGACCACGGCGTGGCCCTTTCGCGAAAGAATCGCCGCAACGCTATCGCGCATGAGTTCCTTGTCATCAACAACCAAGACCTTGCCCATAGGACGACTCCTTCATCCAGCGTTTGCGTGAACTGTTTGGATCTTGTGATCGCCGCCAATCCTTCGGCGGACGGCTTCTCCGAGTGAAACTCCATCAGCTGTGGAAACTTTTGTTGGCTCGAGCGGAAGCGAAAGTTCGAGTCGCGCACCGCGCGACGAACGACCAGCGCCGCGCGAAGCTGCAGCGGGCGAGCCCGTATGCGCTTCACCGCACGCCGTCATGCCACCATGCGCATCGACGATGCGATGCACAATCGCGAGTCCGAGTCCAGTCCCCTCTTCGCGCGTCGTGAAGAACGGATTGAAGATCCGCTCGCGTGCTTCGGCAGGAATACCCGGGCCCGTGTCTTCGACCGCGAGCACGACGAAACCGCGTCGCGAGCCATCCGCCGTTCGAAGTCGTGCTTCTCGTGCGGAAAGCGTGACTTCGCGATGCTGACCGTCGATCGCGTTGGCACGCATCGCTTCCACAGCGTTGCGCACAAGATTTGAAACAGCTTGCGCGACGAGCGGCAAATCGGCGGCGAGTGCGCAATCGCCATCGATATCTGTTCGGATATCGACGTCATCTTTTGCGAGCACCGCTTCACAGTCGGAGAGCGCCATCGCGAAGATTTCTTTCGCACTCGTCGGCGTTGCGTGAATGCGCGTATCGCGTGCGAAACTCAGCACATCGCCCACAATCCGATCAAGTCGTTCCGCCGCGCGGCGAATCTTGTCAACACTCGACAAAGATTCCGGACGATCCGCGACGTCTTCGCGTAGAAGCTCCGCATTCAGTGAAATCGCACCGAGCGGATTTCGAATTTCATGTGCGATTCCCGCAGCCATTTCGCCAAGCGCCGCGAGCGATCGCGAACGCCGGAGACGCTCGTTGGCTTCCGCGAGTTCCGCTTGAAGTCGCTCGACCTTCGCCGTCAGTGCGACGTGCGTCTCTTGCAATCGAGATGTGACATCGTTGAACGCGCGCAGAAAGTCTGCGAAATCATTTGGTGCACCGACAGGTGCTGTCGTTTCGACGATGGCGTGCGCTTCTCGTTCTGACATCAGCCCCTCCTGTCCGTAAATCGAGGTTGCACTGCGCCGTTCGTTGGCCCGTACGCGCGCTGCGCCGCACGACCGACATCCGCACGACCAATCTCTTGATGAGCAGCGCGACGGCGCTCGGTCAGTTCAGCAGCAAAGCGAGCATCTGCAGACTCCAATTCGAGAAGCGATGCAGAGATCACCGCAGCGGTTTTCGCGAGCTCTGGATCAAGCGTCCCACCAGAGCGTGCCACTGCGCACGACCACGCACCATTGAGTTCCTGCAGCGCGCGGACGCGCGTCTCGCGCGCCGCGAGATGCGCTTCGAGCGCCGACTCTGCCTCATGCTGCAGGATTTCGCCCGCTGCTGCGCCATCAATCAACGTCAGCAAAGCGTCTTCGCACTGAGAAAGCGCGCGCATCGCGTGAATCTCCGCAAGCGTTTGCTCTGCGACTTCCAACATCGAAGGTTCAGTCGACCGCGTAGACACACTCATGGCGCGCCTCCATCGGTCGACTTCGATTCTTCACCCGTCGCCACGCGAGATTTCGATGGCGGATGATTGCGCAGCCACTGCTCCCAACTTTCGCGGGAGAGAATTCCATCGGTTCCAAAGAACGCATCATCGGGAAGTTGCGCGAGTCGCAACTGTGCGCGTCGATGCGCAATCGAAGCACGCTGCGCATCACCAAGTCGATCGCATGCATTCACAATTTGAATGAGCGCAACCATCGACGATGGATGATCGGGGTACTTACGATCAACCGCTTCATAGAGCGCGATTGCATCTTCGAATGCCTTGGAATCGTGCGGACCAATATCGAAAGCGCAATCCGCACGGCGCATGTGCGCCTCGCGCAACATGTCGCGCGAGAGCCCATCAAGGCCGCCTTCGCGCGACGCGCGATCTTCCAGCGCAACGATCGCATCGTCGTAGATACGTCGAGCTTCCTTGAATCGATCGACGCTCTCACGCACAAGTCGCGCCTTGGCTGCAGCCGTCAAATCGGCTGTTTCCGATTCCTTCATCGCAGCGCGCGCAACACCGAGATACGCTTCCCCGAGACGGAAGCGCAACTCGCCAAGCCGCGCTTGATCAGGAATGCGTGCGATCGCCTCATGCAGCAATTCCGCAGCTTCCGTGCACTTTCTCTTGCGCTGCTGGATGCGCGCAAGAAGATCGAGCGCGTTGAAGTACTCGACTGCTTCAGGCTTCAAACCATACTCGCCAGAGAGAACTTGCTGAAGGCTCGCGATGGCTTCATCGCCACGACCATCGGCGTCGAGCGAACGTGCAAGAGGCACGATCGCGCGCGCGGTGTAATCGCTTCCTCCGCGACGCACATCAATCGCTCGTCGATAGTTCGTTGCAGCTTCCGCGTACGCACCCTCTGCCTCACGAATCGCTGCGATGCGGAGATACACCTCGCCTCGGTCAGGATCATCGACTTCAAGCGCCTCGAGCAACAACTGACAACGCCCAAGTGCAAGGTCGTGCCATCCAGCCATGTCGTAGCATTCCGCAGCATTCCGCAGACTTGCGACGTAACTTCCATCGGTTGCCTGACGACATTCAGGAGTCACTGAAAACTCAGCGAACATGTCACCAGCGCGCTTGAGAAGTCGATTGACAACGACGCGATCTTCTGGCGTCAGCTTGCTGAGATTCGTGTCACCGCCGCTGCCTGCGGCGAGCAATCGATTCGCTTCCTCACGCGCAGCCGTGCCGAGCACGATGAACGCGTCTGCGACCGAACGCCCCTGTCCACGCAGATCAATCGCGACTTGCGCATATTCGATGGCCTCGATCCAGCGCTTGTCGGCGATGGCATCTCGCGCATCTTCAATGAGCACCGACTGCATCGATGTGACTGTGTCGGGCGTCAGCTCTTTGCGAAGCGCCGCATCGCGCAACACTCCAAAATCGACCTGCGCATCGGCGAAATGACCAAGATTTGAGCGCGCCTCAGCGCGACCAAGCCGCGCGAGAGCACCAAGATCACCCTTGTGCTGCGCGAGCACCGCGCGATCGAAAACTCGAGCGGCTTCTTCGTCGGCACCGAGTTCCAAAAGCGTCTTGCCGAGCCCAACATCAATCGAGCCCGCGACCGCCGTTCCGGGTTGCGCAAGTTCGACCGCGTGCTCAAACTCTTCGCGTGCTTTGTTGAAGCGCGACAGCCGACGTAGCGCCTCGCCACGCAGTCCGTAGAGTTCAGCAAGCGCTGCCGGCTCTAGCTCGCCGCGACCACCACCCGAACTCTCCGTCATGCTCTCAAGACGCGAGAGATCAACGAGCAATCGATCCGCAGCGCGCTCGAGTTCACCAAGCGCGATGCGCACTTCTGCGGCGCGCGCGGCTGCCCACGCTGCGTCAGCCGCGGGCAACGTCGGATCTGCACGGAACTCATCAATTGCCGCAAGAAGTGTTTCTGGCGTGCGACCAGCAGCATCCGCGCCGCGAATCATGCTGTCGAGCGCGTCGCGTTTCACACGACGACGAAGCGACTCGGCTTCCATTTCGCCTGCGCCCTCGGCAACGACTGCAAGCGCTTCACTCGCGCGTCCGAGCCGCACCAAGGACTGCGAGTAGGCAATCGACTGCGAGGACGTCATCGTCCAACCGAGCGCCTTCGCGCGGTCATATGCATCGATCAACGCTCGCGCATCGGCCTCCGTCGGAGCTTCCACTAGCTTCTGTTGACCTGCGAGAAAATCCGCGCCGAGCGCGAAGAACCGCGGCTTCGCATCGGCGGGTGCACGCTCAAGATTTGGCTCGACCACTTGCTCAAGCACATGACGCGCTTGCGCGAATTCGCCCGCAGCGATCAACTCAGATGCCTGATCAAGCGCACCGGCAAAGTCATCCTTCGGCGTGTGACCTCGCGCAAACCAAACGGCACCTGCGACAGCGCCGAGGCCTGCAACGAGAAGCGGAATCTGCCAGAAATCGCGAAGGGAACGACGCGACCCCGCAGTTTCTGAGACGGCAGATTGCGAGACGCCAGCTTCCGAGACGACAGGTTGCGCGACGGGAGCGCCCGCTTTCGTCGAAGCGTCAGACGACTGCGCAGCGCTTGTGGCGCGCGTGGCTTCCGGAGTGGTGTTGGCATTTTCCGTGCGCTGTGACACGATCGCGAACCTCAGAATCCTTCCGAGCCACCCGCGAAATACGGGCGCTTTCGTCGCGAGTCGCCAATCCTTGGCGACCCTCTCTTCAACCACACGTTCTTCGACCAGCCGCAACTGCGCGCGCCTCTCGACGCGCGCACACCGCCGTTGGTCGGCAATCTTGGCCGAAGAGAAGCCACCAGATCGCCAAATCGTTCATCGGCAGATCTCGCGCGAATCCTGTAAAGGCAGAAATTGCCGTCCGGCCGTCAAGGCTTGGACATCGGCACGGAGTCACCCCCGTCAGTACGACTCGTCGTCGCCAGCATCTCGGCGTGACTCGTCCGAGTCAGCAACCGGCTCGCCTTCCACCTCGACGACGGCGGTTCCGCTCACCATCTCGGCCGGGCCATCGCCGCGCGGGTTCAGGGCTGCGATGAGCATCACGACCGGCGACGCCCACGTCACGGAAGCGGCAAGCGCGCGCACAAACCGACGGCTCGCGGAAACCTGATCACCTCGAACTCCGATGATCTCAAGCCCCATCAAGCGCTTCCCGACCGAGCGGCCGAACACAACGTCACCCACGCTCGCGACAAACCAACCGATTGCGAACGCAAGGAACGCGGGCGCGCCGAGCGACGCGTCGGTGACGAAAATGGGGAATTGGAGGTAGGGAAGAACCGGCCCGCCGAACACGAACCATGCGATGGCGAGGCCCGGGAGAAGATCGATTCCCGCAGCTGCAGCCCGCAGCCCAAGCCGAGCGCCGCGGCGTCGATTGGCGGGGATCGGTGCACGTGGAACCCCGCTGCGCGAGCGATTCTCGAGGTACGCGTCGGCGCCAAAGATCACCGCAGCGAGCGCGAGGCCAACCGAGAGAATCGCAAGAATTGGGATATGCACCCAGTTCCGAGCCGTGAAGCCCGGGGGCGCGAGCGTGACAGACTCACTTGGGACCGCCGCATTCGGCGCGATCGTTTGCGCGATGCCACGCCGTTCCTTGTCGAGTGAGAGCAGGATCGCCTCGCTCCCGAATCCCGCGAGGGCCCATGGCTCCGCAGGCTCTGGAAACGACGCCCAACCGTTTGTCACGCCACTCCGGACGACCGAGAGCCGCACCGTGGCCGGACCACCGTCAACGAGCGGAGAGACGCGCTCCACCAGCCCAAACGCCCCAGCGACTTCGATCGCTCCCAACACCCCGCGCGCCGCGACGGGCGCACCGTCGCCATGGGAAAGCGGTTGCACTGACCACTCGCCGGTGCTGCCGAGGACCGCTTCAACCGCGCGCGCAGGGCTGCCCGCCTTCTCAGAATTGGACTCAGAATTGGACTCAGAATTAGACTCAGCGGCAGGCTCACCAACACCGATCGCGCGCAGTTGCCCACCTGCGTCTGAGAGTCGAATCGTCTCGGCAAGATCGAGCGGCGGAAGCGGCGTCGCCTCCCAACGGTCGCCACCATTGAGATCGAGTCGGCCGAGCCAGTGTTCAACCGACGCAGGCTCGACCAACGCAGGCTCCGCAATGGCATCGCCCTTGGTCGCCTCTGAGCGTCGAATCAGGGCGTACACAACACCGTTCGCAATCGCTGTGTCGCGAAGGAGCCCCTCCGCTGGGAGCGGCGGAAGAATGCGCGGGCCGGTGCGCGGTTCCGAATACCAAAGTCCGGTGACGGCGTTTCGTGCGGCTTCAAGCGCCAACACCATGCGCGGCTGCGAGCCCTCCGCGCGCGCGACGACCACCAGCATGTTGTCACCTGCCACCAGCGCTTCCGGCTCGCGCGCGAGGCGCGTGACCAGGCGTTCGGTCGGTGCGGGCTCGACCGACGCGTGATGCATCAGTAGAAACGGCAGTTTCGCGTCGGACGCTTGGCCACTCGCGCCTGCAGGCGCACGCTCGACGACCCACCAAACGTGACCACCATCCGCAGCGACAAGCGGCATCGTGCCGGGAACATCCGCGCGGACGGGAGACGCGACGAACGTCGGCAACGCGATGAGTGCTGACAGGAGCGTCGGCAGCGGCAAAGGAAGCATCACACCCGCGCGCCGCGCTGCAGCACGAATGCTCAATGGAAACGAGCCACTCACGGCGCAACCTCGCGGCGAAGTGCCGAGTTCTCACTCGACGGTGATGGTGAGGTCGATGGAGATGTCGATGGCGATGTCGATGGCGATGTCGATGGCGACGCAGCTGGCGAACTCGAATCGCCTGGCTTCGACTTCGTCACAAACTCAACGACTTCAGGGCGCAATTGCGTGAGCAGCGCGTCGAGATCGAAGAAACGCGGCTTCATGCGCGTCGCGCTCGCGGCCGGAGTATCGAGGAAAATCTTGATCGACGCACCTGAACGCGGCGCCACGACTTCCACGCGACGCGCCACCGTCGGCCACGCGCCCTGCGCGATGTCCGTCATCGATGCGCGCACAGGATCAGCGAGCGTGGCTTCCGCGATCTTGACTCCGTCCATCGATTCAATCGACAACGTCCGCGGCAAGCCATCGCGACCAAACGTCGTCGTCGCGAACAGACGCGCGGCCGAACCATCTTTGGCCTCGAGTTGAACACGCACGCCGAAGCGCTCCGCGAGCGGCGCATCCTTGGCGACACCTTCGAACGCAACGGGAACCCACTCCTCCGCGATCGCAGCGTGCCCCATCAAAAGTCGCACACTCTCCGGCGAAAGCAGCGTGAACTCGCCCGTGCCAACGACGTCGCCTGATTCGGCAAAGACGCCGGAGGCGCTGCTGTCGTAGACCGTCGCGCGCTTGGGTGTCACGTTCAATTCGAAGATCCACGAGCGCGTTCCATCGCCGCCGATCCACCACAGATTCGTTCCGACCTTCATCACGCGAAGCGCACCGCGATTCGGCGGTGCAAGGAAGATGTCGGCTTCGCATTGTTCGAAGTGTTCGCCTGACGCATCGCGATAGCGAAACTCAAGCGACGCGCGCGATTCAAACGTGGCAAGACGCACAGAGCGTTCGTTCTGTTGCGCGACAAGCGGCGCGAGTACGGTGCGCGCACGTGCGAGTTCTTCCTGTTCGGACGCAGAAGATGCGCGTTGCGCGTCGATTCCTTGGCCCGACGCGCCAGCGCTGAGCGTTTCATCGGTCGCGCATCCACAAAGCACAAGTACCGGCGCAATCACGAGCAGCGCACCTGCACGCACGCGCGCCTTCACGCTTCGCCGCGGCTCACCACGCTCCATCGAGCACCTCGCCGAGCTGGTCGGTGACTTCCTTCATCGCCGCCTCGTCGAGTTTCGGATTCGTCACAGCGAGTGGCGACTCGCCCTCCACCGCGCCCTTCGGAAGTACATGCCACGTCTCCACGCCGCCCTCGGACGACGTGCCCGTCACGCGCAAGAGTTTCTTTCGCACGAGCAACAGCATCAGCACGAAGCGGAAGCGCACGCGATGGATGCGGTCGTCGCCGCCGAGCCGCTCAAAGAGATCGAGCAGCGTTTGATCATCGACAAAGCCACGCTTCTTTTCGCCGGGCTCTGGGACCGTTGCCTTCCAGAACGCGATCACGCCCTTCGGTCGTGCCGGCGAGTTCCAGCCCGCCTCCGAAAAGTCCATGCGGACGAGCGGTGCAGAGGGATCATCCTCGCGCTCCACCAGCGCAACGACCTGCTGTTTGCCGGGCGAAAGCGGCTCGCCTGTCGCCGCGCATTGCCCTGTGAAACGACCGATGTCCCAACTCGTCGAGATCCTGCTCATGGGGCGGCGATGATACGGTCGGAAACGTATGATCGCGGCCCGTGCCGCTGAATCTCGACGGAACCCGCCTCGCTGACGCGCTCGTTGTCTTCATCGAGTTGGCGGTGATTTGGCTCGTCGTCTACGCGGTCTTCCGATTCCTCCGCGGAACGCGTGGCGCGGGCGTCATCAAGGGGTTTTTCCTCCTCACCGTCGCGATGGCACTCCTCGTGCGCGTCCTCGGCGACGCGACCGACAGTTTCCAACGCCTGCGCTTTCTCTTCGACCGCGCGTTCAATCTGCTCGCGATTCTCCTCATCGTGGTCTTCCAGCCGGAAATCCGCGCGGCGTTCAGCCGGATCGGACGAACGAATCTCTTCAAGCGCCCGCGTGCGCAGATCGCGGGCCTGGCCGCCGACATCGCGGAAGCCGCCGAGTTCCTCTCGAAGAATCGCTTCGGCGCGCTGATCGTCATCGAGCGCCGCATCGGGATCGGCGACCTCCTCTCGGGCGGTGTAGAACTCGACGCAAAACCAAGTGCCCCGCTTCTTCAAAGCGTCTTCTGGCCGAATTCGCCGCTGCACGACTTGGCGCTCGTGATTCGCGGGGGGCGCGTGTGGGGTGCCGGCGTGCAACTGCCACTCGCGGAGAGCGATGACCTCCCCGCCGAACTTGGTGCGCGCCACCGCGCGGCGATTGGAGTCACCGAAGAGTCCGATTGCGTCGTCGTCGTGGTGAGCGAAGAAACCGGCTCGATTCGCATTGCTGAGGGCGGCACGCTTTCGTCGCCGATTCCGCGCGACGAGCTCGGCGAGGAACTCGAGCGACGTCTCAAACAAACTCCCGCGATCGTGGACGACGTCGTCGCGGGTGCGCGCGCCGCCATTCGAACGCGCGAGACGGATCAAGGCCCGAGCACAAATGGCGACCACGGAGGTGCACGTTGAGATCGTGGCGCGAGCGCATCCTTGATCTCGCGGGTGTGACGGCGATCACAATCGTCGTCTGGTTTTACGCCGCTGGGCAGACGCTGCAAACGCGCGTGATCGCGTTCGACGTTTTGATTGAATCGGGTGATGCCTCGCGCACACTCGTCAGCTCGCCCAATCTCGTGCATGCCTCGGTCGAGTGCACGGGCTCGCGTCAAGCAGTGATCCGTGCAAGCGACGCGCTCAGCGGCCGCACGATTCGCCTTCGCACCGGCGCAGACGGAATCCCCACGCAACCCGGCGAACACGAGTTGCTCTTGAAGGACATCTTGGGCTCGTCGCCCATGGTCGCACCTTTGGGTGTCGACATCACGACCGCGACACCATCGGTCATTCGCGTTGAGATCGTTCCCGCCGGCTGACACGTTTTTTCGCGCGTGCCGTTGGCTCGACGAAAGCCGCTCGCGTTACTGCACCACGCGGACCGCGTGATACGCCTTCTTGCCGCGACGCAGGAGAATGACGCCGCCGATTTTGTCGCCCATCTTTCCACTGTCGAGCGCATGCTCGCTTCGCACGACAAAGTCTGCGCCGACCTTCTCGCCATTCACGCTTACCGCGCCGTTTTGCACGAATTCGCGCGCCTCACGCTTACTCGTAGCACAGGTCGTTCCGGTGATGAAGTCGACGATTCCAACGCCTGCAGAGAGCGCCGCGGCTGCAACTTCGCTCGACGGAAGATCCGCTGCGATTTCTGCGATTTGCGCCGCATCGAGCGACTTCACGTCGCCAGAGAAAATTGCTTCGCTCGTCGCGATGGCGCGCGCAAGTTCGGTTTCGCCGTGCGTCATGCGCGTCATCTCCGCGGCGAGCGACTTCTGCGCCTCGCGCTTCGCGGGGTCATGCGCGAGCGAATGCGCGAGCGACTGGACGGTGTCGGAGTCGAGGAAGGTGAACCACTTGAGGAACTTCACCGCGTCGGCGTCGGCCGTGTTCAGCCAGTATTGATAGAAGCGATACGGGCTCGTCCTGTCGGCGGTCATCCAGATCGCGCCGCGCTCCGTCTTCCCGATCTTCTGGCCGTCACTGGTCGTGACGAGATGGCAGGTCGCGCCGAAGCTCTCGCCCTGCTCGATGCGCCGGATCAGGTCGATGCCCGACACGATGTTCCCGAACTGGTCGCTCCCGCCAAGCTGGACCGTGCATCGCTCGTTGCGGAACAGGTGCAGGAAGTCGTACGCCTGCAGGATCATGTAGCTGAATTCGGTGTAGCTGATCCCCTGCTCGCGGCCCTCGAGGCGCGACGCGACCGAGTCGCGCGCGATCATCTGGTTCACGCTGAAATGCTTGCCAATATCGCGCAGCATGTCGAGGTACGACACGCCGCTCAGCCAGTCGACATTGTTGACGATCTTGGCCGCGCGCGGCCCCGAGAAGTCGAGGAAGCGGTCGAAGATCCGCTGCTGGCTGCGGACATTGTGCTCGACCATCTCGCGGGTCTGCAGCTGCCGCTCGGCGCTCTTGCCGCTCGGGTCGCCGATCAGGCCCGTGCCGCCGCCCGACACCACGATCGGGCGATGGCCCGCGCGCTGGAAGTGCGCGAGCAGCTTGATCGGAATGAAGTTGCCGATCGTGAGGCTGTCGGAGGTCGGGTCGAACCCCGCGTAGCCCGCGCGCACGCCCGAGGCGAGGTGCGCCGCGAGTTCAGGCGATGTCGTCTGGTGCAGAAGCCCGCGCCAGGAGAGTTCATCGAGGAAGTTCGTCGAGGATCCGGTCGATTGCATGATGCAGTCCGTCGTTCAGCGTGCGGCCGACAATGCTTCGCGTTTCGAACCGATCTTCGCGAGGAGATCTGCCCAACTCTTGTTGAAGGAATCGCGACCTTCGATCTGCAAGGTCTCCGCGATCTTCGCAAGATCGACGCCGGCAGCAGTCGCCGCCGCCAAGGTTTTCTCTGCGGCGACACCGTCGGACGCCATCGCAGCCTGCGGATTGCCCTTCTCTGCGACCGCGAGCAGCGTCTCTTCAGGAATGGTGTTGACGGTGTTCGGTGCACCGAGCACATCGCAATAGAGGCTCGGCGAAAGTGCCGGATCCTTGGTACCCGTGGAGGCCCAGAGGACGCGCTGCTCAACGGCGCCCTTCGCGGCAAGCGCTTTCCAACGCGGCGTCGCGTGGAAATCGAGCGCGGCCTTCAAGACGCGACCTGCCATCGCGATACCAACCGTGTTCTGCAACGACGCTGGCAACGCCTTGCCCGTCGCGCGATCCCATCGCGAGATGAAGACGCTCGCGACCGACGACACGACTGGCGAGAGACCCGCGGCCACTCGGCGTTCGATGCCGCGCGTGTAGGCTTCAGCGCAGGCGAGATAGTGTTCGCGCGAGAAGAGCAGCGTGACATTGATCGGAATACCGCGGAAGATGAGTTCTTCGATCGCGGGGCAACCTTCCGGAGTGCCCGGAACCTTGATGTAGAGGTTCGCGCGACCCGCGCGCTTATGGAGTTCGACGGCTTGCGCGACGGTACCCGCGGTGTCGTTCGCAAGGAGCGGTGAAACCTCGAGCGAAACCCATCCATCGATCCCCTTCGTGCGCGCGTGCACATCGGCGAAGAGGTCGGCCGCGCGCGTCAGGTCATTGATTGCGCATGCGAAGAAGATCTCTTCCGTCGCGAGACCCTTCGCCGCCAGTTCTGCAACCTGCGTGTCGTACGCATTGCCCGAGCCAATCGCTTTCTCGAAAATCGTGGGGTTCGAGGTGAGCCCCGTCACCGAGAGATCGCGGATGTACCGCGCAAGCGTGCCCGAATCGAGCAGCGTGCGAGTGATGTTGTCGAGCCAGAGCGACTGTCCGAGGGCGGCAAGACGGGCGGTGGGCAGAGTGGCGGTCATGAATGGGTTCCGAGGGGCGGAGGTTCAGCGTGGCGAAACGGTCTTTCGGCACACTAGCAATTCCGCATGAGGACTGGTGGGACAGATCGCCTTCCACGGGGAAAGGCCTCAGGCATGTTCCCCTCCCACACGCGAGGTCAATCTGCCGATACAACCCGTCCTATGGCTGCCAAGAAAAGCTCCACCGCAAAGACCTCTCCCAAGCGCTCCTCTTCCTCGAAGCAGACCGTTGCCCGCAAGACGAGCAAGACAACTGCTGCGAAAGCGTCCGGCGCGACCAATCCGCACCCCGCTCCGGTTCTTCCCGCATGGCACGTTGCACCTGACAGCACCAAGGCATGGAAGCGACTCGAGAAGCTCGCCAAAAAGGGCGCGTCGATGGACCTCCGGCAGGCCTTCGCGAAGGATCGCGCCCGCGGCCGAAAGTTCGCGTTCGAAGCGCTCGGCATGCATCTCGATTACTCGAAGAACCTCATCGATGGCGAAATCCTCGATGCACTCTTCGCGCTCGCGTCGGAGTGTGGCGTCGCGAAACACGCGAAGGCGATGTTCGCGGGCAACCACATCAACGTCACCGAAGATCGCGCGGTCTTGCATGTGGCGCTCCGCGCACCGAAGGGTGCGACAATCAAGGTTGACGGGCACAACGTCGTCCCCGATGTCCATGAAGTGCTCGAGCGGATGGAGCGATTCGCGACCTCCGTGCGCAGCGGCTCATGGCGCGGACACACCGGGAAGCGCATTCGCACCGTCGTCAACATCGGTATCGGCGGCTCGGATCTCGGCCCAGTGATGGCATACGAAGCGCTCAAGGACTTCACCGAGCGCGGCATCGAGTGCCGCTACATCTCGAACATCGACGGCGAGGATTTCTACGAGAAGACGCGCGACCTCAATCCCGAGGAGACGCTTTTCGTCGTGAGTTCAAAGACCTTTACGACCATCGAAACCATGACGAACGCGCAGTCTGCGCGCGCATGGGCGTTGGCGAAACTGAAGGATCCCGCAGCGGTTGCGAAGCACTTCGTCGCGGTATCGACGAACGCGGCGGAGGTCTCGAAGTTCGGGATCGACACCGCGAACATGTTTGGATTCTGGGATTGGGTCGGCGGTCGCTATTCGATGGATTCGGCGATCGGCCTCTCGACGATGGTTGCGATCGGACCGGACAACTTCCGCGAGTTGCTCGCGGGTTTCCACGACATGGACGAGCACTTCCGCACCGCGCCGCCGAAGAAGAATCTCCCCTATCTCCTCGCACTCATCGGCATTTGGAATCGCGACTTCCTCGGTTGCGAGACGGTCGCCGTGCTCCCCTACTGCCAGTATCTGCATCGACTCAGCGCGTACTTCCAGCAACTTGAGATGGAGTCGAACGGCAAGCGCGTTCAACTTGATGGAACCCCATGTCGATGGCAAACGAGCCCTGTCATCTGGGGCGAGCCTGGGACGAACGGCCAGCACGCCTTCTATCAGATGATCCATCAGGGAACTTCGCCCGTCCCCTGCGACCTCATCGCCTTCGCAAAGCCGCTCCATGAAATTGGCGGCGGAGATGCGAAGTCCCCGAGCCATCACGACATTCTGCTCGCGAACATTTTCGCGCAAGGTGAAGCACTCGCCTTCGGAAAGACACCCACAGAAGTGCGCGCGGAAGGCACGCCCGAGTGGCTTGTCCCCCACCGAACGTTCCCCGGAAATCGCCCGACCAACACGTTGCTTTGCGAGCAACTCTCGCCACGCATGCTCGGCCGCATCATCGCGCTCTACGAACACAAGGTCTTTGTGCAGGGCTCGATTTGGCGCGTCAACAGCTTCGACCAGTGGGGCGTTGAACTCGGCAAGGTGCTCGCGAAGCGGATTATTCCCGAGTTGGTCGGAGCCGCGCCAAAGCCGTCGCACGACAGTTCGACGCAAGGGCTGATCGCTCGCTACCGCGCGTGGCGAGCACGGTGACCATCAAGCATTTGCCCGGATGGTTTCGGCGGACTCTTGAACGAAGGTCGCGTGCCTTGCGCGATAGACCTGAACTTCGAACCGCGTGAAGTGGCGCGGGGTATAGTGGAACTATGTCTACGACATTCGTTGCATCACTCGCGCTCGGGCTCGCCACTTCCGGCACCCTTTTCCACACCGCTGCTGCGCTCCCTGTTGGGGCCTCGCAGCAAGAGGTCCAGCAGGTTCCGTACAACCCGCAGGAGCGCGGTTCGCGCAGCACAACCACTTGCCAGCAGTTGATGCAGTCATTGCTCGCCTATGGCCAGTGGTTCTCTCACCCACAGTTTGGCTGGGTCTGGCAGCCACACGACGTGCAGCCGTGGTGGCAACCATTCTCCGTCGGCGAATGGATCATCACCCAGAACGGCACTCCCTACTGGCGCTCGGGTCTCCCCTTCGGATGGGCCGCCGAACACTACGGTAGTTGGACCTTCGATCAGGACCGTGGCTGGCTATGGGTTCCGGGCAACGACTGGTCAGCGGCGCCTGTGTCGTGGCGAGCGACGAACGGCGTCGTCGGTTGGGCACCGCAGATCGCGACGCTTGGGAACACGCAGTCTGGCCCATGTCCACAGCCACCGTGGGCGTGGATCTTCGTGCCTTCGAATCGCGTGATGATGACGAGCAATTTCTCTGTCGCAGAACAAGAATTGATGTCGCGCGATCTTCACGGAACGTGGGGTTCGTGGGCGCATCAACCCGACGGTGCCACGGCGCATCGCATTCCTGAGCCGCGGAACGCGAACCTCCTGGAGGCAACGCAGTGCCTTGGCCCCGCCGACGTCAATGCGATGCTCGCGTCGCTCTACGCCGACCGTGGGCGCACCTCAAAGGGTCCGCCGATTACGTGGGTGACGACGCGTTCACAGATGGGGTCAGGTCGTGTCACGAATGGCGTGCTCTACGTCTATGCACCATTCATCGATGGCACACCCCCCATGCCAGGTTCGACGTTCTTAGTAAACCCGCCCGCGCCACCAGTGCAACGCGCGCTGCCAATTGCGCGGTCCGCGCCTATCCAACGCGCGCAGCCGGTCGGCCGCGCGACCTCCACACCCGCGCTGACTCCCGTGCAACCCGCGCCGCCTGCGCTTCCGAACCCCGCGGCGGTGCCCGCGTCCCCTGCGACTCCCCTCACGCCCTACGACGCGTTCACCTATCAGCAGGAGTCGCTCGACGAGTACCACGCGAGCCAGTACGACGCGCTGAGACAATTGCACTCTTCGGATGCTTCGAAACCACCGATCGCAGGAATGACACCGGCGCAGATCGCAGCGTGGCAGAAGAAGGAACAGCGCGAAATGCAACGGATGGCTGCGCGGCAGCGTCGCTTGCTCGACGCGAAGCAGTCGCAAGTGAACGAATC
>JAIXVI010000176.1 GCA_027483065.1 Planctomycetaceae bacterium
CCTTGCCGACCTCAAGAGCCGCGTCGATGCGGCGCTCGATGCGTCGATTCAGATGCAGTGACGCTGAGTATCTGCGAACTCATACAAGCGGCCCCGCGCAAGCGGGGCCGCTTTCGTTTTCACGACATTCTCTTTTCAGCGAAGTCGGAACGAAGTCATCCATCAACTTGCGCCAACGCTGCGCCCCCGGCGACCCGCCGCGCGAGATACATCGTGCGCTCAAACATGCTGGTGGCGTAGAGCACGGTCGCTTGATCGGCAGGGGAGCCAAACTCCGCGCCCGCGGCGTTGCGGCGCACGCCTTCCATCTGATCGCCGCGATCGGCGGTCATCTCGTCGAGCAGCGCGCGGTCGACTGGATCGCGTTGCTCAAGCCACTCGCGCAGTGTGCCAAGGACGACATCGCTCGCTTCGACGAGTCCGCCGCCGAGCATGCGCGCTGCGGAGTCGGGTGCGAGTCGCGTGACTGCCGCCGCCATCGAGTCGACGGCCTCAACAAGTTCGATGAGCGCCTGCTGCCGTGCGATCGCGCTCGCGATCGCAACGCCACGATCGTGATCGGTTGCCCGTGCAGCGAGTTCTGCAAGGAACCCAGCGATCTCGGTGTCGAGCACATCGAGCGACGTGCGCACCTCGGCATGGTTGAGCCCGGTGGCGTTTGCAACGTCGAGTCGCGCTCGATCGAGCAAGGCTGGGAGCGCTGCCATCACGCGCGCTTGCTCACGTGCGACGAGATCGATCGCGATTTCGCTCTCTTCAAGCGCGCCTTCGTCGAGATAGCGAGGACGCGCAAGTTCGTCCTCCGCAGCCTCCGGTGCCAATCGCACAAGAATCTGCTCCGATCGATTCCGCAGCAGCCATCCAACGAGCGGACAGCAGAGCATCTGGAGCAAGAATCCGATCGCGAGATCTGTTTCGATGCTGACCCGAGTCAGCGAAAGCAGTTTGGGTAGCGACGGCACGAGATCGGTGGCGGCGAAAAGCATCCACACGCCCAGCATCGTCGCTGCGCAGGCGTTGAGGATGGCTTGCCAATACGAAATCCGCAGCGCTTCACCGCGCAGCCCTTGCCCCAAGAGAATCACCGAGAGGCCGATACCGATACCGGTCCCGTGAATCACCATCATCGCCTGCTCGACGCCGAGCACGCCCTTTCCGCAGAGCGCGATGAGGATGACCACAATCGCGCTCGAACTCTGAATGATCACGCGGAGCAGCGCGCCAGCGATGAATCCGAGCACCAGTGAGCCGTTCAGCGCGATGCTGACGGTCGCAAACCAGTCTGCTTCTTGCATGGGCTCGGCGGCGCGCTTCAGTTGCATGAGGCCGAAGAGAAGAAACCCGATGCCAAGGATCGCGCCGAGAACACTGTTGAGCGATTTGAGCTTGCGGTTCCGGAGCCCGAGTCCCGCGAGTCCGATGAGCCACATCGTGGCGACATTCAGATTGATGGCGGCAAGAAACGCGAAGAACGCGGTACCAGGATTCGCCCACGCGACCATCGAAAGTGCGCGTTGGAGCGGCAGCAGCCGCGCCGAGACAAGTCCGGCGAGCAGGAACGAAACCGCGGTTGCGCTCTGACTCAGTGCACCGAATGTGACGCCGAGAATGGCGGCCCGCAGCGGGCTTGAGACGGCTGCGTTTGCACGTCGGCGCATCGAACGCGAGGCGAGTCCCTTCAGGCTTGCCTTGATGCCATCGAGGCCGAGAAAGAAGAAGACGAGCCCCGCGAGCAGGAGCGGGATGGACTCATACACCGCCACGCGAGGCATCCTTCCGCACTGCGACGGCGCCGATGATGAAGACCAACGTCACGGCGAGCAGCGAAAGGATTTCGATCCACGCCTTCATGCGGCGGGCGGAATCTGAAGCCTTCGCTGTCTCCTCGAGCCGAATCTCGGTGGCACGGCGGCTCCAATCCGCATGCACCGCGGAGAGCTCGTATTGGACTTGGTTGATGGCCGACATCGTGCGCTGGTCCGCCGCGGCGTGCGCCTCATCGTCAGCTCCGCGCGTGTCCGCGATGGCCTCAACAAGCAGAAGCGTCGCTTGCGTGGCGCTCTGTGCCGCGCGCTCCGCGCCTTCCGTCGGAAGCTCGGCCCGTCGACCGAACTCCGCAAGTGCAGCGAGGCGATCGTTGAGATCGCCGGAGGTCGTCGCGAGCACATCCTTCGAGCGCGTCGCGGTGTCCTCGTCGCTTCGAATCTCTGCGAGCAGGTACGACTTCCAAGCGCCTGTACGCGAGGCGAAAAGGGAAGCGCACGCCGCGGCCTCGGCGACCGCGCCATCAAGCGCTTGCTGCGTCGCCACGGCAGAGCGCACGCGGAGTTCTGCGGTCGCGAGAGCGGTGATGGCGAGACCCGCAAGGAGAATGGTGCTCAATGCTGCCGCGAGAGCGAGAACGCCTGTGAGTCGGTGGCCGCGGGTTACTGCCGTGGCGCGTGGAGACGCAGATGGCGACGTGGGCGCGGACGTGGGCGCGGACGTGGGCGTCGACGCGGAGTTTGATGCGGACGTTGGTTGAGTCGCCATTGCGCGTTCGCCTAGCGAGAGAGAGCCGCGCGGCCTTCGTCAACAGTTCCGCTGATCGAGAGGATCGACTTGAGGCCGGTGAACTCGAGCATCTGGCGTACGTGAGGGCGCGCCGCGCACACACTGACGGCACCACCGATGGGCTTCACACGCTTGACGAGAAAGAGCAGTGCGCGGATCCCCGCGCTCGAAATGAACTCGAGCTCCGTGCAGTCGAGCACGACGTGTGTCGCGCCTTCTGCGACGATCGACTCGAGGTAGCGTTCTGCCGCCGATTGGGAGCCTGCATCGAGTTTGCCCGCAAGCGCCACGACGCGGGGGTTCTCCGAACCCTCTGAGGAAATACTGAACACGTCGGACCGAATGCAAGTCATCGCGACAGAATAACGGAAGCGCGGACCAAAACGATGCACTCCCTCGTGTGGCCCGTGATGCCGCCCGCAATGCCGCCCGCGATGCCGCCCGCAATGCAGCCCGAGATGCCGGCGTGACCTGTTTCGACGCTCCCGAATCGCATCCGCGGAAGCGACGTTCTTCCATCGAAGTGCTGCCAAAGTGGGGGAGATTGGCTGTGTCCGGCGTTATTCTTTTCTTTATGTTCACGCGGGTTCCGCTGATCCTCGCCATGACGGCCGCGCTTGTCGCGGCGAGCTTGGCGTTGCGGATCGAGCTCCCGCTCGGCGAGCGCGCGGCGTCGCGCCCGCGCGCGGACGAACCCGTGAGTTTCGCCGACGACGTGCTGCCGATTCTCGCGACCAATTGCCTGCGTTGCCACGGCGGCGTTCGCGAGATGGCTGGGCTCAATCTGTCTGATGAGGCGTCGGTCCGCTCGCTCTTGCGCTCGGGGCACCGCGCGGTTGTCGGCGGTAGGCCGCTCGAGAGTGAATTGTTTGCGCGCGTTTCGACAAGCGATCTCAATGAGCGCATGCCGCCAGATGGCGCGGGGCTCTCGTTGGAGGAGGTCGCGGTCATTCGCCGTTGGATCGCAGAAGGCGCCGCGTGGGGGACGCACTGGGCGTTCGCGCCGCGCGTGGCACCAGCGCTGCCGACGCAGGCGTCATCAAGCGCGCCATCACCCGTGCTCGCCACATGGCCGCGCAACGACATCGATCGATTTGTCTTCGCCCGCCTCGAGGAAGCGGGTCTTGAGCCTACGCATGTAGCCGACGCGGAGACGCTCGTGCGTCGCGTCGCGCTCGACTTGACCGGCCTGCCGCCTGAAGAGGCCGTGCGCGCGGCGTATCTCGCGAATCCAACCGACGCGGGCTACGCGCAACTTGTCGACGCACTTCTTGCGAGTCCGGCCTATGGCGAGCGCTTCGCGCGCATCTGGCTTGATTTGGCGCGTTACGCCGACACGCAGGGCTACGAGAAGGACGCGCGCCGCGACATTTGGGCTTGGCGCGATTGGGTGGTCGACGCACTGAATCGTGACATGCCGTATGACGATTTCGCCGTGCGGCTTTTGGCGGGTGATCTCTTACCGAACACGACCGATGACGACCGCATCGCCACGGCGTTTCACCGCAACACACTCACGAATACCGAAGGTGGAACCGACAACGAAGAGTTCCGCATGGCGGCGGTCTTCGATCGCGTTTCGACGACGTGGCAGTCGTTCATGGGCGTGACGTTTCAGTGTGTGCAGTGTCACGGACATCCATACGAGCCGATCCCGCAGCGCGAGTACTACCAATTCCTCGCGTATCTCAATCAGACTGCGGATGTCGATCGCGATGACGACGCGCCGCGACTTGAGGTTGAGCGCGCTGGTGTGAAGACAAGCGTTCCCGTGATGGTTGAGCTCGCGGAGGCTGAACGCCGTCGGACGCATCGACTCGAACGCGGCGCGTTGTCGGCGCCCGCCGAAGAAGTGACGCCCGCGTTGCCGCGATTTCTCTTTGGTGCAGGCGTTGCGGATGAACGTGTTGCGGGTGAGGGCGTCGCACCGGTTGGGCGACTCGCCATGGCCGAGCGACTCGCAAGCGAGGAAAATCCGCTCTTCGCGCGTGTTGCTGCGAATCGTGCGTGGGAAACGCTCTTCGGTCGCGGCATCGTCGAGACGAGCGAAGATTTCGGCGCGATGGGCTCGGGAGCGAGCGACCGCGCGCTGCTTGATCATCTGGCGGGCGTGCTCGTCGCGCGCGAGTTCTCGATGAAGGAACTCCTTCGCGAGATCGTGATGAGCGCGACCTATCGCCAAGCGAGCGAAGCGTCGGCTGCAACGCTTGCGCGTGATCCAGACAATCGACTTTGGTCGCGCGCACCGCGCCTCCGGCTTGAAGCGGAACAAGTGCGCGATACGGCGCTCGCGGTCTCGGGGCTTCTTTCGCGCAAGATGGGCGGCCCGCCGGTCATGCCGCCGCAACCCGAGGGCGTGTGGCAAGTGGTCTACTCGGGTGATGCGTGGGCGACGAGTGCGGGCGAAGATCGCTACCGCCGCGCGCTCTACACGTTCCTTCGGCGAAGTTCGCCGTATCCATCTTTTATCGCGTTCGACGCAACGAGTCGCGAGACGTGCACGGTGCGGCGTATTCGTACGAACACGCCGCTCGCGGCGCTCGTGACGT
Organism: Planctomycetaceae bacterium; assembly: GCA_027483065.1. Lineage (GTDB taxonomy): Bacteria > Planctomycetota > Phycisphaerae > Phycisphaerales > SM1A02 > QWPT01. The sequence continues at coordinate 5,103 of JAIXVI010000176.1, forward strand.
TGAACGACCCTGTGTATCTCGAAGCGGCACAAGCGCTCGCAGTCGTTGCGCGTGCAGAGTCTGACGACGCAGCCGCTGTGCGTGTGATGCTTGAGCGCGCACTCGGACGAAGTGCGCGCGCTGAAGAAGTCGCGCGACTCGTCGAACTCGTGACGAACGAGCGTGCGCGCTACGCCGAGCACGCGGAACTTGCACGGACGCTCGCTGGGCGTGCCGCGGAAGGCTCGACAAACATTGCCCGCGATGCGGCGCTCGTAGCGGCCGCCAACGCAATTCTCAACGCTGATGATTTCCTCACCCGCTCGTGACGTTCGACGGTCAGAAATTGGCGCGCATGACAACGCCTGACGCACAGTTCCCTCACTCTGAAGTTCGCGAGACGGAACGTCACTTCGCCGAACGTCACTTCGCCGAACCTCGCGAAACCAACGACCACGCTGCGCGCGCGGCGGCGGAAGTGGCGCAAGCGACGCGACGCACATTCCTCGGAAATCTCGCGGGCGGCGCGGCGAGGTTCAGTCTCGGCGGAATTGCGTTCGGTCAGTTGTTGAGCGAGTCGTTCGCGCGCGAATCGCGCGCCGCGGGAGGTGCGCGTGAG
>JAIXVI010000206.1 GCA_027483065.1 Planctomycetaceae bacterium
GTCCATCGACTACGCTTGTCAGCCTCGTCTTAGGCTCCGACTAACCCTGGGCGGAATTACCTTCCCCAGGAAACCTTGGGCTTACGGCGATGGAGATTCTCACTCCATTAATCGTTACTCAATCTGGCATATTCACTTGCTATCGCTCCACAAACCCTTGCCGGGAATGCTTCACAGCTGATAGCGACGCTCCCCTACCACTGACATAGTCAGTCCGCAGCTTCGGTACGAGTCTTATTCCCGATAATTATCGGCGCCGGATTCCTCGACTAGTAAGCTGTTACGCACTTTTTAAATGGTGGCTGCTTCTAAGCCAACATCCTAGCTGTCACAGCAATCCGACTACCTTTCTAACTGAGACTCGATTAGGGACCTTAGCTGGCGGTCCGGGTTGTTTCCCTTTTGACCACGAAGATTATCCCTCGTAGTCTTACTCCCGTGCTTACGTACCTGGTATTCGGAGTTTGATTAGGCCGGATAGGCGGGTAGCCCTCCAAACCCATTCAGTAGCTCTACCCCCAGGTGCTATACACGAGGCTAGTCCAAAAACTATTTCGGGGAGAACGAGATATCTCTGGGTATGATTAGACTTTAACTCCTCCCCACAGGTCATGCCAGAACTTTTCAACGTTCACGGCTTCGGTCCTCCAGGAGGCATTACCCTCCCTTCAACCTGCCCATGGGTAGATCACCGCAGTTTCGCGTCTACCCCCTACGACTACACGCCCTTTTAAGACTCGGTTTCCCTTCGACTGCGCCGGGATTCGGCTTAGCCTTGCCGTAGAGAGTAACTCGCCAGATCATTATGCAAAAGGCACGCTGCCACCCTTACGGGCTGCAACCGCTGTGTAAGCACGTGATTTCAGGTTCTTTGAACTCCCCTTATCGGGGTTCTTTTCATCATTCAGTCGCCTTACTGGTTCACTATCGGTCGTCAAGTAGTACTCAGCCTTGGAGGGTGGTCCCCCCGTCTTCAAGCCGGATTTCACGAGTCCGACTCTACTTAATAGGCATTCCTAGCTATTGCATTACAGGACCGTCACCTTCTTTGGTTGGCCTTTCCAGACCATTCATACATTCGCTAGTAAATCCGCGTTCGCTCGGCGCTACTGACGGAGTCGCTGTTGCTTTCCTTTCCTCTCGCTACTAAGATGTTTCAGTTCACGAGGTTCGCTCCACACAGCCTATACATTCAGCTGTGGGTGACTCATAAGAGCCGGGTTGCCCCATTCGGAAATCCTAAGATCAAAGCTTGGTTACCAGCTCCCTTAGGCTTATCGCAGGTTCCTACGTCCTTCATCGCCTCTTGACGCCAAGACATCCATCACGTGCCCTTATTGACTTGATCGCGTCTACCGAGTGCCGTGACTATCAAAGACAGCCCGCCCCAGTCTGGATCACAACCTCACTGCATTGATGAGGTTAACGCTCGACCCACAATTGGAATCGAACGCAGTCGCCTAGCGCTCATATCTCGGTGCGATTACTCGCTGCACGTACAGTCAACCGAGCCCTGTTTCCAGCACTCAACTTGCCTGCCGCACAGCATCGCGACAATTTGCACTTTCATAACTTGTCAAAGAATCAACGAAGCGGGGTCTCCAGCTTCGCGCACAAACTTAAGCCTGGATGAACCAAACTCTTGTTTGTATTCCGTTTCGCGTCCCTTGCGGGCCGTTCTGCGGAGGGGCAATGATAGCGAAATCCAAACTGCTGTCAATGCCTTTAAGTGACGGGATGAGATTTTTTTCGGGGTCGGCATATTGGACGCTTATTCAGGTCTCAATATTCGATTCGCGCCCCAGATCAGGGTGCTGATCGATACCAATGAGGCGCGCGCGGGGACGAAACCGTCCTACGGACACCCATTTCGAGTGTTCTCAGCCCTCTTTAACTGTTTCTGGTGCACTTTGACCTGAGTTTTCCACAGGGTGTCCTCCAAAACGAGCGCGGGCCGCAATTGCGGCCCGCGTCTCACTGTCTTGATTTCTAGTAACTACGGCATCTTCGCGACGCGCTTAGGTTCCTGATGGCCCGCGCGGAGGAGGCGATTGAGTCCCTTCTCCCGCTTTGCTGCCGCCATCACCACCGCCGGACTTTTGCTCTGCCTCGGCTTTCGCAAGCTCGACCTCATCCTGCAAGTTGAGTCGACGATCGCTTCGAACTTCAGCGCTCGGAATTTTGATCTCGTAACGCTTGCCGCTCTCCGCCTGAATGATCGCAATGGCCGACGCACGGCGATCAGATCCGCCGCGATCAGTTGTGGGATCAGCAACCACATCGACAAGGAAGTAGCCAGTGCCAGTTGTGCTGTCCTTGCCCGAAATGGCATCGCCCGGCTGAATCGTTACTCGTTCAACTCGACGCTCGCCATCCTTATATGTGTACACCTCGACGCTCGCTTGGCCGACTCCAAGTCTGCCTTCGCCGGGCACTGCATCTGTTACGAAGAACGCGATGCGCGGAGCGACTGTCACTGGCGCACTCCACTCTGCGATCGGAGTGTCGATCGTGAACGGGGTCGCGAGCGGCTTCTGCTCCTTGTCGAGCAATCCGGCGTAGGTGAAGAATGGGTTGTAGGCGCGAAGAGCGGCGCGATATCGGTAGGTCCGACCTGGCACAACGCCGAGGTCGTGAGCCCAAACAACCAAGCGCTCTTGAGACTTCGGATCGAACGGACCAGTTGCCTTCGAAGATTCGACAGATGCTCCGAGTTTTTCGAGTTCCTTCTGCAACGAATCGAGCCGGGCTTTCTTCTCCTTCAGCGCCTTCGTCATCTTGATGCGCTTTTCCTTCGTTGCCTCATCGCGCGGATCAGCTCCAGATCCGTTGTTCTTTCCTCCGCCCATACCACCACTGAGGCCGCCGCCGCCGAGACCTCCGCCTGGACGATTCTGACCGCTATTTCCACTTCCGCCGCGATTGCCCCCAGCAGAACCTTCTTGATCGTCGTCTTTCTTCTTGTCGTCCTTGGGAGTGTCCTCCAACGGACCGCCGAGCTCCTTCAAGTCTTGCTCAAGGCGCGCGACTTCCAATGATTGCTTCGCGACGTTTTTGCGGAGACTGCGAAGCTTGGGATCCTCGCCTTCTTCAACTTCATCCGGGTCACTCAACAGCGTTGCAGCACTGAAGTTGCCGCGCTTCGTTGGAATGAACTCCGGCTGCAAAATCGATCGCTGCGTTGACGCGTTTGACAATGCATCCCAGACGCCATCGCGGAGCGCCGCATTCTGGTCTCGAAGAATCTCCTGCCGCAGCGTAAACGCGCCAGGGAGAATCTCAACTTGACCTGTCACTCCAGCGGTGCCATCTGCGAGCACTTCCTGACGCTCAAACACCACATCGACGAGGAAGAGATTGCTGCGATACCACGGAGTTGGGATGGCCTTTGGTTCTTCCTTTGCGAGTTCGGCGAACATGGCCTTCGCGTCAATCGTGGCGTTTGGAACCAACCACGAAACATCCTCCGAAGCACCAACAAGCGCTAGGAGTTCCTTGGCCTTGGGGTTTTGCTGAAGGAAACTCTCCTCGACAGTGTCATCGACTTGAATCGTGGCACCCATCTTCGCTGCCGCAAACACCGGAACGTGGAAAATCGCCGTGTCCGCACCGCCGACCGGCTCAATCTTGCCCTTCGCAAGCCGCGGTTCAATTTGGGGCAGTGCATCGCTTCCGAGTTTGCGGCTTGCAGCCAAAGCCTCGAATGCTGAATCGTTTAGGCTTTGCGGCAACTTCCCTTTGAGTTGCTCTGCGAGCGGCGTGTTCTCGGTGTCGAGTTTTCGCTTCAGCATCTCCGTCTTCGTCGCGATTTCGCGATCGAGGTCCCCGAGCGCAACGTTCTTTCCGTCGACTTTGACAGTCGTCGGGAAAAGTTGCCAAACAAGCACGCTGACGAAAACAACGCCAGACACGCCGAGAACGATCTTCTCAACATGCTGTTCGAAGAACGAGATGCCTTTGGTCTTCATAGGTTCTTCCTGCACTTCTGCACCCACATGTTGTGAGTGACAGGCAATTTCGTTTCAGTTTCTGAACCGCGCCCCTCATCGGGAGCGCCCTACACACAGAACTCGCGAGGCCCGCCGCTTGTTGCGCGAACTTCTCGTGTCGCCTCGTTTCGCCTCATTGGCGGACGCGCCTACGGACCGCTCAGCCACCCTGTGGCGCGGCTGCTCCATCTGCAGACATCGCCCCTTCGGGTGTCTTGGTTTGGATTCCAAGTGCGGTTCGAAGAACAGCGGGCATGTGCTTCGCCGTCCACTCCCGGAACCAAACAGTCTCAATCGTGGCCGTGACTTCACTGACCGGCTCGATGCCGTAGATGTATCCGAGGCGAGCCGCTGCAAAAGCGTCTGCTGGGGCAAGCCGAACGTTGGTGACGGTCATCAAATTCTCGTCTGCGAGCTTCGCAAAAACGAGTGGCAGTTTCGAAGTCTCCGCGACGAAAGTGACTTCTGCGAGACGGACGTCGTAAATGCCATTCGAGGCGCGACCTGTGAAGCGCTTCGTGTAGTCTCGCGCAGCCTCGACAGTCGCGTCGATCGCAGGCTCACCAAGGGTTGAAGTTGTCGCAGCAGGTGTTGCTTCGGCAGGAGGCACGCTTCCGTCTTCGGCGGGGGCTGCTCCATCAGCAGGAACCTCTCCGCCTCCCATCGTCGATGCCTCGCCTGAGGCTGGAGCCGCAGAAGCGACCTCCATCGGCAGAACGCGCAGCGAAACCAAGCGCTTCACAGGATTGCGAAGCACTGAGTTTTCTGTTCCGCCGTTCGCCGCCTTAAACGCCTCGAGGACATCCGCTGCGATCCAATACTGCCACTGAAGGTCAAAGAGCAGGCGATCCTGCGCGTCGGCATCCTTCATGTCTTTGAAGAGGCCGGTGATCGCGGGATCGTCTTCGCCCGGAACAATGAACGCTGCGAGCGAACCGTACATGGAGATGTTGAGCGCGACCTCGTTGCAGATTCCCAAACGAGTGTTGAGAAGCTCCTTCGAAAGGATGTCCTTCTGCTTCTGCCGCTCTGCTTCATCCTTGATCTTGTCGAGCGAATCGACGCCCGCGCTCGCGATAAAGCTCTTCTCGACGGCAGACACGCGTTCGGCGATAAAACTGCCGGCTGGAGGCGCTCCCGCGTTGACCTCTTTCAGGAGCTCTTCGTATCGCTTGTTCAGAGCACGGACGAATGTGGTTCGCACACGATCCGCGTCACCGAAGTTGCGCGGATAGTTGGGAAAAACCGCGCTTGCGACCAACGGCTGGTGCTCAGGCGTGCCCATGTTGCGCACCTTTGCCGCGCCGTAAACCCCGATCGAGTCCGACTTCACACCTTCGAGGAGCTTTGTCAACTCTGCGACAGTTTGCTCGTTGGGCAGGCCTTCGAGGCGGACCGACTCTCCGCCAGGGATTGGAACATCCACAGTGGCGTTGAGCGCCGAAGAAACAGACGAGTACGCCTGAGCCTTGCCGTCGGCCTCGGTCCGCACATTTGCGCCAAACCAATCGGCCGCGAAGTAGCAGCCAACAGGAACGACGACCACCATCGCTCCAAACACAGCGATCAGCGAATTTGCTTTCGCCCAATCAACCGCGACTTGAACTTGCTTCGGAAGTTGCTTCGCCATTACTGACCCTCCACCGGCGTCTCTGCCGGAGCCGCTGCGGCGACTTCACCCGCGAGCTTCACTTCAAACGTGATCTTGCCAACGTAAATCGTGCTGTCCTTGACAAACACACCTGGGCGCCCCGGTATCGGCGCGAGCTTGTCGAGATCAGCGGGAGCAGCATCCTGCCCCTGCCCTTCTCCGCGCTTGAACTTGGGATCGCCGCCTCCGACTGCCGCGGCATCATCATTCCCGCCTGGAGCGTTGAATCCGCCTCCTGCACCCGTACCGCCGAGTCGTCCACCGGGGCGATTCAACGTGCCGCCTTGGCCCGCTGTACGCTTTCCGGAGAGACCACCGAAGTTGTTACCTCCGTCGGTTCCGCCAGCAGTGAAGGAACCACCGGGAGCTGCGAAATTGCCGCCTTCGATCCCCGTGGGCGCTTCGGGCGCGCCGCCCGCGGCTGCTGAGGCGGATTCTTCCGCCGCGAGCGAGCCGTCAGCACTCACCTTCATCTTGGAGTAGGTCCACTTGACGTTGTCGATGGTGTATGGAACTCCATCGCGCTTCGCGTTCTCCTGCAACCACTTGCCAACGGTTCCGGCGAAGTGTTCGGCGGGAGAATCACCAGCGTTTGCCTCAACGTTGAGCGTCACCTCGATGACACGCTTGCCGCCGCTGAACTTGTAATTCCCCGAAAGATCGCGGAGCAACGTCTGACGGCGCTTGTCGTCGGACATCGAGAGGTCGACGCCATCCGCCACCGCGGAAGAATCATTGCCAGCGGCAACCGCACGGACGGCGTCATTCACGATGAACGGCCAAACTTCGCGATCCTCAAGCAGCGCGAGCATGTTCTTCGAGCGCGCACCGACGTCGCTCGAAACACTGGCGATGTCGCTCTTGTACTTATTCGCGCGCTCGACTTGCGACTGTGCAGCGGCCTTTGCAGAAACATCGCCGAGTGCCGCGTTGTCGAGGATCCCTCGCACGAACATCAGGCCGCCAGCAGCAACGGCAACGGCAGCAGCGGCAGCGAACCAACGCTGCTTCTTCTGCCAAATCTGATTGCGCATGCGATTCAGGGGAAGCAGGTTGACGTCGATCGCCGCCATGCCGAGGCCCTGGAGCGCAAGGCCGTAGGCCACGGCGAAATTCAGCGTGTACTCGGCAAAGTCCGCAGCTGCAAGGCTTGGCGTCGCAGGTTCGGACGACTCCGCGCCCTTCTTCGCTTTTGGAGTCGACGGCGTCATGCCATCGATGGTGAGTTTGCGGAATCCGTCAAGGCGTTCGACTTCAAGATTCAACTGAATGCCAAGGAACTTGCGGAGTCCTGGGATCTTGAGAGTCGAGCCGAGCCCAAGCACATTCTTGAGCCGAGCTTCCTTGTTTTGCTGACCATAGAAACCCAGCGACTTTTGGACGTCACCGACGAGATCGATGAGCACCGGGCGCATGAGACTCATGATGGTCTTCGCGTGCTCACTCGTTGCGCTCTTCTGCTTGAGATCGTCCGCTTGCTTGTAGCTGAACTTCTGCTCGTTGGTGATGGCCTCGGTGAAGTCATGTCCACCGAGCGGGAACGTACGCATCCAGCAACGCTTTCCATCGGCGACGATGAGGTCCGTTGCCGAGGTACCGATGTCGACGAGAACGAGAGATTCATTGCGCTCAACGAGATCACGATCAAACGCCATCGCGTTGTAGAGCGCAACAGGCGAGAGCGTCACAGCGACGGGCGAAATGCCGAGTTTGTCGCTGACAAGCGCGAGGAAATCCTCGAGCGGCTCGCGCTGGATTGCAAAGATGCCAACATCGACATCAGGCGAATCTTCGCTTGTGAATGCATGGAAATCCCATTCAACCTCGTCGAGAGGGAACGGAATCTGTTGCTCTGCCTCATAGCGGACAAGGCTCTCGACCTGCTTTTGGCTCTCAACCGGTGGAAGCTTCGAGAAGCGCGCAAATCCGCGATTCTGCATCCAGCTGAAACTCAAAACGACTGGCGAACCTTCGAGTTTCTTTTGCGTCGCGAGTTGCGAGAGCGTCATCTCAAGGACAACGCGCGCCTTGCTAATCGCACCTTCAGCGCCATCGGCACGCAACTCGGGATTCGTCAAAACGATGTCGTGCTTCTGAACCCAGAAGTCGCGAACGCGAACGCCATCTCCAGCCACCTCGAGCTGAATGGCCTTGACTTCGTACTGGCCGATCTCAATGCCCCAAGCGGTCTTCGCACTTGCCATGTCGGTCTCTCCAGTTCTGTCCCCGGTGACGGGGAGGGCGGATGATAACGACCCCTGCTCTGACGGGTCGAGACGAATTTGACTGTTCTCGGACGCTGCACGACTTCGCAGTCATGGAGCGGTTCTCGGACTGCATCACACATGCGGTTTCACAGTCCTGCGGTTCACCTCCGTTGGTGAGGGCAAGACGAGCGAGGATCACCGGACGGCATGTCCGAATCGCCCCACGCTGACCTTTGATGATGGGTCGAACCTTGCAATCCGAAGACTGCGCGGCGCGACGTCGACGGGATCATGTGTGACCTGTCTCGCCTGTCTCGCAATCTCGCACAACTTCTTGCGAATCAACGATTGGTCATGGCACGTAGGAGAAGGTACGCTGCGCGGCTCGAGTCGATTCACCAATGTCTAGCGATCCAACCAATACGAATTCGTCCCGTCCCGCCCCGCGTTCCTCTGGCTTCGATGCCGAACTCGAACGAGAAATCGAGGCCGCGCTTGGCGGCATGTCGATCGAGGAACTTGAAAGCCAAAGCGCCGCACCACGCGGCTCGCAGCGCGGACGTCAAGTTCGCCAAGGCACGATCATTCGTGTGCACTCGGGTGACGTGTTTGTCGAGTTCGGGCCGCGATCGCAAGGCGTTTGCCCGCTCGCGCAGTTCCTCGCTGCTGGCGACCAACAACCACCGGTGGTTGGCAGCGAGCGCGGCTTCATTGTCGAGCGCTTCGATCCATTTGAGGGCTTGTCGATCCTCAGCCTCGAAGGCGCGGTTCAGAAGGCCGATTGGGGAACCCTCGAAATCGGTCAAATCGTCGAAGCCCGCTGCACTGGCATGAACAAGGGCGGCTTGGAAATGGAGATCGCGCACCACAAGGGCTTCATGCCCGCAGGTCAGGTCGACGTTCGCCATGTCGCGGACATCTCGGTGTTCATCGGCGAGAAGTTCCCCGTGCAGATCGTGGAACTCAACAAGGACAAGAATCGCCTCGTTGTGAGCCGCAAGGCAGTCATCGCGTCGGAGCGTGCAGAACAGCGTGAAAAGCTGCTCGCCGTGCTTGAAATCGGCCAGACGCGCCAAGCCACGATCACAAGTGTCCAGGCCTACGGCGCGTTTGCGGACATCGGCGGCGTCGATGGCCTCATCCACGTCTCGGATCTCTCGCATGAACGCGTGAAGAGCCCGGCTGACGTCGTGAAGGTTGGCGACGTGGTGACCGTGAAGGTCATCAAGTTGGACCTCACGGCAACGCCGCCGAAGATTGGTCTCGGCCTCAAGCAACTCGTGGCAGACCCAGGCGTCACCGCGATGCAGACGCTTGAAGCAGGTGGCACTGTCACCGGCCGCGTCACGAAGCTCATGCCGTTCGGTGCGTTCATCGAAATCGCTCCTGGCATCGAAGGCCTCGTGCACATTTCGGAGATCAGCCACGAGCGCATCCCGAGCGTTGATAAGGCGCTGCGCGCGAATGAAATCGTGACCTGCAAAGTCCTCTCGATCGATGTCGGTAAGAAGCGCATCAGCCTCTCGATCAAGGCCCTCGTTGAGCCACCAGAACGTCCTGAGCCCGCGCAAAAAGTCGCCGGCACTGGCGGCGAGCGTCAGGGAACGAAGGCAGACGCCGGCTTCGGCGCGGTCTTCGGTCGCAAGCGTGGCCGTGATGACTCTCCGGTTGTCGCGCGCGAAGAAGACAACGCGCTCAAGCGCCTCCGCGCCGCATGGGGAAGCGGCAAGGAACTGAAGGGTGGCCTGAGCTGACGCTCAGCGCAACTTCAGAGACTTCCCCCTCGTTCCATCCAATGAAAATCGACAGGCGCCACACGAATGTGGCGCCTGTCTCATTTGGAGCGAAAGCACTGACTGCGTTGGCTTACGTGCCGACCTCTCCTTACGTGCCCACCTTAAACTGACCAACGACTTGCTTGAGGCTCGCGACCTGCGCTGCCGTTTGCTCGCTGGCCGCAGCCAATTCCTCGGAGTTTCCAGCGTTCTGCTGCGTGACCTTGTCGAGTTCGGCGACACCAGTATTGATTTGTCCGATGCCCTGCGCTTGCTCGCGGCTGGCATTCGCGATTTGCGCGAGGAGCTCGTTCACTTCACGCGTGCCATCGACGATGGTTCGGAGTGACGTGTCGACCTCGCCGCAAATCGAAACTGCACGCTCGGCTCGATTCGTCGATTCCTCGATCATCGCGGCGGTTTCACGCGCGGCCTGCGCCGAGCGACCCGCAAGATTTCGTACTTCTTCGGCGACGACCGCAAAGCCCTTTCCTGCCTCGCCTGCGCGGGCGGCTTCAACCGCAGCGTTGAGTGCAAGAAGGTTGGTCTGGAATGCGATCTCATCGATGACCTTGAGCACCTTCGCGATCGAGTCGCTCGATTGCTTGATTGCGCCCATCGCTTCGCTCATGCGGACCATTTGCTCTTTGCATTGATCGGCACGGACGCGTGCGTCGTCGGAGCGATTCACCGCGGCATTGGCGTTCTGCGCGTTGCGCTCCGTCATGGCGTTCATCTCCTCAAGGCTCGCGCTGATTTCCTCGAGACTTGCGGCTTGCTGGCTCGCGCCGCTTGCAACCGACTGGCTCGTCGATGAAACCTGCGAACTGCCAGCATCGATCTCCGACGCGCCCTTGCGGATGTCACCAAGGATTCCCTCGAGCTTGCCGACGAATTTGTTGAACCAACCCGCCATCGTCCCGAGTTCATCGTGCGAGGAATCGTCGAGACGTTTGGTCAAGTCGCCCTCGCCTTCCGCGATGTCACGAACACGGTCGATCATCGCTTGCATCGGACGACCAAACGTGAGCTTCAAGAGGAATGCGAAGCCGAACGCGCCGACCACGAGCATCGGGCCCGTCCAAACGAGTCCGCTCGAGACAAAACCAGCGACCTGCTCGTCCACGGTTGTGAGCGGAATGGCCACTTCATAGGCTCCGTGCGATCCGCCGACCTTCCAACCTTCCATCGGAAATCCCAGTGGATCCTTGCCGTCTTTGTCTGCGTCGAATTCACCGCGCGGGTCGCCGTGGCACACCATACAGCTCGCATCGAGTGCGATGGCGCGCATGTAATGCAGCGTGTTCGTGCTCTCGTTGATCGCGAAAGCAGCGCCTTCGCCGCCAGAATCGAGTTGCTTTTCCAGTCGCGCGAGAAGTTCCGCGCGGAATGATCCACTCTCAGGCTCGTTCTTCTTGTTTCGCGCTTCGAATGCTGCGATTTTGAAGTCGATCCCCTCTTTCTTCGCCGCCTTTTCTGCGGTTTGCCAACCAACGACCACCGGAATCGTTTGGAAGAAACGACTCTCGGTGTAGTCGCCACCCTTCGCAACGCTCTCCTGCAATTCCGCCATGAGCGTTTCGGTCGCGATCGATTTCGCAAGGAAGAGCTCGCTTGCATGGTTCTTCGCTTCGTCCGCGACAGCCGTGAACGCGGCGGCTTTTTCGACCATCGCATGCTCAGCGCTCTCGCGGAATCGTGTGACAAACACGACGTAGTTGACCGCGACCGCGGCGATCACGAGGAAGATCGTGAGCGCGATGATCCGCGTTGAGAGGGAGCGATTCTTGATCCAAGCGAACATGTAAACCTCCGGAGCGTGGAACTCTCAACTTCTCGACGGACACTGCTTGAGAGATCTCGTCGAACACGTTGTCGAACACGATGTGCAGCCTCGGCGCACCGATACTGAGGCTCGCGACGCGGGCCCGCAGCGACATCGGTGCTAGATTCACTCAACTTCACAACACGGCCGGGAACGGGGCAACGACCTACCCCGAATCACGGATCAAAGTGTCTCGAATCGCGCAATTCGTCGGGAAAGTTCCTCAAAACCAGCGTGAGGCACTCGCGTTCCGCGGACGAGATCGTTGTCAGGATCGATCGAAATACTGGGCGGAATGCGCAAAACGCGGTACTCCGCCAGCGCGCTCGACGTGTCGATCCGGTCGAGCCGTCCAACGCGAGATTCGATGGTGGTGAATGCGGGCTCTTCGAGTCCGATTTCGACCAAGGTTCGGGCGATCGAGGTGGAGGTGAGGCAGGTCGTCAGGCGAATGTGGACGACGGGATCGAGATCGAACTCACCGAGCGCAGCGCGGCCGTAGACCTCGGGGCCGGGTCGTTCGATTCCATCTCGATCCTCTCGGAGCACAAGTGCCTCGAGCGCTGCGAGCACGTCAAGGACCTCGCCCAATGTTGCACGCAAGCGCTGGGGACGCACATCGACACCGAGCGACTCTTCGTATGCCTGTGCGTGAGCTCGGAGTTCAGAACGGGTCGGCCTGCGCGATGTATCGGAGGCCCGTAGTTCGCGACGCGCATCATCGACCGCGCCCTCGATACTGAGGTCCCGACCTTCCGCCAATCGCTCGACGGCTCGGCGCGCGACATCGGAGCGCGCTTCATCACTCCGATGGTCAGGACGCTTCGAACTCATGCACCGAGTGTACGCTGTCGCCATGGACCATCTTCGACCGGATGAATGCCGCGCTCTCGGAACGCTCATCGAAAAAGCGATGACAGTTCCAGGGCAGTATCCCCTCTCGCTGAACTCGCTCGTCACGGGCATCAATCAGAAGTCGAACCGAGAACCGGTCGTCGAGATCGATGAAGATCGGACATTGCGCGCAGTCGATGGCTTGCGCGGAAAGGGCTTCGCACGCGATGTGAATTTCACTGGCTCGCGCGTCGAGAAGTACCGGCACACGGCTGGTGAAAAACTCGACGTGCGCGCGCCTGAGTTGGCCATTTTGTCGGAGTTGCTTCTCCGCGGGCCACAAACCGTGGGCGAGTTGCGAGGGCGTGCAAGCCGCATGCACCCGTTTGACTCGCTCGAAGCGGTCGAGTCAGTGCTTTCTGGATTGGCAAATCGCGAAGAGCCGCTCGTCAAGGAGTTTTCCCCGCTTCCGGGCAGCCGCGCTCCGCGCTGGGCTCAGTTGCTTTGTCCCGATCTCCACCCCATCACAGCAGGCACGTGGCCTTCCGCTGAAGCAAGTGCGCCCGTGAGTTCTTCACGTGAAGCGCAGCCCGACCAGCGAGATGAGCGCCTTGCAGTGTTGGAATCCCGCGTCGCGGAACTTGAACGCGCGATCGGCGAGCTTCGAACATCGCTTGGTGTTTCGTAACCACGCACGAGAGGTCGGTGCGAGTACCGAGCCCGCGCACGAGCGCGTCTCAACGCTTCATCGGATGCCAAACCCCGAAATCGTCGAGGGATGTTCGCCATCGATGCGAGCGCGCATCAAGAGGTAGCCGCGCGCGGCGAGGTCGCAGGCGAGCGAGAAAAGGTAGGCGCCCGCGAGATACGCGAAGAGTCGAAGCCACAAGCCCGCGGCGCCCGCGACGAGGCGATCTGCGCCGAAGAGCGCTGCGACCTGACTCTCTTCGCCTGAAGCGAGCGCGCGGCCGGTTGCACCTCCGAGCGTGTCGAGCAGTGCGGCGACCCCACTGCTTGCGATGCCGAGTGTGCCATTCACAACGAGGGCGCCGACGATCAAGACGCTGACCGAAACAGCGAGGACAAGAAGCCACACGAGCGGGCGCGCAATGACGAGAGCGACCGCGCGTGTGATCGCATCGCCAGAGTCGCAATCTTCGACCGCAACGGCCGCAGGCATCAACGGGAAACTCACAATCGAGAGGAGCGCAAGCAGTGCCGCAAGCAGCGAAACCGCGAGTGGAATGATGAACAAGATTGCAGAGAGCAAGTTGAGGACTGGCACTCGAAGGAGAAGCGCGAAGACGAGTACGACCAGCGCGAGGCCGACGAGTACAAGCGTCGGCAACAAGGGAAGCGCGAGAAGATTGAGCGCGCGATCGCGGGCGAACCACGCGGCCTCGCGTGCGCTGACTCGGCCTCCACGTCCGGCATGCACGGCGGACATACGACAGAGCGCACCCGCGATGAACGACAAGCCCGCGAGGAGTACAAAGAGCGCGAGCGGGAAAATCAACGGGCTCGCTCGAATCGCGGCAGCAGGCACCGTGAAAATCGCCCCGAGAATTCCCGCGAGGAACATCTCTGGGTCGATGCGCACAAGCCCATTCAACACTTGCTTCGCCGCATTGCGTTCGCCCTGAAGAAACACGCTCGCAACTCCACGAGGTTCCGCCGCGTCGATGACCTCCATGGCCGCTGCAGCGCGACGACGAAGATCGCGCTCCTCAGCCTCCGAGATGCCCTCGTTGCTTGCAGCGCGCTCCTCGATGCGGATACGCGTCGCGTCACGCACTGCGCCTCGCAATTCAGCGAGCGAGAGTCGCGGCGTGAGACCTGAAGTTTCCTCTGACTCGACGCGCGCTTCGCTGCGCTCGCGTTCGAGTTGCGAAATCTCGAGTGTTGCGATGCGCGCTGCTTCGTTGCGCGCGCGTTGGTAGAGCAATTCCTCTTGGCTCGGTGACACCGGACTTCCAGCAAATCCGCGCTCACCAAACGACACGCCGCCCGCGAGATCAACGATCGGAGTCAACGCCGCGATGAAGAGCGCCGCGAGAAGGGCGAGCGGCATGCGTGCTGGTTGCATCGCACTCGTCACCGCGCCAAAGAGCGATGAGATACGTGCGAGCCCAGTCACCGGACGGCCGTCGGAAGACGTGATCGGATCCATGGGCGCGGATACTACGGAATTACCGCCACGCGGGAACGGCGGCAAGACACATTGCTGACAGACGCGCTTGCCATACGAATTCGACGCACTTCATACGTCTCGTCCGTCACACTCCATCGCGGCATGAAGCCTCTTCCGATCAGCGTGAGGAATCGCTGAACTCGAGCATGCGCAGTTCCCTCGCGGCATCGCCAAGAATCCAACGCGAGAGTGGCTCATGACGCGCGTGGGTCGCGAGGACGTTGTGAAGGAGGGTTTCTGCGTAGAGCGCCGCCTCGCCGGAACCGTCATCGGCGAGGAGGAAGACGTGAAGCGCCCACGGTCGATTGGTGGAATTGTCGGGTTGCGTGTGCTCGAGATGCCATCGCACAGCGTCGGTGAGTCGCCGAGCGAGCGGCTCGGTCTCCATGCCCTGCGTGGACCGCTCCCGCACAAGTCTGTGCAGCGCGTGCACGGCGGAAAGTTCGCATTCGGCCCAAACTTCGATCGCGAGGAACTCGTCCGGTGCGAGGAGGGATCCCGCCTCCGATCGAATCGCCCTCCACGGGTCGAGCACCTCCCCTGCACACGCGCGCCAAAGTTGCTGCTCGCTGCGATTCCCAGAAAGCAACGTCGGGTCGGGCGGCAACGGTGCGAGTGCGCTTACGCGTTGCGCCGCTGCGCCGGGCAGCGCGTGCGCGGAGGGTTCGCCCGCGTGGTGTTCGAGCAGTTGGATCCATTGATCTCGGCGCATGGGGTCGGGTTTCTTTCTCTCGTGTCGCTGTCACAGCGGAGGAATCGGCGGGAATCGGCGGGCGGGATGCGCGCTGCACTCGTCGTGGAAGCGGCCATGATCGCAGTTTCGCCATTGCACGAGTGCCTGGATTCGCTGAAGTACCGCGCGAGACGCCGGTCCTCGGACATCGAGGAAGCACCCACGAAATCTGACTTCCCGTTTGGAGAGCGAGGGTCCGGTGCTATTCTCGCCCCATGCTGATCCGCAGCCGCGACCTCTCGAGGCTTCACCGGCGACAGTGCGTCGCCTGCGGCTATGCCGGACGATTTGTCGATCGGCCCGGACAGTCGCACTGCCCGCGTTGCACGTGCGATTTCTCCGAGCGTCCTCCGAAGAGTTACGCCGAGATGGAGGGCCTTGAAGACGCCGATCTCGCGTCGAAGCGTCGCCAACGGTCGGCGTATCTCGAGCCGGAACAGCGCGACTGGCGGATGATTTCACGCTGGGCTGTCTTCTTCTGCGGCGTGGCCATCGTCGCTATCTCCGTCGTTGTCCTCGGCTTCGCAGCGTTTGTCGTGCGTTGACGAGGAGTGCGTTGACGAGGAGTGCGTTGACGAGGATCGCGTTGAAGTGATCTTCGCTGCCGCCTGAACTCGTCGGCAATGGCCGCGGGAGATTCGTACACTCGCGCCCATGGCCGCCACCTCCTCTTCCGCGACTTCGAACGCCGCCTCATCCCTCCCGACCGCCGCGCAACTCATTGCTGAGGTTGATCGCGGCTTCGCGCAGTCGACGACGCGCCTTTCGGATTTCCTTCGAATTCCAAGCGTGAGCACCGATCCTGCGTTCGATGGCGAAACGCGCCGATGCGCGGAGTGGCTGGTCGCAGAACTCCGAGGACTCGGTTTCACCGCGGAAGCCGCAAAAACCATCGGCCATCCGATGGTTGTCGCGCATCACCCGGGCGTCGGCCCGGACGCAGCAGCGCGGCCGCGCATTCTGTACTACGGGCACTACGACGTGCAGCCGGCAGATCCACTCGAGCTTTGGACGAGCCCGCCGTTTGAGCCGGTGATCGTCGAGGGGCCGCGTGGCAAGCGCATCGTGGCGCGCGGCGCGGTGGACGATAAGGGTCAAGTCATGGGAATCGTGGAGGCGCTGCGCGCGTGGCACGCGCTCGCGGGCGGCCCGCCGTGCCCCGTCACACTGATGATTGAGGGTGAAGAAGAGTCGGGCAGCAAGAGCCTCGAGCCATTCATGCATGAGGCGAAGGCGCGACTTGCGGCAGATGTCTGCGTTGTCTCCGACACGGGCATGTGGGATATCACGACGCCCGCGATCACCACGCGTTTGCGCGGCCTCGTCTACATGGAAGTCACGATTCACGGCCCAACGCGTGATCTTCACAGCGGTATGTACGGCGGTGCGGTGCCGAACCCCGCGAACGTCCTCGCGCGAATTGTGTCCGAACTCCACGATGCCGATCGCCGCGTCACGATCCCCGGTTTCTACGACGGCGTGGGCGAGTTGCCTGCCGCGACGAAGGCGCAATGGGAGTCGCTTGGATTTAGCGACGACGAATTCCTCGGAGACATCGGCATGACGCAGGGTTTCGGCGAGAAAGGTCGCTCGACGCTGGAGCGCACCTGGTCGCGCCCGACCTGTGATGTCAACGGGATTTTCGGCGGCTACACCGGCAAAGGCGCGAAGACCGTCATCGCGGCGCACGCGACCGCGAAGGTGAGTTTCCGCCTCGTTTCGAAGCAGGATCCCGAGAAGATCGCGAAAGCGTTTGAAGACTTCGTGCGCTCGCGGCTTCCCGCGGGTTGCCGCGCGGAGTTCGAGAGCCACGGCGCAAATCCGGCGATCGAAGTGAGCGAGAGTTCGCGCTACCTCGCAGCGGCGGAAGGCGGATTGCATGCCGTGTTCGGCAAGTCGCCGCTCCTCATCGGAACGGGTGGAAGCATTCCCGCGGTTGGAGCGATTCAGCGCATTCTCGGTATGGATTCACTGCTCGTTGGCTTCGGTCTGGACGACGACTGCGTCCACTCGCCGAACGAGAAGTTCGAACTGACCTGCTACCAAAATGCGATTCGAAGTCACGCAGCGATGCTCGGTGAATTCGCGAAGCTCAAGCGTTGATCGCTTGTCGAACGTGGAGTGATCGAAGAAGCCGCGAGCGCGACGTGGGCGACGTGTCCTACATGGGCGCAGCCAGCCGCGCTTGCCCGGCGTTGATTGGTGTCAATCAGTGTCGGCGGCGGGCTGGCGTGGTCGCGGCCTGTTCCGCGGCGCGATTCGATCGAAGGCGACGCGTCTCACGAACGAGGCGTGAGAGTCGCTCGGCATGGTCAATCCGCGAAGCCATCGCGTTGAGCATGAAGAGGCCCGCAAGTGCTGCGGCTCCGAGCGTGAGGACGATGGCGACTGCACCCATGTCGGGGGAATCGGCAAGATTCGCCGCCCGATTCAGCGTGGTCGCCTGCTTCAAGACGAATCCGACGAAACCGACGAGGCTCACGAGTCCGACGGACCGGCCGAATCTGACGAATTGACCCGCTGTCTCGCTACACTCCGCCCCCATGCCGGAGCGGAGTCAACGCCATCGCATTGGATTCCTCATCAGACTGTGGCTCGCCACTGTTCTCGGAATCGCTCTCGGCGCGTCGAGCGCGGCGAACGCCGCCGACATCGATGTCAAAGTTCGCCATTTCGGCGCGGCGGATCTCCTGCGCGCAGGCGGACCCGTCGCAGTTCAACTCGAGTTGCGCAGCGCATTGACGGGGCCGGTCGAGGTCGAGATTGCGTGGGAACTCCCGAACGCCGACGGCGATGTCGCCGAGCATGTGCGCCGCGTCGTGCTCAACCCTGGTCAGGCGACGCGACGATGGGTGTACGGCACGCTGCCACCGTTCGGCGAAGGCACGCTGCGCGATGAGATCTACAGCCTGCGGCTCTTCGCGATCGAGGGCGGTGAGCGCGTCCGTGATCTCGGCACCGTCAAGATTGCTCCGCGCGCGCCGATCGCGGAAACCGAACCGCAGTTTCTCGCGCCTGAAGTCGATGGAATCGCCGTCGTCGGCCCGCGCACGTACGGACTCGACATCTTCGCGCAGGCACGCGCGAACAATGTGATTCCGTCGATGCACACGGTGACTTCGATTGGAAACATCCGCGAGGAGGATGGATTTCCCGATCGTTGGGAGGGCTACGCGACGCTCGATGCGCTCGTCTGGGGCGGCAACATCATTCCGCCGTCACGGCTTTCGGATGACAGCGCGCAGGCATTGCTTGAGTGGGTTGAGCGCGGCGGAAATCTCATCATCGCGCTTCCCGCGGCAGGCGATCCGTGGTCGATCGGAACGCCCGGACGCCATGCTTTCAGCGCGATTCTGCCAGCGACCGCCCCGACGCGCATCGATGACGTGCGCGTCTCGTCGCTTCTCCCGCTTCTCTCTGTGAGCGACACGCTGCGCGCGCCCGACGCACGAACCCGCCTCGCGATCTTCGACCCGAGCACATTGAAAGACGGTTGGCGGCCGTTCATCGCGATTCCCGCGCGGCGTGACGGCACCGGAAAGCCGGAGATTCCCGTGGTTTTTGCGGCCGATGCGATGGATGGCGCGCTCGTCGGCATTCGCAAGGAGTATGGCTTCGGCCACATCACGCTCCTCGGCATCGATGTGGAAGAACTCGCGGCGCGCGGGCTGCAAACCCCAGCGATTCCGCAGGGCGATGTCTTTTGGAATCGCATCCTCGGGCGACGCGCGGATACGCCGAGCGGCGCCGAGTACACCGCGCTTGATGACACGAAGCGACTTGCGGCGGGTGGCTACAGCGAGCAACTCGGCGAAGGCAACAACATCGCGTCTGAGATTGGTCTTGCGGGTGAAGCGGCGGTTGGTGTACTTGCCGCGACCGCGGTCTTCACGCTCTATTGGCTCATCGCGGGACCGTTTGGGTTTGCGCTTCTCAAGATGTTCAAGCGCGAGAAGTGGGCGTGGGTCGCGTATGTCGGTGTCGCTGCGGCGTTCTCGCTCGGCATCTGGGTGATCGGCGGAACGCTCTCGGGTTCAGATGCGC
Organism: Planctomycetaceae bacterium; assembly: GCA_027483065.1. Taxonomy (GTDB): domain Bacteria; phylum Planctomycetota; class Phycisphaerae; order Phycisphaerales; family SM1A02; genus QWPT01. Next base: position 19,250 of record JAIXVI010000206.1, read on the forward strand.
GCATCAAGCATCTCACCGTACTCGACATGGTCGAACGCGCACCGGGCGAAGCGGATCCAAGTGCGCCGCAGTGGCGACGCGCGACGGGATGGTTCTCGCTGTACGCGCCGAGTTACGGCAGCACGCGGGTTGAACTCGATCCCTCGTCCGACGGGCGCGCCGCGCGCCGCAACCTTTTGACGTCGTGGCGCTCGTTCGGCTCGACGGTCGAAGGGTTCCCAAGTCGCGAACGGTACGAGATTGAACTCGATAGCCCTGGAGCGATCGACGCGCCTTCGCGCGCGACCTCGATCGATTTCCGCGCCGAATGGCTTGGAGCGCTTGAGGAAGGTTGGGGACGACTTCCTGCGATTGCTGAACCGATCGCCGCGAACGTGAATCGCGCGAGCGGAACGCCGCAAATCGAACTCACCGGTTCGCTGCGCCATGAGTTGCCGGGGCCGCTTGAGGATGTGATCGCGATTCACATTTGGCCTGCGCAGAATCCGTTGCAATCGCTGAAGCCTGTCGAAGTTGGCAAGGCTCCGGAGCGGCGATTCGTTGGACAACTGCCGAACCGTGGCACGATGGTTTCGATCCAACGCTGGAATCCAGGTGATCCGCTCGATCTCGCGAAGGTCTTCCCACCTGCCGCGATGACGGATCGCCTCGGTCTCGCGCGTGACCTCGACAATCGGTACTACGCGCCGATCTACAAGCGCGCGTCGCAATTCAATTTCAACATGATCGCGGGCGGCGATGAACTCGCGCTCAAACTCGATCTCGAGATGCTGTCGCTCTACGGGATGATGCAACCGCCGGCGTATCTCCAGAATCCGCCGAGCGACCCGAGCCTGCTGCGTCTCCCCCGCTTCAGCGAGCGTGGGCTTGATCTTTCGAACTACTTCACGCAGCCTTGCCTCATCGTGATGGGTTGGGTCGATGCGTCGCTGCCCTATCCGCTGCGTGTCGATGGTGAAATAGTGCCGTCCGAGGGCCGCGTTTTTGTGCGTTGGGTCATGCCGCTTCCGGGCGAACTTGCGTCGGTGATTCCAGAGCGCGTACCGCGTTCGAACGCTCCGCTCGGCGGCGCACCATCACGCAACGACGAAAACGCGACGGAAGAAGACGGCACCACGACTGGCGAAGATTTCGGCGGTGAGGAAACGAATGGATGAGTTGGCGCGCGTGCATGTCGAGGTGAGGCGTTCCCTGAGAGACTGGTATTGAAGATTTGCGTTGAAGGCCTGCGTTGAAGACCTGCGTTGAAGACCTGTGTTGAAGACCTGCGTTGAAGGCCTGTGTTGAAGACCTGTATTGAAGATCGAAACGTTCTGAGCGAGATCAAGTCATGCCGATGATTGAAACGGTCAATCTCACGAAGAAGTACGGCGATTTCGTCGCGCTCGACAATCTCAACCTCACCATCGAGGAAGGGACTTGTTTCGGCTTCATTGGGCCAAACGGCGCGGGGAAGACGACGACGATCAAGATCCTCGCGACGCTGTTGAAGCCGACGTGGGGCGAGGCCCGCATCGATGGCAAGGTTGTTGGTTACCAAAATCACCTGATTCGCCCGCTGATTGGGTACGTCCCCGACTTCATGGGCGCGTATCAAGACATGACGGTGACGGAGTACCTCGAGTTCTTCGCTGCGTGCTACGCCGTCCCTGCGTCGCGGCGCGAGAAGACGATTTCCGAAGTGCTCGCACTTACCGATCTCACGCATAAGACGGAGAGTGAAGTCAACGGACTTTCGCGTGGTATGCAGCAGCGTCTCGCAGTGGCGCGCGTCTTGATCCACGATCCGAAGGTTTTGCTGATGGACGAGCCGAGCTCTGGTCTCGATCCACGCGCGCGCATCGAAATGCGCGAACTCCTCAAGGAGCTTCGCCGGATCGGTAAGACCATTCTGATTTCGTCGCACATTCTCTACGAACTCGCTGACCTCTGTAATGCCGTCGGCGTGATCGAACAAGGCAAGTTGGTCTTCGCAGGCCCCGTTGCCGAATTGATGCAGCGCGCGAAGGTCGGAAAGGTCGTGCAGATTCAAGTCGAGGCGCGGCCCGAAGAGGCTGCGCAACTCTTGCGCGGCGTGCGCGGCGTAGCGCGCGTTGAAATCGCGTTGGAAGAAGGCGGCCAGCGGATTGATGTCATTCTCGAACCGAACGCGGAAATCGCTGCGAGCGAACTCGCCGCGCGACTGCTTGCACAAGGCTTCCGACTTGCACGTCTGCAGCCTGAACAAATCAGTCTTGAGACCGCATTCATGCGTCTGACCAAGGGACTTGTGAGTTGACAATCGCGCGAGGCTTTCAGCATGCCAAACATTCTGCTCATCGCCCATCGCTCAAAGCCCGAAGCCGCGCGCACCGCTGATGCGATCCGTCCGTTGCTCGCTCGCTACGGCGCTGTCGAGGAGATTCCGTCGGGCGACGAACCGCTTCCGAGCGCGCTTGCGTTTGATCTCGCAGTCGTTGTTGGTGGCGATGGAACGCTCATCGGCGAAACGCGCCGGCTTGTGGCGCGCGGCGCGCCGATCGTCGGTGTGAACGCTGGACGACTCGGGTTTCTCGCGGAGTTTGACGTCGCGGATCTTGAGAAGCACGCGCCGCTTGTCTTCGGCGCGACGCCGGCGCTGCGCGAGCGCATGCTGCTCTCGATTGAAGTTGCGCGCGTGAACGGCGAATGCGAAGTCGGTGTTGCAATCAACGATGCGGTCATCACTGCGGGTGCGCCGCATCGCATGATCGAACTCTCGATGTCGGTGGATGACGATCACGAAGGCGTCGACATCACGGGCGATGGCGTGATCATCGCCACGCCGACGGGTTCGACTGCCTACAGCGCAAGCGCTGGCGGTCCGATCGTGCACCCCGATGTCGCGGGCATCACGATCACCCCGATTTGTGCGCAAAGCCTCGCGTTCCGACCAGTCGTCGTCGGTGCCCACGAAACGATTTCATTCGGACTTCGTCGCGTGAACGAGGGAACCTGCGTCGTGCTCGACGGACAACGGTTCATTCCGGTCGGGCGCGGTGATCGCGTGATCGTGCGCCGCAACGCGCTCCATGCAAAATTCGTGGCGAATCCATCGAATCGCTACTGGGATGCGTTGCGCTCGAAGATGCGTTGGGCGGCGCCGCCGTCGTATCGCGCGTGATGTGATTTGAGCGCTTCGAATCTGCCTCGCAACTTGCTCGCTTTGGCGCAATCGGCCTTCGTCGAACAACGGAAATCTGCGGTATCTTCCGCCCGCCATGATCGACCTGAAGGATCTCCGCGAAAACCCCGACAAGTACCGCAACGGCACCCGCGACAAGTGCATGGATGTCGATATCGATCGGCTTCTCGCGCTCGACGAAGGTCGTCGTGCGATCGTCACGCGACTTGAAACCACGCGCAGCGAGCAGAATCGGATTTCGAAAGAGATTGGCCCGAAGATCGGCCAACTGAAGGGGAAACTCAAGGCAGCTGCGGGCGATGAGAAGGATCGCCTTGAGATGGAGATTGCATCGCTCGAAGCGCGGCCATCCGAACTCAAGGCGCAGGTCACCGAAGAAGAGCGCCATCTCGCGGCGATTGAGCCTGAGTTCAAGGCACTGTGGCTGCAGGTTCCTCAGCCGCCGGCATCTGATGTTCCAAAGGGCAAAGGCAGCGAAGACAACAAGGAAATCCGTCGTTGGGCTCCTGCTGGTTGGGACTTCACGAAGACCTTTGCGGAGAACCGCGGGTTCAAGCCGCGCACGCACCTCGAGCTCGTGAAGATGCACGGCCTTGTCGACTTCGAACGCGGCGTGAAGATGTCGGGCACGCGCCACTACGTGCTCACGGGTCTTGGCATGCGCCTGCATCAGGCCGTGCTCCGTTACGCCGTCGACTTCATGGCCGACAAGCGCGGATTTAGCCCGATGGGGATTCCCGTCATCGTGAAGGAAGAGTGCATGGTGGGCACGGGCTTCTTCCCCGCAGGTCGCGAGCAGGCCTACCACATCGAGGAATCGAAGCGCGGCTCGGGCCACGACCTCTTCCTCACAGGCACCGGCGAAGTCGGCCTGATGGGCCTTCATGCGGACGAGATTCTTTCGCACGAGCAATTGCCGCTGAAGTACTGCACGGTGTCGACCTGCTTCCGTCGCGAGGCAGGTGCTGCGGGCAAGGACACCGCCGGGCTTTACCGCATTCACCAGTTCGACAAGGTCGAGCAAGTTGTGGTGTGCAAGGCCGACGATGCCGAAAGCCGCACGTGGCACAAGCAGATGATCGAGTCGGTCGAGATGATCCTCCAGTCGCTTGGCCTCGCGTATCGCCTGCTGCAGTGCTGCTCGGGCGATCTCGGCGTCAAGAACGAGGACATGATCGATATCGAGAGTTGGATGCCAGGTCGCGGTGATGTTGGCAAGGACGGCGCGCCGACCGGTGAGTTCGGCGAGACGCACTCCGCGAGCCGCCTCAACGACTTCCAGTGCCGACGCCTCAACCTCCGCTACAAGGACGCGGACGGAAAGACGCGCTTCGCTTACGCGCTCAACAACACGGTTGCTGCGAGCCCGCGTGTCCTGATTCCGCTGCTTGAAATGCATCAGCAGGCGGATGGCAGCGTTGTGATCCCCGAGGCACTTCGCGGATACATGGGCGGAATCGCGAAGATTGGCTGATTCTTAAGGATCGGCTGAATCGCAAGGATCGGCTGAGTTCTGCGACATGCGTTGTCCCCGCGTGCGTTTGTGCACGCAACGAGCCGACCCATGGGACACCGCATGCCAACTTCGCTCACGACCAACACGCTGACAGCGACTTTCTTGCCACGAGCACTTCGAGTACTTCGAGCACTTCGGTTGGCCTCACTTACGCTTGTGGTTGCGTCACAGGCGTTCGCACAGTTGCCGCCGCCCGAAGGTGAGTTTCCTGATGGTCTGCCGCCAAATGGACCGCCGGGGTTTGGCGGACCAGGCGGGCCGGGATTTGGAGGACCGGGTGGTCCAGGTGGACCAAACGCCCCGACGCGTGAGATCCTGAAGGACTTCGACAAGGACGAGAACGGTCGACTCGAAGGAGCTGAACGCGACGCCGCGCGCGCCGAACTCAAGAAGACACCGCAAGGTGGGCGCGGCCGCGGTGGCATGCGCGGGCCAGGCGGGAATGCTGCGCCGAAAGTGCCGGGGCCGAAGGTCTCGCCGAAAGACGTTGCGAGTTACCCCGATGCGCCGCTCTTCGCGGTCGACGTCGTGCGCACGGTCTTCATTGATTTCGACGTATCGAATTGGGAAGAGGAACTCGAACTCTTCCACAACACCGACGCCGATGTGCCCGCGCGCATGACCGTTGATGGCAAAGTCATCGAAGGCGTTGGCGTCCATTTTCGCGGCGCGTCGAGCTACATGATGGTGCCGCGCGGTTCGAAGCGCTCGTTCAACATCGCGGTTGATCACACCGATCCAAAAGCGCGGCTGTACGGGCAGAACACGCTGAATTTCCTCAATGCGAACGGCGACGCGTCGTTCATGTCGTCGGTGCTCTATGCGCATCTCGCAGCGCCGCACATTCCGGCACCAAAGGCGAACTTCGTTGAAGTCGTTGTGAACGGCGAGTCGTGGGGCGTCTTCGTCAACGTCGAGCAGTTCAACAAGGTCTTCCTGCGCGAGCATTGGCCGGAGTTCAAAGCGGACGGTGCGCGATGGAAGGTGCTCGGGTCGCCGCGCGCGACCGGCGGCCTCGACTATCGCGGTGAAGATCTTGAGGCGTATCGCGAGCGCTACGAGATCAAGACGAAGGATCGCGAGGAAGATTGGAAGGCGCTCGTCCTGCTCACGAAGACGTTGAGTGAGACGCCGATCGATCAACTGGAAGAAGCGCTGAAACCGATGCTCGACATCGACGGCGCGCTGTGGTTCCTCGCGCTTGATATCGCGAGCGCGAACTCGGACGGCTACTGGACACGCGCGAGCGACTACTCGCTCTATCGCGATCCGAAGGGCGTCTTCCACATCGTTCCGCACGACATGAACGAGGCGTTCAAGGCCTCGCATGGCGGACCTGGTGGGCCGGGCGGGCCGGGCGGCGGTCGGCCTGGCGGCTTCGGACCTCCTGACGGCTTTGGTCCTCCGGGTGGTGAAGGCGCGCCGCGCGAGGGGCGACCTGGCCGAGGCATGCGTCCGCGGCCAGCAGATCCTGCGGAGGGTGCACCTCCCCCGCCAAACGCACCGATGGAACCCAACGCGCGCCTGGCGCTTGGTGCCGTGCGTGGCGCTGCGATGCAACAAGATGCACCGTCACCCCGGAACGAGCCACCGGCGGCGCCGCGAGGGCCACGTGTGGGGCAAAATGGTGGGCGTGGCGGCATGGGTGGAATGGGCGGTGGCGGCGGAGCGTTGACCGAACTCGACCCGCTCACTGGTATGTCCGACGCAACGAAACCTCTGCGCAGCCGCCTGCTGCAAGTCCCTGCACTGCGCGAGCGCTACCTCACGTACGTGCGGACGCTCGCTCAAGAGATGGCATGGGAGAAGATGGGGCCGTTCGTCGCACGCTTACACGACACCATCGCAACGCGCGTTGCGAAGGACACGCGCAAGGCGTTCTCCACCGAAGCCTTTGAGCGCGATACATCCGTTGAGGCGAGCGGTAGCCTGCGACAGTTCTTCGAGAAGCGGTCGAAGTATCTTTCCGCGTATCGAGCTTCAACTCCGAACACAAGCGTAGGCACGAGCGCAGGCACAAACGCTGGCACGAACGCTGGCACGCGTCCTGCCAACGATCAACCGAAACCTCCCTCGTCGGCACCTGCGGGCACCGCGAAGTAATCGAACGACGAGCAAACTCTCATGGGCGATTGGCTTTCTCAGCCTTCTGCAAGCGACCCGAGCATCACTGCCTCGGTCGCGCTGACACGGCTCTTCCTCGCGCTGATTTTCGGTTTCATCGTTTCGCTCGTGTACCGATGGACGCGCGGGCGCTCGGCAGACGCACGTTTCGTCTCGACGCTTGTCCTTCTCACGCTTCTTCTGAGCGTGACGACGATCGTGATCGGCGACAACATCGCGCGCGCGTTCAGCATCGTCGGCGCGCTGTCGATCGTGCGTTTCCGCACAGTGGTTGAGGACACGCGCGACACGGCGTTTGTGATCTGCGCCGTGGCGATCGGCCTCGCGGTCGGCGCTGGATACATCGCGCTTCCTGCGATGGCGCTGCCGTTCATCGCTGCCGCGGCGAAACTCTTCGGCTCGGGAACGCCCGCGTTCTACGCGCTCCAAGGCGGCGCGTTCCGATTGAAGATTCGCGTCGCGCACGACTTCGTAAACCGCGAGGCACTTCTCGCAGCACTCGATGCCGCGTGCCCCGAGAAGTCGCTGCTTGGCATCGAAAGCGTTCGCGCGGGCGCGGCGATCGAACGCAGTTACGAAGTCGAACTCGGCGGCGAAGCGGCCGCCGACCAACTCATCGCGCGCCTCTCGGCGATCGATGGCGTGCTGTCGGTGGAAGTTGTGCGCGCCGCGAAGTGATTCGCCGCGACGTGAGTAGGTTCGTATGCGCGCGCCGCGATTACGAATTCGTCCAACCGGTCGGCTTGATCGAATAGTCGAACGAGCCATCCGTGTTGAGATCGATAAGCGCGTACGTCGGGTCGCAGTAGGTCTTCGTCGGCTTCCACCAACCGCCGGAGATAGCACCGCTGCAGCAGTAGGTGACGCCATCGGTCTCACAGCGATCGATGAGATGCGTGTGACCCGAGAGTACGAGCTTCACGTTGCCAGCCTTGCGGAAGACACCGTGCACGGTCGGCGCGTCGAGGTGAACGAGCCCGCCGGAAATCACGGTCTTGTCGTTCTTTCGCTCGGTTTCGCCGCCGCGCACCGCGGGCGTGACCGTCACGATCGGGACGTGCGAAACGACGACGGTCGGCAGCTTCGTCGCCGCGAGGTCTGCCTCGAGCCACGCGCGCTGCTCGTCGTTGAGATACGCGAGATAGCCGCACTCGTCCTTCGGATCGCGCTCGACCGACGAGAGCACGATGAAGTGCCAGCCGTTGCGATCAAAGCTGCGCCAACGCTCTGCAAGTTTGAGTTCGGCGAGCGCGCGCGTGTAGCCGAAGTCAGGTTCATCGCCCTTGAGCCCCGCCTTCGAAAGGCAGAACCCGAAGATGTCGTGGTTGCCGAGGCAGTGTTCGACGGGAACCTTGCAGTGCTCCGCGAAGAGTTTGTGGAGGAGTGCCCACTCGCGATCGACTTGCTCGCGCTTCGTCGCGAACGAATCCATGATCAGATCGCCGCCGGTCAGGATCATCTCGATGCCGTCGGCCTGCGCGGTCTCAAACGCTTTCTTCATGCCAGGCTCGCTCGGGCGATCGGGCGTGATGTGGAGGTCGGTGAAGTGCGCGAAGCGGAGGGCGCGCTTCCCGGCAGTCGACGCAGTTTGTTGCGTTGCGATCGACGCCGTTGACACTGCCGTGTCAATTGCGGCGGCGTCCACGTCTCGACGACCGACGAGTGCGGTGAATCCTGCGAGTCCTGAAAGCGCCGCGAACGAGCGTCGAGTGAGATGAGGCATCCGATCAACGTACAGGATCGCGCATCGACACGCTACCGAAGTCCGCTGCCGGCGCGCAGGCAACGCCAAATTCAACACGATCTTCATCGTGCGATTGGGTTGCATGCTCGCAGGCCGCTTGTCCCGCGGCCCGATCTGAGACCCTCTATGCACATTCCAACGCCGATCCGTTCACTCGCCCTTGTTGGCGCAGTCTCCGCTGTCCATTCTGTTGCGCACGCCGAGATTGCCTTCACGAATTACGTCGATGCGAATACGTTCGCGTACGTCGTGCTCGACATGCCCGACGTCGACCAACAGCGCACCGATCTCCCGAACAATGGCGCGTGCTATTGCGGGCCATCAGCCAACTTTGACGTGCTCGGATACGTTTCAGCGCACGGCTTTCCGCATCTCGGGCCTGGCATCCCCGCAGGAAGCACGTGGGCCGATGCTTCGAATTACGCTTCGATTGGCGCGACGCTTTGCACCTACGGCAACGCCGTCTCATGCAGTAGCGGTTCCACTGCGACCGCCTCGTGCGGAGACTCTGGAAGCGCGTGCGGAAGCTCGTACGCCTCGCTCTACACGCACTTGACCGCGCAACTTGGTGATGAGTTTGTCGTACGTCAGTACTACCGCAGTTACTCGCGCGGGTACTTCCCATCGACCTATGAGTTTGCCTGCGCCGGCGCGAACAACGACGCGATCGGACTCTTGTTGCTTGGGCGACATACTGGTTTGTGGAGCGGAACGACCTTCAACCAAACCGGACGAACAAGTGGCCACTTCCAAGTGATCACGACGGCCATCGCTGGTGGCGGTTTCAAGCGCTTGGGTGTGCGCGATCCTATTTCAGGGAGTTCCGATCCTCGAACATCGCAGTCCGCCGCCGCAACGTCGTGGTGGAACGTCACGTCGATCAACTTTGTGAGTTCTTCAGGTTCCGGTGCTGCGGAGCAACTCTCCGCACCTTCCGCGAGCGCTGCACTCACGCTCCTCGAAGGAATCATCGCGGTCTGGCCTGCGGCCTGTTACACGTGGGATGCGGAATCATCGACCGCAGCGCGCATCACGCCGAGTGCAGCGACGTGGCGCCCGGGCCGCGAAGCGCTTACGAATGTGCCGCTTGAGACTGGGACACCACTGCTCCGTGTCTTGCCCGACGACATTCGAATCGCGTCGCTCGCCAACGGCAGCGTTCGCTTGCGAAACCGATTCACTGGAGCGGGCGTGACGGCCTTCACGCCGCCGGCGGGGAACACCGTGCGTGGATTCGACGTCGACCGACTTCGCTACTTGCATGTGGCGCTCGGTTCTGGCCACGCGGCGCGCGTCGACCTCGATCAACTCGGCGCGCAAGCCGTCATCACACCACTTGCGAGTGTTCCGACTTCCGTGAGTGTCGCTGGCGATATCGCGCATTACCTCATGCCCGCGAACCGCATGATTGCGGCGGTCAACTATGCGCCTCAAGGAAGTTCGGTCGTGCCTTTGCCGATTCCAGGTAACGCCACGATCAATTCGACGACGCGTCTGACCGTTGCACATGGATTCGCGTTCCTTCTCACCGCAGGAAACGTCAGCGCGTATCGCTTCACGCCGAAAGGCCTGATCGAGGCGGCGTTGAATTTCCCCGCGGGCATTCTCGATATCGCCGACGGTGATCGCGGAACGATTTGCACGGTTGGTGCGGATCGCGTGACGACGGCGTGGAAGATCAGCCCGAAAGGTCTTGTGCTCAACGCAGCCCACCCGATGCATGGCCTGCAAGTGAAGTCGCGCCTTCTCCTGAGTCGATCGTCGACGGGGCTTGCAGTCGGTGAGGACTTCTTGGTCGACGCCGACCAGACGCTTGAGCCAGCGGACGTGCCAACGCCCGACTGCCGAACCGACCTCAACGTCGATGGCCGAACGGATGCCGCAGACCTCGCCATTGTGCTGAGTGAATGGGACCTCTCGCGGTCGATCGCGGACGTGGATCGTGACGGCACGGTCGGCGCGGCCGATCTGGCGGCGGTCCTGTCAGCGTTTGGCGCCTGCCCCTAAAACCGTCGAGACGGATTTCTCAGTGCGACTTTCGAGTCCAACTGAAGTTCCTCCCCCCACCTTGACGATCTTGCCGCGGACGGTATCCTTTCCGTCCCTCAAGCTATTCCCCGATAGCTCAGTTGGTAGAGCGGCGAGCTGTTAACTCGCATGTCGCTGGTTCGAGTCCAGTTCTGGGAGTTACCGAAGCGGGTTGGCCGAGAACGGCCAACCCGCTTGTTCATTGATGGGGGCTGCCGAAACATCGATCCTGATGCCCAAGGCTTCATCTTGGGGGCATCTTCGCGCTCCCTGGCGCTCTCTCGGGTTCTCGCATCAACCGCGTTCGGATCGCGCCCGAAGCGCCCCCAAGCCGCGTCCACGCGGGGTTGCTCTCGCGCGCTCTCTGCTCTCGGTTCACAGCGCCGGGCCGAATGTGGCGCCCTCGAGGCATTCTGGTTGACGGCGGTCTGGCTGCGGCAAATGAAATAGGTAGGGGACTTTCGGTCCCCACACCATGCCCACCGCTCCTACGCCATCCATCATCGTCGACCCTGCCCTCGCCAACCGCATCGCCCGCGTCGAGCAGATGCGGCCGCGCGAGCTGCGCGAGGTCTATCGCCACACCTTCGGCCGAGACACGACTTCGGGGAACCGAGCTTGGCTGGTTCGCGCGATCACGACCCGACTGCGAACGATCGACATGAGCCACCAACTGCCGGAGGCGCTGGCGGTCGCCCGAGATGTGGCGAAGGACTTCGGCTGCGAGGCGAGCTTCGCGAGCTACCTCGAGACCCTGCCGCCCTGCGTTCCGATCCCCCAACCAGCAGAGGATGCGTTCGAGCGACCGCTCGCCGCCGAGGTTCGGGATCCGCGCATACCGCCGCCTGGCACGGTGCTCGTGAGGCACTTCGGCGATCGCGACTACCGCGTGACGGTGACGGAAGACGGGTTCATGCTCGGCAGGCACCGCTACCGCTCGCTGAGCGCGGTCGCGACGGCGATCACTGGGAAGCACTGGAACGGGTACCTGTTCTTTGGACTCAGCGCGCGGCGACGAAGGACAGGTTCAGGCGAGGTCGATTCGCCCGTAGTACCGCCGCAACTCGACGAGCCATAGCCAGCGGACGAGGGCGATCGGGACGATGACAACGAGCGGGATCCAAGCCTCGAGCGCGGTCGGCAGCACGGCGCGCAGGTGCATGGACAACTCGGTCCATCCCACCAGAAGGAGTTTGCCACCGCCGACGGTCGCGACGGTGGCGATCGCGTAGCCGAGCAGCGTCGAGGGGTCGGCCGAGTCCGTGCGGTCGTCGCGGGGCGAGGGACGCATGCCCGATCCCATGCCCAAGCCCATCGGAGATCCGACGCGTGCGTCGACCCACCAGAGCCGCATCCAGTAGATGAAGGGGAGCAGCACAAACGCCGCGATCGTGAGCGAGACGAACTCCCGCAGGTTGGTCCACGGATCGTGCTCGGAGAGGCGCGAGAGGATGGCGCCCAGCGCGAGAAGCCCCATGAGCATCCCGCTCACAAGCACGACATCCTCGATCTGGGTTCGCAGCCACCGCACCGTGGCGAGGCGTCGCCGCGAGATCGGAAGCCGTAGGGACGAACTCCTACCGACGAGGTTCCAGGCGAGCGCCGTGAAAACCGCCATGACGATCGCAGACGCGAGCGGCAGCACGGTCTGCCGCTCGAACGGCAGCGTGAGCCAGTCGCCGGAGAAGCCCGACAGGCCCTGATGCACAGTTGAAAAGCTGCTGGTCTCGCTCGTGGCAGGCTCGCCCGAAGTCGCGTCGATGACCCGCAGATTGCCGAGCGCGCGGGCGCCGATGAGGAACAGGCCCGTCACGATCACGGTGGCGATCGCAATGCGCACCGTGAAGGCGACGAGGCCACCACGGAGCATGCCGTACGACTCGTGCAGCATCGCCCGCACCCAGTCGAGGTTCGTCTGGCGGAGGCCTTGGAAGCGGTCCGCACCGCCGCGGGGCGCACGGCGCAGGCGGACCTTGCCACCGCTGAAGTGAGAAAACTCGGAGACCTGACCTGTGTCGTCATCGGTGAGGGCCTCCCGGTGGGACTCGCCTCGTCGCTCGAGCGCGCAGATGCTGCGGTCGATCGAGACCAGCATCGCCACGCCGGCGGGGATGGTCCAAAGCAGGCCGCCGTGCGCGGTCAGTCGCGCGATCTCAGGCAGAAAGAAGAGTGTTCCGAACACGAGGAGCATCACGGGCACGCCGCCGAGCCACTCGTTCCAGCGGCGAGGGTCGAGGTTGCTCACGATGCCGACGGTGAAGCCGAGCAGCGCGGCCACGCCGAGGAACGCGGTCTCCGGCGAGAGCGGTCCGTGCAACCCGCCGCCGATGCCGAAGGCGGCGCCGAACGCCACGCAGCCGAGCACCGACACTTCGCGTCGCGCGCGCCGGAAGAGCCCTGGGAGATTGCGCATGCAGGGCACACCCGCCAGTTCCCACACGGCATACGCGACGGCGGCGGCGAGGAATCCCGCGACGAGGAACGCCAGCGCTCCCTGGAGGAACAGGTTCGCCGACTCGCCCGGGGGAATCGGAAGCACTGCCTGTCGCAACATGGAGGTGAGCAGGCCCAAGCCCCAAGTCACGCAGGCCATCCCGAAGAGCCTCAGGAGTGGCCATCCGCCCGCGTAGAGCCTCGGAAGGATCAGTCGCGAGGATGCGAGCGCCGTCAC
>JAIXVI010000018.1 GCA_027483065.1 Planctomycetaceae bacterium
TCCTTTGCTTGTGATCTCCATCGTCGAAACCAAACGTCGAACCGAAAGACGCACATGAAACTGTCTCGCCTCACATCACCTCGCGCGCTTGTGAGCGTGGCAACTTTCGCATGCGTTTTCGCGGCCTCATCGATGCTGTTTGCGTTCGATCCGCCGGCAGCGACTCCGCCAGCAACAGAACCCGCAACGCCGCCCGCTTCGACGCCAAACGAAGGTCCGTCCAAACCCACCGACGGAAAGCCGACGCCGCCTGCCGCCAAGCCGACGAAGCAGAAGCCCGCCACCGTTCCAACGAAGGACGACATCCTCGAGGCGAAGCCATTCAGCGATTTGCCGAAGGAACGCATCGTGTTACTCGGCGAACAATTCGACGCCGAGTTCTGCTTCGATGAAACGACGCGCGCGACCGGCATGGGTGCGCGCGACAAGTTCCCCGAAGGGACCGCGATGATCTTCGTCCATCCACGGGCGATCATGCTGAACTACTGGATGAAGGATTGCCTCATCGACATGGACATGATCTTCGTCGACGGCAAAGGTCGCGTGACCGCGCTTCATGAAGCCACGCGTGAGAAACTGCGTTCAACCGGCGAAACGAAAGAGCGCTACGAGTCGCGCCTCTACCGCTACAGCTCGCGCATGCCCGCGCAGTTCGTCATTGAGCTCCCGCCCGGCTCGATCAAGCGACTCAAGCCGATGGTAAGCCAGCAACTCAACCTCGACTGGGCTCGTTACGTGCAGCGCGCCAAGTGACGCGCTGTGAAATGACGTGACGTGACGTGACGTGACGTGACGTGGCGCGCGTCCGCTCAATCCTGCAAGGATCACTTCGCAACGGGCGTGATGAAGAACGCGTCGATGCCGAAGAAGATCCCCGCACGCGCGGTCACCTTGTCCGCAGGCTTCATGGCTTCGATATCGATGGTACATCGACCTCGACGCACCTCATGAACGCCGAGATCGATATTGGGTACGGGCGCAACGAGATCGCGCCGAAGGTCGACAACGTTCGGACCGGCCTCGCGGCCGTCCACGCGAAACCGCACGAATCCATAGTCCGGCGCGCCGATCGCGCGAACAGCGACGCGCACCGGTGTGCCGTCAGAAATCTCACCACACGGAACCTCGATGCGAATCCAATCGCCAACAGCGCGTGGCCGAACGAAAATCGATCGGCCTCCACTCCACGCAGCATCAGGGAAGAGCGAGCCGATGTCTTGTAATTCAAACTCGATCCCTTCGGCGCGGCCAGTGATGGCGCACGATTCTGCTTCGATCGCGCCGGCGATCTTGCGCATCGATTCGGGAAGCGCGTTCGCAAGCATGGTCGGTGGATCGTCAAAATCGACCGGACGCGATCGCCCCCGCTCGGCGTACCAAAACGTGGTTGCCGCGACCACCGCCGGACGATCAAACGATGCCGGCGGCACCCACTCGAGATCGATATCCATGCGTTTCGTGAACGGAACGCCGTCGAGGAATCGAAGTCGTGATGCGGTTGTACGGCCTTCATACGACGTCCGATGCATCGAGGGCCGCGGCGCGACCGAAACCGCGTCAGACGAAAGCACGCGCGGAAATCCCCATGCACAACCGATGAAGTCTTCCGTGCCTGTCCCGAGCTGACGCTGCATCGGGTCGTCGTCGACGAAGACCTTCTCGTCACCTTCGCCGAACCAGTACGCGTGTGGACTGAGAATCGCGAGCGTCGTACCGATCCACTCGCCCTCGCCCTCGATCCGCGCAATCGCGAGATCACAAATGCTGCGGTTGGAGACGTCGCGCACCTCGCGAAACATGGCGTGGAAGAGCCGCGGAGTTGAAGGATCGCTCTCGAGTCTATCGCGTACGACGACCGCCAACGACACAACGCCCCGCACCGCTGACACACTGACTGCGCCGCGATCGGTCACTCTGATTTGTGCGCCCTGTGTGAATGGCATCGCGAATCGACACTCCAAGAGAAGCGAGCCGTCTTCTCGGCGTACGGCGGTTCGCATGCGATCACCAACGGGTGGTGCGCATTCGCCGAGCCCGAAAAAATGACCGATGGGCGCGCGAACGCACGATTTGTCATCGAAGTCACACTCGAGCCACGTCGAACGCAGCATCTCGGCGAGCGCTTCTCGTTCGCTTGGTGCCTTCTGGATCTCAACGACGACTCGCTCGATCACGCCCGGCGTGTCGCGCTCCCAAGAGATCGGCGCTTCACGCGTGAGTATCGACGCTCGCACTCGATTCGGGGGAAGCGCTTCAGCTGAGGGCGGCACGACCGATGGGCAAAGCATTTCCCGTGCAATCCGCTCCAATTCCGGGCGCTGTTTGGTGAGCATCTCACGCGTCAGCGAATCCATCGGTGTCGCCTCGCGGTAGCGTCGTCCTGTGATTTGCCAATAGCCAGGCACGCGGTCGAGAGTCACCACGCATCGCTTCGCAAACGGGATCGGCAAGTACGAAACCGCAGCCGAACCGGTCGGCACGTTTGCTGCGAGCCCGCCGGGAGCGAGCGTCGTCGCAATCGGTGATGGAACGTTGCCTCGTCCGCGCAGCCAATCGTAGAACGGTGCTTCGATCGTTGGTTCCATCGCACCATCGATGTAGATCCGTACGACTGCGTTGGCGAGCGTGGCTTCCATGGCGGTCCAGATACGCGTGACCGCGCCAGGACCGTCCACATCGCAGAGCACCCACTCATCGCGTCCGTTGATCGAATCGATGCGTAGAAAATGGCCGCGGTCGTCGTTCGTGAACCATGCTGGGTCGGATGGCTCAAAGGCCTTGGGATTGCGCGATGTCGCGAGCCACGCGTTCCATGCACCCGCACTCTCGCGCGACGGCCGCATCGGATCGAGAAAATCGTTGAGCAAGGATGAGAACGTGACGCGTGGGCTCGCCGAAGATGCGACGTCGGGTTGTTGCGGGTGGAACCGCGCACTGGACTCTGCAGGCGATGCGGCGAGGGTCATGCTCGGCAGGACGATGATCCATGCAGTGACGATCCATGCAGTGATAATCCATGAAGGGATAATCCATGAAGGGATAATCCATGAAGGGATAATCCACGAAGGGACGGAAGCAAGCGTGCTTTGACCCCGTCGCGTGCGCAATCGCGACGGAAGTGAGGGCGACCAGCGGGATCCTGCCATGCACCGGTGAGCAACGACCGCTCGAGAAGGTGTCGCGCACGAGGATGTTGCTCGGGTGAAAAAACTCATCACAAGCCTTCATTCATCATCGGCGTCCGTCGAACCCTCAGCAAGCCCAGACTGGCGTGATTCTCCGGACTTCCCCTCGCTCTTCCCCGATCCTTCCACCGATGCTTCCCAAAGCGGCGCGGCATCCATGAGTTCATCCGACGCGAGCCAGAGCCGGATGGTGCCGTCCATCGACGATGTGGCCAGCGTGCGGCCGTCGAACGAAAACTGTATGTCGAGGATCGTGTCGCCGTGGCCTGAGAGCGACAGCAATGGCTCGCCGTCGGCGGCATCCCACACCCGAACCGCCGGACCCGTGCCGCCTGTCACGACGCGCGCCCCATCGGGTGAAATGGCAACACGCACAGAGTCGCCAGGATTCGCGCGCGTGCGCCAAACCACGCTGAGCGGAGCGTTCCCCACGCCGGCATCGCTCGGCTCTTCCGCCACATTCGCAGCGTTCTCGACGAGCAGCGCATCACCACCCATGCAGCCCACGGCGACGAGCCGCCCATCCGGTGTCGAGGAGAGTGAAGTGACGGTTGTGCCCGTCCAAAGCTCCCATGAGCGTGTGAGTTGGATCTCCGCAGCATCAACCCCGCGCCGAACGCCATAACAGGCGACGGTCGAGCCATCGCCCACGAAGAGCGTCTCTCCGAGGTGGTCGGTCGCGAGTGCGCCAACGCCCGCGCCTCGACATGGCACGCTTGTGAGAAGTTTCCCTTCGCGGCTGTAGATCTCGACCTGCGCACTCTCAAATCGGAGGAGCGCGATCGCATCACCGCCTGCTACTGGGGCCACGGCAAAGACGCTCGACGGGACGGAGAACGAGTCGAGAGCATCACCTTGGCGAAACCACACGCGCGCACCCGCCGCGGCGATCCAGCCGCCCTCGACCTTGGGATCAGCGGCGACATCCCACACGATTTCAAGCGCCGCGTCGGAACCGAGTTTCACCGCATCGCTCGACTCGCGTGACGCGAGATCCCACCGAAGGAGCCGCCCATCGTTCCGTGGAACCTCCCCGCCGCCAGATGCAAGACTTCCATCGGACGCGAAGGCAATGCTGTACACCCATGCGCGATGACCGCGAAGGACAGGCTCCAGCACATGACGCGCAACCGACCACATTCGCATCGAGCGGTCATCACCCACTGCGATCAACTGACCAACATTCTGCTCGTGTGCAACGCCACGGACATGCAGTTCTGCGCCGAACGCGTCACCAACTGGTGTTCCACGGTTGGCGTCGTAGATGTGAATCGTTCCATCGACGGCACCAGTCGTGAAGCGATACTCGCCCGGTCCATCCGTCAACGTGCGCAGCGCGCCGCGATGCGCGGCAATGGTGCGGACGAGGCGACCGTCATCTGCTTCGAAACAGTGCACGCGACCATCGAAGTCTCCGATCAAGGCGAGCGGACCTTCAGAGGAGCGCGTCGCGCCGATGCATTCGACGGCACTTCCTGCTGTTTCGACGAGCAAAGGCTGTGCGCCAAGCCGAGGCACAATCGTGGCACGATGATCGAGACGCTCGGCCACGATGAACCCATCACACGCGGGGAAGAACCGAACCATGCCGTCCCGAAAGCGCACATCTGCAGGATCGGGCATCTCCGAGATCGCTGGACCAACGCGTTGGACTTCGCTGCCAGTCTGAAGATCAAGCACCGCGGCGCGACCGTGGAAGGTCGCGTACGCCAGCCATCGTCCATCGTCAGACCACGCCACGGACGTCGGTGGACCGAGGTCGGCGGCGAGTATGCGGACGACTTCGCCCGTCTTTGTTGATTGGATGAGCATCGTCGACTCACTCGTCTCAGCGACGACGAATTGAGTTCCGTCCGGCGAGAGCGCGAGGTCGCGCGCGGGGACGCCTCGTTGTGCGACGAGCTCAGGCGCTCCAGAAACTCCGTGTATCGCATACACGTGCCCCGAAAGATCACCCACGAGAACCACGCCGCCGCGACATGCGACCGTAAGTGGAAGCGCGGGAAGCGAGAGTACGCGCGACTCCGCACCCGCTCGGTTCGCGAGATAGCGCCATTCCCAACCGCGTAACTCAAGCGGAACACTCGAAAGCGCACGTCGCGTATCGCGTGGTGAACCACTTTCAAGCGACGCCTCGGCATCGCGAATCGCACGGCGATAATCCGCGCGCTTCGTGACTTCGAGCGAAGAGGCGAGTTCACGACTGCGCGACTCAGCGACTTGCCAAAGATGCACGGCGTACCAGAGAAATCCAACGAGCGTCGCAAATGCAAGTGCGGTGGCGACGATCAACACGTGATAGCGTCGCGTGAATCGGCGCGCGCGCTCCACGCGAGAAACAGGACGCGCGCGCGTTGGTCGCCCCTCGAGGAATCGCTTCAGGTCTTCTGCGAGTTCTTCGGCGGTTTGATAGCGCTGCGCAGGATCCTTCTCAAGAAGCCGCGCCACGATGATTTCAACATCGCCACGCAGAGCGCGATCCACGCGACTGATGGTCGAGGGAATCTCATCGCGAATGATCGCGGCAGCTTCGGGAATCGTGCGTCGCTCGACCGAGTACGGCAGCCGTCCCGTGAGGCACTCGTAGAGCAGTACTCCCATCGCGTAAAGATCACTGCGAGCATCGACCGCGTGTGTCCCATCAAACTGTTCCGGGCTCATGTAGGGCAGCGTGCCCACGAGCGAATCGCCCACCGAAACTCCCGGAAGCGACATCGTCATCATCGGTTCATGCGTGCGCTCACCCTCCGAGGTGGGCGCCCGAGAGAGTGTTCCCGAGACACCAAAATCAAGCACCTTCACCGAATGCTCGGCCGTGACAAAGATGTTGCCTGGCTTCAGGTCGCGATGGACGACACCCGCTGCATGCGCGTAACCAATCGCGTCGGCGATATCGAGAAAGGCCTTCACCACTTCGCGCACCGAACGCCGCGCTCCCCGAACTTCACCGCCACTCTTACCGCTTCCTGCACCTACACCGCCGCTCGCTCCTCGCGCCCAGACATTCAGCGGCACACCATCGACGAACTCCATCACGAAAAATGGACGCACGGGAAGGCTTGCTGTGTCGGTACCCGCGTCGTAAACCCGCGCGATATGTGGATGCTCGAGGCGACTGAGTAGGCGAATCTCTCGACGAAATCGCGTCAGTGCTGCGGGATTCCACGCACCGCTCCCGAGAACCTTGACTGCGACGATGCGCTCCGTCGCCGATTGCCGTGCCTTGAGTACCACGCCGCTTGCGCCGTAACCCACGATTCCGAGAACTTCATACCCGCCAATACGCTCGGGAACGTCGACCTCGACCTCCGACTCCTCTTCCGGCGCGTCAATCACCGAACTGATGTCGATCAAAGTCCGGACCTCCGGCGTGCCTTCACGATCGAGTTCAAGCATTTGACGCAATTCAGTGCGAAGCGACGCCTCACGAATCGCGGCGAGCATCGCTTCGGCTTCGGCCGGTGACAAGTCGTGCGCACGGTCGAAGAGGTCGTTGAGCAATTTGAATCGCTGCGCGTCGTCCATTGGTGGGTGAGTCGGTCGGTCGGTCGGGACCGGGCGGGTGAAGAGGATCCGTCGTCAGCGTGGTGTGTGCACGTTCATGGAGAATCGTCGCAACGATGTTTTTAAAACGGGAACCGCCCCACAAGAGGGGGGTCACCACGAGCGTGACGCGCTGGAGAGGTTTCGTGCGCGCATGGTTCCGCCCATCAAACAAGAAACAGGAATCGCGCGGCCGAGCCTCAGGATTTTCCGTCAGAACCTTGCATTTCTTTCGCAAGCCAAGCCTTCGCCATCCGCCAATCACCCTCGACCGTTGAGAGCGAAACCCCGAGGACGGTTGCGATCTCCTCGTGGCTCAGCCCGCCGAAGATCTTGGCCTCGACCACGCGCGCCTTGCGCTCGTCGAGCTTCTCGAGTTTCCGAAGCCCCTCGTCGATCGCGAGTACATCGACCTGTGCGACGCCAAAGTCGGGTGCAGCCATGCCTGGATCGATCGGAATCCCCCGAGATCCGCCGCCCCGCTTCTCCGCGTTCTTCGATTCCGCGTGATTGATCAGCACCTGCCGCATGGCCGTCGCCGCGACCGCCATGAAGTGCGACCGACTCGCGAATGCATCCGAATTCGATTTCGCAATCTTGAGGAAGGCTTCGTTGACGAGTGCGGTCGGCTGCAGCGTGTGCGAAGAGCGCTGTTGGCGCATGTAACTCGCGGCCAGTGCGCGAAGTTCGCCGTAGACGAGTTCAACCAACTGCGGCGAAAGCGGCGTTGATCCAGAATTAGGGGCGGACGAAGCCATACGGCAATGCTACCGAACAAGCCCGTTCGCACCAAATGCGCGACAAAGCGGGCGAAACCAGCGGCAATCGCACGTGGTCACGACCACGCGGGCGCACGCACGCAAACGCACACGCCCCAGACGCGCGCACCCCTCTCGGCGCTCAGCATGAGGCATACAACGAGGAGGGGTCACCGCGCGGGCAACACGATGCCGCGGCATTCGCCAAAGCCGATTCGCGGTCGCCCCGGAGCCTCGCAGAAGCCGCGCATGATGACTTCGTCGCCATCTTGGAGGAACTTCCGCTCGCTGCCGTCGCCGAGCGTGATTGGCTCGGTGCCGCGCCAAGTGCGCTCGAGGAGACAGCCGCGCGAGTCTTTCGTCGTGCCCGAGACCGTGCCCGAGGCAAGGAGGTCGCCAACTTCCATGTTGCAACCGTTCGATGCGTGATGCGCGAGCATCTGCGCGGGCGTCCAGAACATGTCTCGGAAACTCCCACGCGAAACGAGCGTCGGCGCCATGCCCTTCTCGCGCATCGCCACGCTCGCGATCAACACTTCAAGCGTGATGTCGAGGTTTGTGCCCGCGGGATCGGTGAGATACGGCAGCGTCTGCGGATCTTCGGCGCTGCGCGGCGGACCGGGCACGCGGAACGGTTCGAGCGCATCGCGGACGACGACCCACGGCGACACGGTCGTCGCGAAGTTCTTCGCCAAGAACGGACCGAGCGGCTGGTATTCCCACTTTTGAATATCGCGCGCCGACCAATCGTTCACGAGCGCGAAGCCGAAGATGCGATTCCACGCATCCGCGATGGGAATCGTCGTACCGAGTTCATTCGCACGACCGACGAAGAAGCCGACCTCGAGTTCGTAGTCCATCAATTTCGATGGACCGAAGGTCGGAGGACCTTCGTCACTCGAGACCGTTTGCCCATGCGGCCGAACGATCGAGGTGCCGCTCGCCACAAGCGAACTCGCACGACCGTGGTAACCGATTGGAACGTGCTTCCAGTTTGGCAAAAGCGGATTCGTTGGCCGGAACATCGAGCCGACGTTCGTCGCGTGATGGAGCGACGCGTAGAAGTCGGTGTAATCGCCGACGACAAACGGCACCGATGGTTCGCACTCCGCCGCGGGACGAAGCAAGCGCTCGACCTTCGCGCGCGCGGGTGAACCGTGCGCGAGCAACGCCGCGATGTTGTGGCGAAGCATGGTTTGCTGCGCGGTATCGAGTTCGGCGATGCCGTTCAACCAACCAACGTCCATTGCCATGAGGAATTCATCGCTTGACGCGAGTTTTTTCACGAAGAGATCGGCGTCGAGTGCGTCGCGCAGGCAAAGCACGCGATCGCCGATGCGGACCGCGGGCCCGTCGTCGACGACGCCGTACGGAAGATTCTGGATCGGAAAGTCGCCCGACGCGTCGTTCGCGGATTCAACCCACGAGCGGAGCGCTGGATCTTCGGGCGAAACAAGTCGAGTATCGCGTGATTCACCTGCACTCACGAGGTTGCCTCCTCTTCACTTTCTGGCACGTCACCTTCCGGAAGAAGTCCGAGCCCGCGCAGATCGGCGAGCGGTTCTTCAAACGAGCATGAACCGAAACTGTGCGCGAAGCGCTCGCGGGCTTCTGCGATTTCATCGAACTTCAGGAAGCGCTTACGCCATGCGAGGCCAGTCGGTCCAAACTCGAATTGCCGCGCGTTCTCTTCAACGAGGATCGACTCGATCTCTTTCTCAGACATCGACTCGTCTTGCCAGAGCAAACATCCCGCGACAAAGACATTGAGGAAGCCAAACTGCATGCAGCCGACGTCGGTTGCCATGTGACGACACGGATGATGGAGCCCCGCGGTCGCTTTGAATGGGACTTCAGCCGCGCGGCAGATCTTGAGGAAACGCGCGACTTCTTCCGGCGTTGGGTGCGCGTCAGCGGTCACGCCGCCCGTGCGAATCTTGGCGCCGGTATCGAGCGACGCCATCGTGGTCACGAGGCCGCGGATGTCGCCCTGCACAGGGATTTCGAAGTACGCAAAGATGTCGTCGGGGACATACTCAAGCGCGCGGTCGATTTCGCGCGGCGAAGTTGCTTTCGTTTCGATCGTGTCGATCGCCGCGCGTCCGTGGATACGGCTGAACTCGCGGTCTTCCATGCGCGCGTTGAAACGCTCGATGCGCTCGAGGTCGTCGACGATCTGCCGATCGGACGCGGGCGCGACAAGCACCGAGAGCGGCCATGGCCCGTCACCTTCGATGTCCGCGGTGTTAGGAAGCAGCGGATCCGCCGCATCGACGAACTGTGGGAACTGCGTGACGGGCACGATAAGGCGCGCGAGCATCCACGACTCGCCGGAGCGGCGGTAGCGGGCGTAGTTCGCGGCGGTCGTTGGCATGTCGAGCTTCGCGGGCGGGAAGAGCCCTGCGTAGTCGAGAACGGAATCGAGAAGGAGTCGAACAGCGTGCATAGTGGTTCCGACTCTGGCGGCTCGCCGCGTCGGGTGGGCGATTATGCCCGATCTCCGGCGCAGGCGTTGGAGGCTCGATGCGTGCCGCCACGCGCGAGGCGGGGAACGCTGGCGGGCGTTATTGTGCTTTCGGCGACGGTGGCCGTCGTCAATTGCAGACTGGCTGACGTCCTTTCTCGTTGCCGCTCACCCCTGCTCCAACGCTATGAACTGCCTCTCAAACATCCTGCCGCTGCGATCCACGCTCTCGATGTCGATCTCCGTGCATGTCTCGTGCAATGTCGTTCAGTCTGCGGCGGCGATCGCGCTCGCGAGCGTCCTCCTCGTGACAGGCGTCGGTTGTGCGACGAATCCCGCGTCGCCGACGGGTGCTTCCGCCGTTGCGAACTCCAATCATCCGCAGATTGAAGTCGCGGGCTGGCTGCACGATCGCGACCGCATCGTTGCGATTGAAGAAGGCGTCGTGCAAGGCGACATGAAGCGCATCGCGGTCGATCTGATTGGCGATCCGGAGCGAAGTCGGAAGTTTGGTTACCGCTTTGAGTGGTTCGACGCGGCGGGCATGCCGACGGGGCCAGCGAACACGGCGGTCACGGTGGTTCGCCTGCGTGCGAAGGAGCGCATGACGCTCACCTCGATCGCGCCGACCGCAGCTTCCGTGCGTTGGAAGTTGACGTTTGAGAATGCGCCGGAGTGAACGGCAGAAGTAGGCGCCAGAAGCAGGCGCGAGCGCGATCAACGAGCGCGATCAACGAGCCCGTGCGTTGGCTTCTGAAGTCGCGGCCGCGCTCGGAACCGACGTACTTGATTCAGGAACGCCATTCGACGTTGGGCTTCCGCCATCAGTGGTTTCGCCGCTCTTGCCTGAAGAACTCTTCGACGGATCGCGAATTCCTTCGGGGAGCGGTTGCGCGGCCTTGTCGGCAATCCAACGCGCAATTGGGAACGGCAGCGGATGCTCCTTCGCGAGTTCCGCCATCACGCCGAAGGCCGCAGCCGCGTCCTGCTTCGCCGCGATCTCATCGAGTGCTGCAAGCCAACGCGTCTTGAGCGCGTCGTCGAGCGACGCTTCCCACGCGCAATACTCGGCGAGCGGCTCACCCTCGAGAATCACCGCGCCGAAGATCGATTCCTGCCGTTGTGTCGGCAACGCCCACATCGCGTAGTACGGCGGGTTGTAGGGCGCGTAGCGATACTTCGCCTCGTAGAAACCACCTTTGAACTCCACGCGGCGCGTCGTTGCGTTCCAAACGCCGTTCGTGAAGAACGGCTCCGCGCCTGTGTCGAGAATGACCTCCGCGTCGGTGACTTTGGGGCGCTCCATCGTGCGGAAACCGAAGGGCGGTGGCAACTCGAAGTCCCACTTCCCTTGACGAATCGCTTCCTTCGTTTGCTCGTTGATCGCGGGAGACGCGAGGATGAGGTCGCGGTATTCGCGCGAAAGCTTCGTCCAAAGCACGAACTCAATCGCGATCGGCACGAAATCCTTCAACTTCATGTCTTTCTTGCTCGGGTCAAATCGCGAGACGAGTCGCGCGACTGCAGGCGAGAAGACTTTGTCGGCGACCCACGTGCGCTCGCGGCCCGAGACATTGCCGTTGATCGCGAGCGTTTGCGCGGCCGCGAGTTCGTCGGGTGTCAGCCAACCACGCTCGGCGAAGTGGATGATGAGCGGTTCGAAGAGCGAAAGTCGAAATGTCTCGTCGGTTGTTCGCGCGGAGAAATCATCGGCGTTGCGCGGCATCGCGCCGATGCGCTGTGCCTGCGAGGCGGCCTGCATGCCGGAGTACATGAGGTACGTGTCGGCGGCGAAGGGAATCATTTCGGAGTTCCACCAACGCGCGAATTCGCTGCGCGCGGGTTCCTCCTTGATCTTCCGCAACTCGATGAATCGACCGAAGAGTTGCATCCAGAGAATGCCGCCCTCGACGCGCTCGCGCAGGCTGGTCCACTCTTCACGCTGATCTGCGAACTGTTCGTAGTAGAGACGGGCACTTCCGAGCGCACTGTCGACTCGACCGATCGCGCCGCGATTTCCAATCTCAGATGGCATGGCGCTGTCGGCGAAGCTTCCAACGAACTTACGGCCGAGTTCTTGATCGGCTTCGCCCTCAGAGCCATAAGCCGCCTGGGCTTGCGCGAGCGATTTCTCGTCGGTGGCGTTCGTCGCAAACGTGCGCTCCGCGGTCTCGCCGCTCGCAGAGATCTCGACTTTCACTTTACGATTCTGACAGCCGATGCCGAGGAACGTGCTCGCGACGATGACGACAAGAAGCAGCGAGTGCATGATGCGTACGACGGCGTTGGCGAGGGGTGCAGTGTTGGCAAGTTCACACGAACGACTCATGGCGTCATCCTACCTGCGACGAGGTACGCCCCCCAGCGCGTTGCCGCGAAAGCCGCGGGATCAAGATCTGATCCCCAATTCTCATCCCCAACTCAACTCCCCCGCGCTCAATTCCCAGTGCTGAACTACCCCGCGCTGAACTCCCCTGTGCTCAATTTCCTGTGCTCAATCCCCCGTGCTCAATTCCCTGTGCTCATCCGCGAGTCCACGCAGGTTCGCGCAGCGATCGGCTTGCGCGCGGTCTGCGCTTGGGCGGCATGCGGCTTGGTTTGATGCGAAATTCACTCCACCGTTCGCTCGTCAAACAGCTACCCTCCGCGACCCCTCCCACGAAGTCTTCTCGTCAATCGAACCTCCGAAGACTCGTGGTGCGGGAGTTCGTGATCGAAGGCGAGGTTCGAATGCTGTCGCGACTCGAACGCCGCTGATGAGATAACGAGCGTCGGTTCGGCTGAGTTGGACGTGTCGCGTGTTTCGCGACGGCACCTTTTCGCAAGCGCATCTTTCGAAATGCGCCCCTCGGAAGTTGTGCATGGGCCGCTTCATAGTGACACGTGATAGAGCCGCTTTATAGAACTTCGCGTGACGCCCCCCCCCGCCTCCAATCCTCTTCCTCACGACCCGTTCAGCGCGATCCGCGAGCCGAACTATCGGTTTTTCGCATTTGCGTTCGTCGCGTCAAGTATGGGATTGCAGATGCTCTCGACCGCGATCGGCTGGGAGGTCTACGAGCGAACCGGCGACGAACTGCTGCTTGGTTTGATGGGCCTCGCGCGTGCGCTGCCTGTGATTGCATTGACGCTTCCCGCGGGAACGCTCGTCGACCGTGGCAATCGAAAGTCGATTCTTTCGATCACGCAGATCGGTTTCGGGCTGGTCGCGCTCTCGCTCGCCTTTGCAAGCCATGCCTCCGCGCCGATCTGGGTGTTCTTCCTTCTGCTTCTCGCCTCCGGTTGCGTACGAAGTTTCAACGCGCCCTCGCGTGGAGCACTCCTTCCCTCGCTTCTTCCGCCGGAGCGCTTCGAGAACGCAATCGCTTGGCAGTCGGGGTTCTTTCAGTTTGCGGCGGTCGCGGGGCCGCTCCTCGCGGGCTGGATCATTGCCAAGATCGGTGGCGCGTGGCTTGTGTACGCCATCACCGCAGTGCTCTGCATTGGTGCGGGCATCGCAGCGATTTTCTTGAAGCCGCGCCCCGTGCAGCGAACTTCCGCGCCGCCGCGTCTGCGCGACATGTTTCATGGTGCCGAACACATTTGGCGCGAGAAGACCATTCTTGGTGCACTCACGCTTGACTTGCTCGCCGTGCTCTTCGGCGGTGCGACCGCGCTGCTCCCCGTCTACGCGAAGGAGATTCTCCACTGTGGCCCCGAAGGCCTCGGCGCGCTTCGCGCCGCGCCCTACGTGGGCGCATTCTTGATGGCGATCTGGCTCGCCGCGCGACCGAGTTTCCGACACGCAGGGCGCGCGCTTCTTTGGAGCGTCGTCGTCTTTGGCGTCTGCATGATCGTCTTTGGCCTCAGCACCTCGCTCTGGCTTTCGATGGCGGTCCTCGCGATCAGCGGCGCTGCAGACAACATTTCGGTAGTCATTCGGCACATGTTGGTCCAAACACGCACGCCCGATGAACTGCGCGGCCGGACGTCGGCTGTGAATTCGGTGTTCATCGAGTGTTCGAACGAAGTCGGCGCGTTTGAGTCGGGCTTGGTCGCGCGTCTCGTCGGACCAGTCTTCTCCGTGGTGAGCGGCGGCATCGGCACGATCGCGGTTGTGGCGTTTGTCGCGTTCGCGTTCCCCGACCTTCGTCGCATGCAACGACTGCAGGAGACGAAGGAAGACGTTCGTCGCGCCGAAGTCGAAGAAGAAGAGCATCGTCGGCTCGGCACCGAGGGATAGCGACGCTACGCAGTTGCCCTCGCGATGGCACGCGATGGAACGCGCCGTGCACGATTACTCGCGCGAGGGCGCGTTCGCGCTCGAGTCACTGGCGTTTGGCGCAACTTGCGTCGCCGGGTCCACGCCGATCACTTGCGACGGCTTCTCTTGGAGAAGCGGACGATCCGTTCCGCGCACTCCACCACACCCCGCCAACGAACACCCAACAACCGAACACCCAACAACCACGAGTGCCAGACCGAAGCTGCACGTTCCACTTCGAGAGAGGCGATGAACCGTCCGCACATCTTGAGCGCCACCGATGGTTTGGTCGCCCGCCACCACCCCCCGGCCGAGCGCACGCCGCATGGACGGCGCGACCGCCATCATCACGTTCGTGAGCGTGCCGCATGCACAGATGATTGAGTTGTCGTTCGCCATAGCTTTAGCGTACCGAAGAACTCGCACCTCAGCGACGCCCTCCCTTCGTAGAGCCAACCGTAGTTGAGACAACTGTCGAAGAGCTAGCCGAGTTACGGCGGCGCGTGCGTATGTCGCGTGATATCACGGGCGTCGGTGACAAGGAGATGCACGACTCCATGACGCCGCTCGACTTTGCCGCGGACACAAATGGCCGCAGCGTGACGCACGGCCTTGCGTAGACGTTCGTAGACCTGAGGTCGGAAGATGAGATTGGCAATCCCCGATTCGTCTTCAACCGTCATGAAGACGATGCCTTTCGCCGTCGACGGACGCTGGCGAAGCAGGACAAGGCCCGCCACGGTGATTCGACGCCCTGCGGGAGTTCGGCGTTCATCTCGAAGAAATCCACACGGCAGCACGCGCGCACGCTGTAGCCGCTCGCGGAGGCATGCGATCGGGTGACGTTTCAGCGAGACGCCTGTCGACTCAAGATCCTGCGCGATCGCCGAGAGTTCATGGACCGACGGAAGATTCGGTTCGTGTTCGTCGGGCTGCGGAATCGCGACACGCGAGGACGCAGGAATAGATTCCTCGTGAGGAATATCGCTCCCCTCGCCGATGCGCTCTTTGACGTGACTCGAAGCATCATTGTTTGAAATATCGCGTGAAGTATCGCGTGGGGTATCGCGTGGAGTATCGCTTGGGGTACTCCAAAGACTTGGCGCTGGACGACCATCTGCGTCTCGGGCCCGATCACGCAACGCGAGGATCTGCCACATCGCTTGCTGTCGATCAAGCCCCATCGATGTAAATGCATCGGCGGCTGCAAGTTTGCGCAGGGTTGTGCGCCCGATGTTCGCGGCATCGGCGAGATCGGCGATACGCCGAAACGGCCCCGCGCGCGCGACCGCTGCAGCAATGCGCTGCGCTTCATCGACTTCGAGCCCGCGCACCATCCGAAGTCCAAGTCTGACCGCTGGCTGCGATGGAACATCAAACGACACATCGCTCGACAGGCGCGCTGCATGATCTTCGCCTGACGGAGGACAGAGCGGTTCGGCCAGCCGAGAGAGACTTGATGGTCTATCCAACTTTTCCGTGCTGTTCTCGAACGTTGTTGGAAGCGCGCTGCGCCCACGCCCGTGCGCGCGAACAAACCCGATTGCATCTTCAGCGTTCATGTCCCGCATCTCTCGCGGAATGCCGTTGCTCGCGATGACTTCCCAACGTTGCACTCGGACGGATGTGCCAGGGGCTTCAACAGACGGTTGATGCTCATGTTGCTCGCCAAGACCACCCCAACGGAAGCGCTCCAGTAGATAGATCGATGGCTTCGTACGCATGATGTCGTCAGGCGCCGCGTTCGCGTCTTCATCACGCGAATCCGCCACACGTTTCTTCTCATCTTGCTCCTTATATTGCCCCTGATATTGCCCTTCATGCTGGGCCTCGAGCATCGCCCCAACTCCAGCGTCGATACGAAATGTTGAACGCGCGGAGGACTTAGAGGCCGTGTCTTGTGCGGAATACGACATCGACGACGACGCAGAGGATGCTGTTGAAGGGGCACTCCAAGCGAACTGCGTCTGTACCTCGCATGAGGTACGGCGACACTCCTCCGCAAGGAGTGAGACAACGTCAAACCCACGCTCAAGCGTGGAATCCCAGCGCGAACAGTGGATATCAACTCCGCGGACCGCGATTCCATGCTCCTGCACATCACGCACGATCTGTGCTGGCGCATAGAAACCCATCGGTTGACTGTTCAGAAGCGCCGCCGCAAACGCCGCAGGATGATGACGCTTCAACCATGCGCTGGCATACACCAAGAGCGCGAAACTCGCCGCATGCGACTCGGGGAATCCATACCCCGAAAAACCTTTGATCTGCTCAAACACTTGCTTCGCGAACGCGCGCGAGTATCCACGAGAAACCATCCCCTGCTCAAGCGCTTCGCCGAAGCGCGCAATCTGATTTCCACTTCGTTTCCATGCAGCGATCGCGCGTCGGAGTTCATCCGCTTGCCCCGGAGTGAATCCTGCCGCAACGACCGCGAGCGACATCGCTTGCTCTTGAAAAAGCGGCACCCCAAGTGTCTTTCCAAGAACACGACGAATCGCTTCATCTGGATATCTGATGGGCTCTTCACCATTTCGACGGCGTAGATACGGATGCACCATGTCACCTTGGATGGGACCTGGACGCACGATGGCGACTTCAATTACGAGGTCGTAGAACGAACGCGGCTTGAGCCGTGGCAACATCGACATTTGTGCGCGCGATTCGATTTGAAAGACGCCAACCGTATCTGCCTTACAAATCATGTCATAGGTCGAACGATCTTCTGCCGGAATCGCGTGGAAGCGCAGCACTTCAGGCGGCATGGTCGAAGCAGTCGCGGTACCCGATGCAAAGGCTTGTGACGATGGCGAAACGTTCCTTTGTAGTGCGAGGTCCGGCGCATTGGACTGCCGAAGATCGGCGCGTGGGCGCGGAGCATCTCTGGCGCCCTTTGGATCCGCGCCCGCTGCCAGTGCAGCACGATCACCATTGACAAGATCAATCGCCTTTCGAACCGCCGTCAACATGCCAAGCGAAAGGATGTCAATTTTGAGCATACCGAGTGCTTCGATGTCATCCTTATCCCACTCAAGAATCGTGCGATCCTCCATCGCCGCATTCTCGATCGGCACCATCTCTGCAAGCGGCCCACGCGAAATGACAAAGCCTCCGACATGTTGCGAGCGATGGCGCGGAAAACCTTGGATTTCGCCGACAAGTCGAACAAAGTGCTGCGTAATCGGTGCCGAAAGATCAAGCCCCGCTTCACGCAGTTGTGCCGCGACTTCAGAATGCCGAGTTTCCTGAGGAGCGGATGTGCGCGCACCACCGCCTGCGTCACGTTCCGATGCAAATCCCTCTTCCCGACTTCCGAGCCCGCCGCCCGACCAACGATCGATTCCAGCGGCAAGCTTGGAGATGACATCATCGGCCAGACCGAGTGCCTTGCCTACATCACGAACAGCACTCCGCCCTCGGTAACTGATGACTTCCGACACGAGGGCCGCGCGATGTCGCCCGTACTTTCTATAAATGTGCTGGATGACTTCCTCGCGGCGCTCGTGCTCGAAATCGATGTCGATATCAGGCGGTTCATTCCGCTCGCGACTCACAAAGCGTTCGAAGAGCACATCGATTCGATCAGGATCGACGGCCGTCACTCCGAGCGCGAAGCAGACGGCACTGTTGGCCGCAGCACCACGTCCCTGACAGAGAATACCTCGACTACGCGCGAAGGCGACGATGTCGTGCACTGTGAGAAAGTATGGCGCGTAACGCAGGTCATCAATGATGGCGAACTCGTGCTCAAACTGACGTGCAACTTTCGGTGGAACACCGCGTCGATAGCGTTCGCGCGCACCTTTCCAGACGAGCTCGCGCAAGTAGTGCA